>CAIZPE010000353.1 GCA_903934795.1 uncultured bacterium | reverse complement strand
TGAAGCGGTGCATGGTCAGATGCCTCCGATCAGGTGACGCACGATGAAGACCGTGACGAAGCCCGCGGCCATGAAGGCGAGTGTGGCCACCAGCGAGCGTGGCGACAGGCGCGAGAGCCCGCAGATGCCATGGCCGCTGGTGCAGCCTGCCCCGTAGCGGGTGCCCAGGCCGACCAGCAGGCCGGCTGCCACCACCAGCGCATGGCTGGCCTCGATGCGCGGCGCGGCGATGAAGCCGGCGGGCGCGAGGGCCGCGAACACCATCGGCGAGGCGGCCATGCCGAGCAGGAAGGCGATGCGCCAGGCGGCATCGCCGGCCCTTGGTGGCAACAGGCCGCCCAGGATGCCGCTGATGCCCAGCACCCTGCCATTGAGCAGGATGAACAGGGCGGCGGATACCCCGAGAAGCACGCCGCCCGAGAGCGACGCCCAGGGCGTGAAGTGGTTCCAGTCGATGGACATGGCAGGGCCTTGTGGGCGTCAGGAAACGGAGGCGCAGAACTGCTCGTGCAGCACCTGCATGAGTGCCAGGGCGCGCGGGCTGGTGAGGCGGTAGTGGATGTGCTTGCCCTCGCGACGGGTGTCCACCAGCCCCTCCTCGCGCAGCACGGTGAGCTGCTGCGAGAGCGTGGGCTGGCCGATGCCGAGCAGCGTTTCCAGCTCGCCCACCCGCCGTTCGCCCAGACTGAGCTGGCACAGGATGAGCAGACGGTCAGGGTTGGAAAGTACCTTCATGAGGCGGCAGGCCTGCTCGGCCGCGGCCTGCATGGCGGACAGATCAAGGGTGGCGGTGGTCATGGCGGATGCGTGGGCGGTGTGACGGGTGGCTCAGGGCGTCGGCGCGGACCGGACCGGACCGGACCGGTCCGGTCGCGGAGGCACCGGAGACGGGTTCAGATTCGAGGAGCACATTCTATTGACATAGAATTTATTCGTCAATATATTATTAATTACTTAATCAAGAAGACCGCCATGACCGACCGCACAACCCAGCCGCAGGTGGAAGGCCTCTTCGATGCCGCCACCTGGACCGTCACCTACCTCGTCCACCAGGGCCCCGGCACGGCCTGCGCCATCATCGACCCGGTGCTCGACTACGACCCCAAGTCGGGCCGCACCCGCCACACCAGCGCCGACAGGGCGATCGCTCGCGTGCAGGAACTCGGTCTGAGTGTGGCCTGGATCCTCGAGACCCACGCCCACGCCGACCACCTCAGTGCCGCGCCCTACCTCAAGGCCAGACTCGGCGGGCGCACCGCCATCGGCGCGAACATCACCACCGTGCAGTCGGTGTTCAAGGGGCTCTTCAACCTGGAGCCGGGCTTTCGCACCGACGGGTCGCAGTTCGACCGCCTGCTGCAGGACGGCGAGGCGATCGCCGTCGGTGATCTGGTCGGGCACACGCTGGCCGTGCCCGGCCACACCCCGGCCTGCGTGGCCTACCAGTTCGGCGATGCCGTCTTCGTGGGCGACACCCTGTTCATGCCGGATGTCGGCACAGCCCGCTGCGACTTCCCCGGCGGCGATGCGCGAACCCTGTACCGCTCGGTCAGGCGACTGCTCAGCCTGCCTTCACAGACCCGCCTCTACATGTGCCACGACTACCCCCCGAACCAGCGCGCGGTGAACTTCCAGACCACGGTGGCCGAGCAGCGTGCGGGCAACATCCATGTGCGCGATGGCATCTCCGAGGACGAGTTCGTGGCCATGCGCACCCGACGCGACGCCACCCTGGAGATGCCGGTGCTGATCCTGCCGGCGGTGCAGGTGAACATCCGCGCCGGCGAGTTACCGCCGCCGGAAGCCAACGGCGTGTCCTACCTCAAGATCCCGGTGAACGCGCTCTGACCCCGTGAGCGCGAGCACGCTCGGCGCGCACCCCGCATCCGCGAGCGAGCCCCGCCTCAGGCGGTCGGCGCCACTTCATGCGACACCGACAGCGCCGGCGGCCGCGCAAGCGTCTGATAGATGACGCAGTAGCGTTCGGTCAGCCGCAGCAGGGTCTGGATCTGCTCGGCCGAGGCGTCGGTATCCAGACGAATGCTCAGGCGCACCGCGCTCAGGCCCACCGGCGCATCCTTGGCCACGCCCAGGGTGCCGCGAAAGTCCATGTCGCCCTCGGCCCGCAGGGTGGCATCGCGCAGGGTGATGCCCAGGGCGGTGGCCACCGCCTTGAGCGTGACCCCGGCACAGGCCACCAGCGCCTGCAGCAGCATGTCGCCGGAGCAGGCCGACAGGCCGTCGCCGCCCGAGGCGGGATGCAAGCCGGCCTTCACCAGCGCCTGCCCGGTCTGCACGCTGCAGCTCACCCCCTCGCCCAGGCGTCCCTCGGCGCTCAGGGTGATGAAGGCCGCCTGCGGCTGCTGGCGGTACTGGTCTTTCAGGGGCGCCTGCAGGGCGCGCAGTTCATCGGCGTTCATGGATTTGCCTTGATCGAGCGGGATGGATGGCGAGCGGGCAGCAGCGGCCCCTCGCCGAAGAGCTTCTCGCGCAGCGTTCCCTCGGCATAGGCGGTCTTGAAGGCGCCGCGCTGCTGCAGTTCGGGCACCACCAGATCGACGAAATCGTCGTAGCACTCGGGCACCACGGTGCGCGCGAGGTTGAAGCCGTCGATGCCGGTGTCGCGGGCCCACTGGATCATCTCGTCGGCCACGCGCTGCGGCGAACCGGTGATCAGGGCATAGCGCCCCCCGAGGGCCATCTCGGCGAGCAGTTCGCGGCGGGTGCGCGGCCGCGGGCCGCCGGTCACGAGCTTGACCGCCGATTGCATCGCGTCGCCCTGGCCTGCGCGCCCGGTGCCCGGCGGGGCCACCGGCTCGTCCATGCCGTAGCGGGAGAAGTCGATGCCGGTGCCCGAGGCGAAGTGCGCCAGGCCGGCCTCGGGGCTGGCATGGTGGATGTACTCGCGCAGCTTCTCCTGGGCCAGCGCGTCGGTGGGCGCCACCACCACGCTGGCCCCCATGAAGACCTTGATGTCCTCGGCCCGGCGCCCCTCGCGCACCGCCTGCTCGCGCAGGCCGCGCACCAGCGCGCGCGCGCCATCGCGCGACTGGCCCGAGATGAACACGCACTCGGCATGGCGCGCCGCGAAGCGCTGGCCCCGGCCCGAGGAGCCGGCCTGGTAGAGCACCGGGGTGCGCTGCGGGGAAGGCTCCCAGAGGCTCACCCCCTCCACCCGGTAGTGCTCGCCGTGATGGCGCACCGGACGCACGGCCTCGGGCCGGGTGTAGACCCGGGCGGCGCGATCGCGGATGACCGCATCGGCATCCCAGCTGGACTCCCACAGCTGGTAGGCCACCGACATGAACTCGTCGGCCATGTCATAGCGGCCGTCATGCTCGGGTTGCGCGGGCAGGCCCATGGCGCGCGCGGCGCTGTCGAGATAGCCGGTGACGATGTTCCAGCCGACGCGGCCCCGGCTGAGGTGGTCAAGCGTGGCAAAGCGGCGCGCGAGCAGGTAGGGATGCTCGTAGGTGAGATTGACCGTGATGCCGAAGCCCAGGTGCCGGGTGGCCGGCAGCAGCGCGCCCACCAGCGGGATGGGGTCGTTCAACGGCAGCTGGATCGACTCGCGCAGGGTGATGTCGAGCGAACCCTGGTAGATATCGTAGGCGCCGACGATGTCGGCAAGGAACAGACCGTCGAACAGGCCGCGCTCGAGCGTGCGAACCACCCCGGTCCAGTGATCGATGTCGGTGTAGTCGGCGGTGCGGTCGCGGGGATGTGTCCACAGCCCGTGGTTGATGTGGCCCACGCAGTTCATCGCGAAGGCGTTCAGCAGCAGCGGGCGATCGGGTGTCATGGAAGGGCGATGTCGAACGACGATGGCGGGGTTGCGGACCGGGGCTTGTGGCCCCGGCCTGCGGCTGAGGCGATGATAGGCCACCCGGCAGCGCAGACGGGGCCGGCCGCCCGGGCTTCGATTACCATGGCCACCCTTGTGAAACCCCACCCTCCCCCTGGAGAACGCAATGTTCAGTCATGTGATGGTCGGCGCGAGCGACCTGGAAGCCTCCCGCAAGTTCTATGACGCGGTGCTCGGCGCCCTGGGCATCGGCCCCGGCGTGGCCAACAAGAACCGCTACTTCTATCGCGCGCCGGGCGGCACCTTTGCCATCACCACGCCGATCGACGGCCAGCCGGCCACCCATGCCAACGGCGGCACCATCGGCTTTCAGGCGGCCACGCCCGAGCAGGCCGACGCCTTCCACGCCGCCGGCTGCGCCAACGGCGGACGCTCCTGCGAAGACCCCCCGGGCGTGCGTGAAGGCCCTGGCGGCAAGCTGTACCTCGCCTACCTGCGCGACCCCGACGGCAACAAGATCTGCGCCCTGCACCGCGTCCCCAAGCAGGCCTGACCTCTCGGCACGGAGCCCACGCATGATCGACCACCTCGACCACCTCGTGCTCACCACCGCCCGCGAGGCGGCCTGCGTGGACTTCTACACCCGGGTGCTGGGCATGCGCCTCGAGAGCTTCATCGGCGGCACGCCGCCGGTGGAGCGCCGCGCCTTTGTCTTCGGCAATCAGAAGATCAACCTGCATGTGCAGGGGCGCGAGTTCGAGCCCAAGGCCCACCTGCCGGTGCCCGGCGCACTCGACCTGTGCTTCATCGCGGCCATGCCGCTCGCCCAGGTGATCGAACGCCTTCAGCGCGAAGGCTGGCCGATCATCGAGGGGCCGGTGATGCGCACCGGTGCCACCGGGAAGATCCGCTCGGTCTATGTGCGCGATCCGGACCTGAACCTCATCGAGATCTCCGAGCCGGCCTGACCCGCCGGCTCGAACCGGGCGCGCCAGCGCCCCCAGCCAAGGAATCCATCGTGAGCAGCACCCCGACACCAGCCCGCAAGCCGGTCACCCTGCCGCGCCTGCTGGAAATGCCCGCCTGCGGCGAAAAGATCGCCATGCTCACCGCCTACGACGCCAGCTTCGCCGCGCTGGCTGACGCTGCCGGCGTGGAGGTGATCCTGGTGGGCGACTCGCTCGGCATGGTGTGCCAGGGGCTGTCCACCACCACGCCGGTGTCGCTCGAGGCCATGCGTTATCACACCGAGTGCGTGGCCCGCGGCCTGAGCCGCGCGCAAGGCACGGCCTGGCTGGTGGGTGACCTGCCCTTCGGCAGCTACCAGGCCTCGCGCGAGCAGGCACTGCACAGCGCCACCGTGCTGATGCAGGCCGGCGCGCAGATGGTCAAGCTCGAAGGCGGCGGCTGGACCACCGAGACGGTGCGTTTCCTGGTCGAGCGCGGCATCCCGGTGTGCGCCCACCTCGGGCTCACGCCCCAGACCGTGCACGCCCTGGGTGGCTACCGGGTGCAGGGCCGCGGGGAGGCCGCGGCTGCCCAGCTCGCCGCCGAGGCACGGGCCCTGCAGGATGCCGGCGCCAGCCTCATGGTGTTCGAGATGGTGCCCGCCGCCCTGGCCGCCACGCTCACGGCGCAGCTCACGCGCTGCCCCACCATCGGCATCGGCTCGGGCCGCGGCACCGCCGGCCAGGTGCTGGTGATGCACGACATGCTCGGCGCGCATCTCGCCCGGGTGCCGAAGTTCGTGCGCAACTTCATGGCCGAGGCCGGCGGCGTGCGCGAGGCCTTCCAGGCCTATGTGAACGCGGTCAAGTCCGGAGCCTTCCCGGTCGACGAAGAGCACGCCTGGTAGGCCGCCCCATGTTCATCGCGCACAGCATTGCCGACCTGCGCCAGCGTCTGTCCGGCGCCCGCGCGCCGGCCTTCGTGCCCACCATGGGCAACCTGCACGACGGCCACATCGCGCTGCTGCGGCGCGCCCGCGACCTCGGGGACCTCGCGGTGGTCAGCATCTTCGTCAATCGCCTGCAGTTCGCGCCGAATGAAGACTTCGACCGCTATCCCCGCACCTGGGAGGCCGACTGCGCCCGACTGCGCGCGGCCGGCTGCGATGTGCTGTTCGCGCCCGACGAGCGCGAGCTCTATCCGCAGCCCCAGACCTACACGGTGCGCCCGCCCGCCGAGCTCGCCGACATCCTCGAAGGGGAATTCCGGCCCGGCTTCTTCACCGGGGTATGCACGGTGGTGATGAAGCTGTTCGCCTGCGTGCAGCCTGCGGTCGCGGTGTTCGGCAAGAAGGACTACCAGCAGCTGATGATCATCCGCCGCATGGTGGAACAGTTCGCGCTGCCCATCCGCATCGAGGCCGGCGAGACCGAGCGCAGCCCCGATGGCCTGGCCCTGTCCTCGCGCAACGGCTACCTGAGCCCGGTGCAGCGCGCCGAGGCGGTGCAGCTCAGCGCGGCGCTGCAGCGCATCGCGCAGGCTGTGCGTGCCGGCATCGACCTGTCGGCGGTGCTCGCCGCCGAGACCGCGGCGCTCGCGGCGCGGGGCTGGGCACCCGATTACCTCACCGTGCGACGCCAGTCCGATCTGCAGGCCGCCGCACCGGGCGAGCCGGCAGTGGTGCTGGGCGCCGCCCGCCTGGGTGAAACGCGGCTGATCGACAACCTCGAAATCTGAGCCGCTCCCGGGCCGGGGCTGGGGTAACCTGAGTCCACTGCAACTCGTCCTGCCGATTCGCGACGGCGCGGGCGGCGGGCCATCCAGGAGCCCGGAATGAACCGTCGACACCTCCTCACCGCCCTGGCCGGGGCCACCGCCTCGGCCGTCGCCCCGGGCGTGCGCGCCCAGGCCGCGGGCTATCCCGGCAAGCCCATCCGATTCGTGGTGCCCTTCACCCCGGGCAGCGGCGCCGACAGCGGCTCGCGGGTGTATGGCGAGATGATCTCCAAGCTGCTTGGTCAGCCGGTGGTGGTCGAGAACCGGCCAGGGGCCAGCGGCATGATCGCCATCCAGGCGGTACGCAGCGCCCCGGCCGACGGCCACACCGTCTTCGTGGGCACCAACACGCCCATGTGCGTGCTGCCGGTGCTCAACCGCAACCTGCCCTACGACCCGTTCCGCGATTTCCGCCCGGTGCACGGCTTCGGCATCGGCGTGGTCGCCTTCGTGGTCAAGGGCGACTCCCCCCACCGCTCGCTTGCCGAGCTGATCGCCGCGGTCAAGCGCGAGAAGCGGCCGCTCAATGTCGGCAGCTACTCCGACGGCTACATGCTGGTCGGCGCCTGGCTCGGCCTGGCCGCCGGCGTCGAGGTGAGTCATGTCGCCTACAAGGGCGGCGCCCAGTTGCAGAACGATGTCATGGGCGGCGCACTGGAGTTCGGCCTGAACGACCTCGGCGGCGTGATCACCCATCTCAAGGACGGCCGGCTGCGCGGCCTGGCGGTCACCGGCAGCACGCGCGATCGCATGGCGCCGCAGGTGCCCACCATGCTGGAGCTGGGCTATCCGGAATTCGAGACCTACACCTTCTCGTCGCTCTATGTGCGCCGCGAAACCCCGGATGACATCACCAACAAGCTCGCCGACGCGGTGCGCACCGTGATGCTCTCGCCCGAGGGCAAGGCCTACCAGGCCACCCAGCCCAGCGCACCCATGATGATGCACACCCGCGAACTCGGCGATTTCCAGCGCAAGGAATACGAGCGCTTCCGGAAGGTGGCCGAGGCGGCCGGCATCCAGCCGAAGTAGGCCGGCGCCGCGCCACGATCTGGCCCAAGGCCATGAGCAGTTCCCCGGCGCGAGGCCAGGAGTTCCGCTTCGCCACGCTGTCCTCGGGCGCCCGCATCGCCTGGACCCGCAGCGGCCGTCGCGACGCCCCCGTGCTGGTGCGGGTCGCGCACTGGCTCACCCATGTCGAGTACGACACCCGCTCGCCGGTGTGGGGTCCCTGGGTCGAGCACCTCAGCCGCGCCTTCCGGCTGGTGCGCTATGACGAGAGGGGCTGCGGCCTGTCGGGTGATGATGCCCGGCCACGCAGCCTGGAGGCCTGGCTGGAAGAGCTCGAGGCTGTGATCGAGGCCACCGGCGAGCGCCAGGTGGCGCTGCTCGGCACGAGCGGCGCGGCCGCCATCGCGATCGCCTACGCGGTGCGCCATCCCGAGCGGGTGTCGCACCTGGTGCTGCTCGGCGGTTACCTCCACGGCGCCCTGCACCGCTGCGCCACCGCCGAGGAGCGGGCCTTCCTCGAGGCGCAATGGCGGCTCGTGGAGCTGGGCTGGGGACGCAACGACCCGGCAGTGCGCGAGTTCTTCACCAGCCGTTTCGTGCCCGCCGCGCCGCCCGAGGTGCGCGAGGGCCTGAACGAGCAGCAGCGGCGCAGCTGCAACGGCCCCCGCGCCGCCGAGATCATGCGCGCCCGCGCCGGTGTGGATGTCCGTCCGCTCGCGCCGCGGGTGCGCGCGCCCACGTTGGTCCTGCACTGCGAGGGCGATCGCGTCGCGCCGGTGGAACTCGGTCATGCCATCGCTGCCAGCATCCCCGGGGCGAGATTCGAGTCGCTGCCTTCCAGCAACCATGTGCCGCTGGGGCATGAGCCGGCCTTCGAACGGTTCTGCGATGCGGTGTCCGGATTCATCCACGGCGCGGGCGAAGACCCACGTCTCACCCGACGCGAGCGGGAGCTCGCAGGCCTGGTCGCGCAGGGGCTGGACAACGCCCAGATCGCCGCTCGCCTCGGCGTGGCCGACAAGACGGTGCGCAATGCACTGTCGGCGCTCTACGCCAGGCTCGGGGTCGACAACCGTGCCCGCGCGGTGGTGCGCGCCCGGGAACTGGGCCTTTAGCGGCGCATGAGCCCCGCGCGTGTCGGGTGCCCGCGCTGCTCCCAGACAAGCCCAGCGCCGGCATGAACGGCCCGCCACAGGCGCCAGACGCCGGCCCGGGCTCCGACATGCGCCGATACAATTCGAGTGACCGGCGCCGCCCCAACGCGCCGCTCTTGCCGCTTGCACCTGGATATCGGACACGCGAGGATCCGAGCGATGCCCAAGTTGACGCTTTACAAGATTCTGGGTCTGGCCCGGACCGCCAGCGACACCGACATTCATGATGCCTTCGAGCGTGCCATGGCCGCGCTGGAGGAAAAGCGCGAAAAGCTGACGCCGCATGAATTCAAGGAGCACCTGCAACTGCTGAAGCTGGCGCACGACACCCTTGCCGACCCGATGCAGCGCCTGCGGTACGACGCCGAACTCGACGCCAAGGATCGCGCCCGCGCCGCGGCAGCGGGCAGCCCACTGGCCAGACGGGAGCAGGTACGGGCAGACGCGCTGGGCCTGCGCGCCGACGCCCTGTCGCTGAGGGCAGACGCCATGCTTGCGCGCGCGGACCTCGATGCGTTCGGTGCTCGCGAGCCCTCGGTGGCCGCGAGCGCACTCAACGCCACGAAACTCGTCATGCGCGCGATCGGCCTGCTGGTCCTCATCGGCACACTGGCTTTCGGCATCACGCGCTGCTCGACGGCAGATTCGATGAACAAGCGCGCCGAAATCGAGGCCCGTGCCGCGGAACAGATCCGGATCGAGGAGTACGCCCGCACCTACGGGGTCAGGCCGGCGAACATCACCGAACTGGAGCTCCTCGAGACCGAGCGTCGGCGCAAGGAGAACGAGACCCGGCAGGCCGAACAGGAGCGGCGGGCGCGCGAAGAGCAGGAGCGTCGCTGGGAGCAGGATGTGCGTCAGCTGGGCGAACGCGTCGAGCGGGATCGCCGGGTAGCGGAGCAGGATCGCAAGTTCGCGGAACAGCAGGCCCGCCGGCAAGCCGAGCGTGCCCTCGAGCTCAAGTTCCGCGAAGAAGAGTTGCAGCTCGACCTGCAGAACGCCCGCGACGAGAGGGAACGCGCGCGCATCGAGCTGCAGATCCGGCAGCTCCGCGAGCGGCGCCAGCAGCCCTGAGCCGGCGACGCGACATGAGCTTGCGCTTCCTCGTCTGGGCGCTGGCCGCGATGCTGCTTGCAGCCTGCCAGCCGGCCTTGAAGCCCACGCAGTTCTCCGGTGCCTGGAAGTCTTCCCGCCTAGCCACACCCATTCACCTGCATCCCAGCGGCACCTGGGAGATCCGGGGCGACGATGGCCGGGCGCTGCAGTACGGGGTGTGGCAGCTGCGGGAGCGCAGCCTCGTCTGGAGCGTTCGCTCAAGCAACGGCCAGCTGATGCACGACATCAATCCGGTCGTCTCCGTGGCCGAGCGGCAATTCGAACTGCGCGAACAGGATGGTTCGCTGACGAAGTTCCAGCGTCTTCCCTGAAAGACCATGACCCACTACGACACGCTGGAGATCAGCCGGCAGGCAAGCCCGGAAGTCGTGCGGGCGGCCTACCGCAGCCTGATTCAGCGCTTTCATCCGGATCGTCGGCCTGACGACGCCGCGGCATCGCGACGCGCCGCCGCGATCACCGTGGCCTATGAGGTGCTTTCCGACCCCGTCCGGCGCGCCGCCTACGACCGGGACCTTGCCGCCCGTCCGCGCGCGGCGGCGGCGGCGGCGGCGCCACCGCCATCGGCACCGACAGGCGCAGCCGGTGCCACCCGCCGGCGAAAGCCTGTGCCGACGCCGGCCGCCAGGCGGGTGAGCCGGACTGGCCTCCTGGGCGCCTGGGCGCTCCTTGCAATCGTCGTGGTCAGCGGCGTGATCGGCGTCGCCATCTGGCTTGCAAGCCCCAGGATCGACGCCCAGACGGAACTCCATGCGATCCGGCAGGCCTTCGCCGGCGGCGGGCTGCCCGAGGCGCGCCTGAAGGAGCTGTACGCGCGCAAGCAGGCGCTGCTGCAGGAGGCTCCCGAACTTCGCGCCAGCGCGAGCGCAGAGGCGGCCCTCGCTCTCGATGCACGCACCGTCGAGCTCGCCAGTGGCCCGCTGGTGCTGCGCCTGAAGGAGGCGGAACTCGTCATCCCGCGCCTGCGCATCGTGCTTGGCAGCTTCGACGCCGACAGCGTGCGCGCGCACATTGGCCGACAGAACGATGCGCTGCTCCGCGACATCGCGCGCAGCCTCGCGGGCGCCGATGCCATCCTCTTCAATGGCAAGGCGGGCGAGACGCTCGTGAAGGAGCTCGTCCTGAATGCGCTGGCCAAGGGGCTGGGCGTACAAGCGAGTGACTCCTACCCGTCGACCTACTTCGAGTCACCCGGCAGGTATGGTGTGATCGATGTGCTGTTGCCGGAGGGGATTTCGGTGCGCCCGGGCTGATGAGGCCGGACCCGAACCCGACACCGGGTCTGAACAGTCTGAATGGGGTGGCTGATGGGACTCGAACCCAGTAGGTAGGGGCATGAGGGGGTCTCAGGGGGAATGTAAGTTGTTGATTTACAAGGGTTTCAATTTTTCCCGTTCCCCTGCATTCCCCGGATTTGGCCCACGAATTGGCCCACGGAACATGGCTCAGAGACGATCGCGCGTACGCCGCCGGTCATCCGTCACGGCTTACATCCGATCAATGTGCTCATGGATCCTGGCGACGATGTCCGCAAAGGGCGGCTGACCTTGGTAGTACAGCGCAGCCGTGCGCGCGTACTCGGCGGCAAAGGCGGCGCGCCGAGACGGGTCAGCCAGGACGAACGCCGGATTGCGCGCAATGACCCGTTCATCAGCCGCCCGAAACCGCTGCCGCTTACGCTCCTCGTAGGCCGGCGTGCCGATGAAATCGAGCACCTCGGGCAGCCCCAGCAGGCAGTACACGTCGTAGTAGTGGCGCAGGAAGTTCGGCGGTAACCGGCCCGTCTCGGGCAGTCCCCGGTACTTGGTGGACAGCGTCTGGAGCTTTTCGACAAAGGTATGGCTGGGCTCGTAGCAGAGCACGTCCACGGCGCGGTTGTCCCCGAGCGATACCCCGCGTGCGACGGCGGTGTCATATGCCCAGGAGGAGATCGTGACCGGACGGTTCGGCGCCGTGTCGTCGAACCCGACCTCCAGCAGGACACCGGACTTGACCCCCTGAAGCGACCCAAGGGTGGTCGGATAAACCAGCCGGATGCCCGCGCTGCGCAGTTTCTCGTCGTCGAAATCGGTGTCACGCTCGACCGCGACGATGCCGGGGATCCGGATCTCCCGGGTCAGCCAGTCGTAGAACGCCCGCCGGGACTCGACGTGCGCCGCCTTGTCCTGGTTTCGGCCCGCTTTCACGTCGAGCGCGGCCGGAGGCTCGATGCGGATGTCGATGTCCTCGGAAAACCGATGGATGATCCCGAAGCCTTTGGAGAGCGAGGTGCCGCCCTTGAGCTCGAACCGCAGACCCTGCGCCTGAAGGCCCCACAGACAGTGCATCAGCCAGTAGTCCTTCTCGACCAGGACCGGGTCGACGCCTCGCTCGGCAGCGACCAGACTGACCAGTTGCCCGAAGTCGCGCCGTGCGTGCAGGAACTCAGGCATCCAGCCAGCCCATCACGCGCTTGCGAGTGGCCACGAGGCCAAACTGCTCCAGGGCGCGCTTCAACTTCGTGCCATCCATCTCGCGGGCACGCTGCCTGGCGCGCACGAGTACGGCCGCCTCGTCCTCTGCCAGCTCGCCCAGGTTGTTGAGCGCATCGACGAACAGGAACTCGTCGGACAGCCGCCTCGGGAACCGGGGCTTGACCCTGAAGTCGTACTGCCGGCTACCGAGCGTGAATACACCATGACGCTTGCGGTTGTAGACCCAGGTGCGGTTGTAGAGCTGGGTCGTGCCCAGGCCTGCCGCGTTGTAGGCCGACGGGGAGAAGAGAAGGAAGTCCCGGTCCTTCAGGAACGCGGCGACCAGTTCCTCGTCTGCGGGCGGCACCACGCCGAACGCCGACTCGCGCGGCGCGTAGTACAGGCCGCGGGCGAGCTTGGTCAGGCAGCCTGCCGAGACCAGCTCCTGCAGGTGGCGGTCCACGGCCGTGCTGAGCGGCGCCAGGTCCTCACGCCTGTACACGTGCCCGGGGCGCAAGGCGCGAGCGACGTGCGCCGACGCGGCAGGCAGGGGATTGGCGACTAGGACGGACATGGGAGAGCGAATGCTTTTTCATTGACGTTTCATGCATTATGCGCCGATCGATAGCCAGCCACAACCCGTGCTTCAGGACCGGGGCAAGCACACACCCCACGGCTGCGCCGACAGACCACTGCACGGGAATGTGCTAGATTCTTTGTGCCCTGGCGGCAGGTGGCTCAGTCCATCTGCACCTACCTTTCATCGTCACTGTGTGGCCTCCTATAGGCGTCCTGATCAACATGGTCCGTCCATGTTGGTGGCGCCATATTCGTTAGCTGAATTTCCGCGCGCTCGCGCGCTGGGCGCGCCAGGGAAGTGAAAGGACTCGTTGAGATGAACAAAAAACGTCGCAACGACCGCCCTGTTCGCGATTGGTTCGGGATGGGTATCGCACTCGTGCATCTCATCGCTGCCATCGTGAACGCGGTCTTCAACTATCGGGCGGCCTATGCCCGCCAAGTGGCAGCACCGGTTTGAACGAAAGCCGGGTCGATGGGTCTTCGTACCCTCCCCGGAAGCGCGTGCGGCAGGCCTCGAGGTCAAGAACCTGATCGAGTCCCGCTGGAAGGCGCCCAACTACTTCTTTCATCTGCGGAAAGGCGGTCACGTCGCTGCGCTAAGGCGCCATCGACAAAGCACCTGTTTCGTCAAGGCAGACATCGCCGACTTCTTCGGTTCCGTCAGCCGATCTCGCATCTCGCGGCTGCTGAAGGAGTTCTTCAGTCATGACGAGGCGCTTCGGATCGCCACATCCAGCACGGTGAGGCACCCACTCAACGACAACAGAAAGATCCTGCCCTACGGGTTCATCCAATCGCCGCTGCTCGCGTCGCTCGCCCTGCACAAAAGCGGTATCGGGAAGTACCTCGACGCGCTGCATCGCGACAAGCGATTCGTGGTGACCGTATATATGGACGACATCATCGTTTCGGGCAGCGACCAAGACGAACTGCTGGATGTCCTCACCAAAATGAAGGATAAGGCGCAGAGGTCGGGGCTTGTCTTCGGACGCGAGAAGGAACAGGGACCTTCCGAATCCATATCGGCCTTCAACATCGAGTTGGCTAGCCAGACCCCGATCTCCCTGCTGCCGCCGAAACTGGAAGAGTTTCGTGAAGCTTTCCGGACCTCGACCAGCGACCTTCAACGGGCGGGGATTCAGGGCTACGTCTACAGCGTGAACCCAACTCAGGCCGACTCGTTACCGAGTAGATCGAAGGAAGCTGGCGGTGGCCCGAAGACGCCTTGACGACATGTCTACGGCATGCGCTGATTGCGTCACCCTGCGCACGCCGTACGACGAACGGGCCAAGCGATTCGTCGACCTGTCCCGTTGCCGCACCAGCTACTGGTAGCCGATGAGCAAAGCCACCGCATCCACCGCTCCGACATCGCCGAAGGTCGCGCCCAGCGACGTTTTCAACGGCGCCACGGTTCGTCGTCGATTCGTCGCGGCGGTACTCGAGATCATCGTCCGAACGGCCACCGGCCATCGCTCCTACATCCGGGGAACGATGGTGTCCTCCTCCCAGGGCGACGAGTGGACCCTGCCCGCTGGTACTGCTCATCGAACGCCCACTTTCTGGG
>CAIZPE010000352.1 GCA_903934795.1 uncultured bacterium | reverse complement strand
GTGCCCGGGGTCACCGACGGGTCGGGCGAACGGATCTCCGCGGCCCAACTCCAGGCCGAATTCGATGCGGTGGTGCTCACCGGCGGCGCCGAGCTGCCGCGCGATCTGCCGGTGCCGGGCCGCGAGCTCGCCGGCGTGCACGTCGCGATGGAGGTCCTGCCGCAGCAGTACAAGGTGGTGGCCGGTGACACCGTGCCCGGCCAGATCATGGCCACCGGCAAGCATGTGGTGGTCATCGGCGGCGGCGACACCGGCTCCGACTGCGTGGGCACCAGCAACCGCCATGGCGCGGCCTCGGTGACGCAGTTCGAGCTCATGCCCCAGCCGCCCGAGTCCGAGAACAAGGCGCTCACCTGGCCCTACTGGCCGACCAAGATGCGTACCTCGTCCTCGCACGAGGAGGGCTGCGAACGCGACTGGTCGATCACCACCAAGGCCTTCAAGGGCGATGCCCAGGGCCGGGTCACCGCGCTGGTCGGCGCGAAGGTCGAGTGGACGCGCGACCCGGCGTCCGGCCAGATGCGCATGACCGAGGTCCCGGGCTCGGAGTTCGAGATTCCGGCCGACCTGGTGCTCTTCGCGATGGGCTTCGTCGCGCCGGTGGGCTCGGTGCTCGAGGCCTTCGGCGTGGCCAAGGACGGCCGCGGCAATGCCCGCGCCGACACCGAGGGCGAGGCCAGCTACGCCACCAGCGTGCCCAAGGTCTTCGCCGCCGGCGACATGCGCCGGGGTCAGTCGCTGGTGGTCTGGGCGATCCGCGAGGGCCGGCAGTGCGCCCGCTCGGTGGATGCCTTCCTGATGGGGTCGTCCTCGCTGCCGCGCTGAGGCAGCGGCGAGGCCTGCCGCTGGCGACGTCCAGCGGCATCTCGCGCTGCGGCGCGAGCCGTCGGTCGCAGGGCGCGGCGCGGCGTGGTCCGGGCTGGGAGGATCCGCTCACTGCCTCCCAAGAAAGCCCGTCATGGCCGACCCCAACCTTGCGCATCCCGCCCTCATCGTCCAGATCCACCTCAGCGCAGCGATCGTCTCGCTCGTGCTGGGCGCCTGGCAGCTGATCGCGGCCCGTGGCGGCGTCCGCCACCGCGTGGTCGGCCGCGTCTGGGTGCTGGCCATGGCCGTCACCGCGATCTCCTCCTTCGGCATCACCGGCAAGCTCGGCTGGACCTGGCTGGGCGGCTACAGCTGGATCCACGGCCTTTCGCTGTGGATCCTGATCTCGCTGACGATGGCGGTGCGGGCGGCGCGCCACCGCGTCTTCGCGGCCCACAAGGGCTGGATGGTGGGGTCGTATGCCGGCCTGGTGAGCGCCGGCGTGTTCGCCGCGCTGCCTCCCGGCCGGGTGGTGGGCCAATGGCTGCGGGCGACGCTGCCGATCTGGCTGCCGGGCGCATGATGGGCAGCTACACTATCCCGATGGACGTCGCGAGCCCCCGTCATCCGGTTCTGCGTTCCCTGCTCAGCGCCTGGGCCAAGCCCCATGTCGGGCCGCCGTGGGCGCCCTGGTTATGGACGATGCTGCTCAACCTGGGCATCGCGATCGTGCTGACACTGCTGGTGCGCCAGCCGACCGGCGACTCCGCGATCAGCGGGTTCTGGGCCACCCTGGTGATCAGCCAGGCGATCGGGCTGAGCATCCACAGCCTGTTCCACTG
>CAIZPE010000351.1 GCA_903934795.1 uncultured bacterium | reverse complement strand
CTCGCAGGAACGCGTCCTGCCGGCGCGGGCCCTTCGCCCGGTGCCCGAGGGCCTGGACGACGCCCACGCCGCGGCCATGAGCTCGCAGGGCATCACCGCGTATGTGTCGCTGGTGTGCCGCGGCCAGCTCGCCCGTGGCGAAACCCTCCTGGTGCATGGCGCCGGCGGCGGCGTGGGCGTGGCGGCGGTACGCCTGGGCGTGCACCTGGGCGCTCGGGTGATTGCCACCGCCTCCAGCCCGGCCAAGATCGCGGTCGCCCGCGCGCACGGCGCGCACGAGACCATCGACCTCTCCAGCGTGGGCATCGCCGGGCTGCGCGACCGGGTGCGCGAGCTCACCGGCGATCGCGGCGTGGATGTGGTCTACGACCCGGTGGGCGGCGACCTGTTCGATGCCTCGGTGCGCTGCCTGGCCTGGGGCGGGCGGCTGCTGGTGGTGGGCTTTGCCGATGGCCGCATCCCGACGATCGCGGCCAACCAGATCCTCATCCGCGGCATCTCGGTGCTGGGGGTTCGGGCCGGTGAATACGGGCGGCGCTTCCCGGCGCTGGGCGCCGACAACCAGGTGCAGGTCGACCGGCTCGCCGCGCAGGGCGTGCTGGTGCCCCATGTGGGTCACCAGCTCGATCTTGTCGACGCCCTGGCCGGCTTTCAGCTGCTCGCCCGCCGCGAAGCGATCGGCCGGGTGGTCATCCGGGTGACGCCCTGAGCCTGGCCAGCGCGTCGGCGGCCTGATCCAGGGTCAGGCGCAGCGCGGCCTCGAGCGTCGCCCGGTGGGTGGCGCCGGGCGGCAGGCCGGCGCGCAGTTCGGCATCGATGGCGGCAGCCGCATCGGCCAGCCGGGTCATTCCGAGGGTGCGCACGCTGCCCTTGAGGGTGTGCGCCAGCCGACGCAGGTCAGGCGCGCCCTCAGCCTGCGGCGCGCTGTCGGTGGCGGCCAGGCGCTCGGGCACCGGCCCGTACACATCGAGGAAGATGCCCAGGGTCTGGGCAAGCAGCGCCTCACGGCCCAGGCAACCGCGCAGGCCCTCGGCGAGATCGAGCACAGGGGCCAGCGGCGCCTGGGTCACGGGTACGGCGAGCCCGGGCGGATCGGCCATCGGCGATGCGGGGGCTGCCGGCGCAATCGCGGGCGCCTCGGATGCCGGCACCGCGCCGATCCAGCGCTGCAGCACCTCCACCAGCCGGGACGGCTCCAGCGGCTTGGTGAGGTGATCGTTCATGCCCGCGCGCAGCGCACGGTCGCGGTCGCTTTCGAGCGCATCGGCGGTGGTGGCGATGATCGGCAGGTCGCGCCCCCCGGCGCCAAGCGCGCGGATCGCGGCGGTAGCCTCGTAGCCGTCCATCACCGGCATGTGGATGTCCATGAGGACCACATCGGGCAGGCGCTCGCGCACGGCCGCCAGCGCCTCCACCCCATTGCCCGCCATACGGATGTGCGCCCCGGCATCGGCGAGGATGGCCAGCACCAGGGCGCGGTTGAGGTCGTTGTCCTCGACCAGCAGGATGTCCTTGCCGGCGAACATGCCCGGACGCAGGGCCCGGGCGAGCGCACCGGAAACGGGGCCGGTGTCGGTCGGCGCGGAGACCGTCGCCGCGGGGCCCAGACCCAGGCTGCGCCACCACGCAGAGGGCAGCACCGGTTCGAGCAGCACGCTGTCGGCGGAGGGCAGCGCCGAGAGGCGGCGCGCTATCAGTGCCACCGTCGGCCGGGTGGGATGGGCACGCAGGCCGGCCAGCCAGGCGCCGGCATCGGCAGGCAGCAGCCGGGCATCGACGCACAGCAGCGGCGCCGAGCCGGATGCCTGCAGCCGCAGCCAGCCGGGGAGCGCCTCGGCATCGGTCAGCGTGCTCGCCCGCACGCACAGCCGCGCCGCCTGGGACGCCAGGCTGCGGGCCACCACCGGATCGTGGTGCAGCACCAGCACATCGCGCCCGGATCGGCGGGTGCCCCAGACCGGACCCGAATCGGGCACCGCGCGCAGCGGCAGATCCAGCCAGAAGACCGAACCCCCGCCGGCGCGGGCACGCACGCCGAGCTCGCCGCCCATCAGCTCGGCCAGCCGCCGGCAGATGCTCAGACCCAGACCGGTGCCGCCAAAGCGCCGGCTGGTGCTGATGTCGCCCTGCGTGAAGGGCTCGAAGACCTCGCGCTGCTGCTCGGGGCTCAGACCGATGCCCGAATCGGCCACCTCGAAGCGCAGCCGCTCGCCGGTGACGCCGACGCTGATCGCCACGAAGCCGCGCTCGGTGAACTTGACGGCATTGCCGGCGAGGTTGAACAGGATCTGCGCGATCCGTGAGGGGTCGCCGACGCAGCGCGCCGGCACCTCGGCGCCGAACTCGACCACCAGCGCCACCCGCTTCTCGCCCGCGCCAAAGCCGGCAACGTCGAGCACCGGCGAGAGCATTTCCTCGATGGCGTACTCGATGCGCTCGGGCTCGAGCCGACCGGCCTCGATGCGGGAGAAGTCGAGCACATCATTGAGCACGGTGAGCAGGCTGCGCGCGGCCGAGTGCGCCTGGGCCGCGTAGGAGCTCGACTGCGCCAGCGAACCGGCCTGATGGGCAAGGCCGGTCATCCCGATGATCGCGTTCATCGGGGTACGGATCTCGTGACTCATGTTGGCCAGGAACGCGCTCTTGGCCCGGCTGGCCGCCTCGGCTGCGCGCCGAGCCTCCTCGATCGCCTCGGTGGCGGTGCGCTCGGCGGTGACATCGATGTCGATGCCGGTGGAGCGGCGCGTGCCGTCGGGCGCGACCTCGCGCCGGCCGATGCAGCGCAGCCAGCGCAGGCCGCGCACCGGATGCACGATGCGGTATTCGAAGACGAAATCACGGGCGCTGCTGTCGACCACGCTGTCGGCGATCAGCGTGGCGATCCGGACCCGGTCCTCGGGATGGACCAGACCGATGCGGCTGCCGGCCCGGTTGGGGTCGGTGCCGTAGAGATCGACACCGCGCTCGTCCCAGACCACGCGCCCCTGGTGGCGGAAGTACTCCCACACCGAGGCGTTGGCCGCGGCCAGCGCCAGGCCCAGCCGTTCGCCCGACTGGCGGATGCGCTCGCGGGCCTCGATGTCGTCGGTGATCTCCCAGTTGACGCCGGCCACCCGCACCGCACGGCCGCTGTCATTGCGCTCCAGGCGCCCCGCGGTGCGCACCCAGCGCTGCCGTGGGCCGGCCACCACGCGGAACACCAGACCGAGATCGCCGCCCTCGCCGATGGTGGCGAGGAAGGCCTTCTCGACCGCGCCGCGATCCTCGGGATGGATGCGCTCGAGATAGGCCGCCACCGGGGCCGGCTCGCCCGAGGGCATGCCGAACAGGCTCGCGCCGAGGTCGGTCTGGACCACGGTCTGGTTGCGCAGATCGAGCTCCCACAGGCCGAGGCGACCGGCGTCGGCGGCCAGCTGGAAGCGGGTGGAGACCCGCTCGAGCGCCCGGCGCGCACGCCGTGCCTCGGTGATCTCGAGGCACAGGCCGTCGATGCGGGTGAGCCGCCCACCGGCATCGCGTGCGAGATGGCCCACGATGCGCAGATGGCGCAGCGCCTCGCCCTCGCCGGGCACGGCCACCGGCACCTCCAGATCGAGCACCGCGCCACCGCCGGCAACCACCTGCGCGGCCGTGCGCAGCGCCGCCTCGCGCTGCGGCAGCGGCACCGTGCGGAACAGCGCGGTGATGTCGGCGGCCGGCTCCTCGCGCGGCAGGCCCAGGCTGGCCGCGCGCTCGCCGCGCTGCAGGCGGCCGGCGATCAGATCGAGCTCGAAGAGAAAACCGTCGGCCGCCGCCAGCGCGCGCTCGGCAGTCGGCGATCCTGGCTGCGGCCCTGCGGGCAGCCAGCGGTGCAGCCAGGATCGCAGCAGTCGCGGCATCGGCATGATCGGTCCAGTCTAGCAAAGCCGTCGCGCGCGACCGGGCTACCATCACGGCAGAGCGCTCACCGGAGACCGTCCATGACCACCGACCGCGGCCCGCTGCCATCCCCAGGCGCCGAGGCCCACGCCGCCGGCTACCTCACCGGCCTCGGCAACCAGTTCGCCACCGAGGCCCTGCCCGGCGCGCTGCCGCTGGGGCGCAATTCGCCGCAGCACTGCCCCTACAACCTGTATGCCGAGCAGATTTCCGGCAGCGCCTTCACTGCGCCGCGCGCCCACAACCGACGCACCTGGACCTACCGCCTGCGGCCCTCGGCAGGCCCGCTGCGCCAGCAGCCGCTGGCGGCGCCCGGGCTGATCTCGCAGTTCACCGACACCGAGGCCCCGCCCGAACCCCTGCGCTGGAGCCCGCCGCCGCTGCCCGCCCCCGAGGAAGCCACCGACTTCATCCAGGGCCTGTTCACGATGGCCGGTACCGGCAGCCCGGTGCAGCAGGCGGGCTGCGCCATCCACACCTATCGGGCCAACCGATCGATGCCCGAGCGCTTCTTCAGCAACCTCGACGCCGAGATGCTGATCATTCCTCAGCTCGGTCGCCTGCGGCTGGTCACCGAGCTCGGCGTGCTCGAGCTCGAGCCCCAGGAGATCGCGCTGATCCCGCGCGGCCTGCGGCTGCGCATCGACCTGCCCGACGGGCCGCGACCGGGCGCCCGCGGCTATGTCTGCGAGAACTTCGGCGCGCCCTTCCAGTTGCCCGACCTCGGGCCCATCGGGGCCAACGGCCTGGCCGCGGCGCGCGACTTCCTGGTGCCGGTGGCGGCCTGGGAGGATCGCGAGGGCCGCTTCGAGCTGGTCACCAAGTCGCTCGGCCGGCTGTGGTCGGCAGCCATCGGGCACTCGCCGCTCGATGTGGTCGCCTGGCATGGCAACCATGTGCCCAGCAAGTACGATCTGCGCCGCTTCAACACCATCGGCTCGATCAG
Source organism: uncultured bacterium (assembly GCA_903934795.1). Lineage (GTDB taxonomy): Bacteria > Pseudomonadota > Gammaproteobacteria > Burkholderiales > Burkholderiaceae_E > Quisquiliibacterium. The sequence continues at coordinate 23,413 of CAIZPE010000351.1, read as the reverse complement.
CTTCGATCATCCCGATCCCTCGATCTTCCTCGTGCTGCAGTCCCCGTCCGACACCCCCGGCGTGGATGCGATCGACTTCGTGATCTTCCCGCCGCGGCTGCTGGTCATGGAGGACACCTTCCGGCCGCCCTGGTTCCACCGCAACATCGCCAGCGAGTTCATGGGCCTGATCCACGGCGCCTACGATGCCAAGGCCGAGGGCTTCCTGCCCGGCGGCGCCTCGCTGCACAACAGCATGGTGCCCCACGGGCCCGATGCCGAGACCGTGCGCAAGGCGCTGCAGGCCGACACCCGCCAGACCCAGCGGATCACCGACACCATGGCCTTCATGCTCGAGACCCGGCTGCCCCTGCTCACCACCACGCAGGCGCTGCAGGCGCCCTGGCGTCAGGCCGACTATCCGCTGTGCTGGTCTGGCCTCGAGCGACGGATGCCGGGCTGAGATTTTCCTGGCTGCAAACCGCCGCCGGCGTGGCACCGATCGGACCCGCCGCGGGTTTCAGCAGGCGGCACCGACCGCCGATTCCGCTACCATCGTCCGCACCCGCCCGGCGGGCTGTCCAACCAGCGGCCGGCAGGCCGCGGAGCGCGATTCATGAACTTCGATTTCTCCGATGACCTGAAGCTGCTGCGCGAGCAGGCGCGGCGCTTTCTCGCCGATCGCTGCCCGCCGGCCGCGGTGCGCCGCATCCTCGATGGCGCCGACACCCTCGAGCGCAGCCTGTGGCAGGGCATGGCCGAGATGGGCTGGCTCGGCGCCGCACTGCCCGAGGAATACGGCGGCGCAGGCATGGGCGCCGAGGCCTTGTGCGTGCTGGCCGAGGAGGTCGGCCGGGTGCTGGCACCCGTGCCCTTTTCATCCTCGGTGTGCCTGGCGGCCGATGCGCTGCTGCGCCACGGCAGCGAAGCCCAGCGCCGCACCTGGCTGCCCGGCCTCGCCGAAGGCAGCCGCATCGGCTGCTTTGCGCTCGCCGAGGGCGCTGGCAATCCGCGTCCGGGCGGCATTGGCGCGCGGGTGCAGGCGGGCCGGCTGAGCGGCGAGAAGTGGCCCGTGGTCGATGGCGAGGCCGCCGACATCGCGGTGGTGGCCGCGCTCGATGAACAGGGGGCGCCGGGGCTCCATCTGGTCGAGCTAGGCGGGCCGGGCGTCACCCGCAGCCCCCTGCGCGGGCTCGATCCCTCGCGCAACCAGGCGCGGCTGCGCTTCGAGGCAGCGCCCGCCGAACCCCTGGGCAACGGCCTCGCGGGCTGGGCGGGCATCGAACACCTGCTCGATCGCGCGGCGGTGCTGCTCGCCTTCGAGCAGGTGGGCGGCGCCAGCGCCTGCCTGGAGGCGGCCACCGCCTACGCGAAAGACCGTCATGCCTTCGGGCGGCCGATCGGCTCCTTCCAGGCGATCAAGCACAAGCTCGCCGATGTCTACATCGCCAACGAACTCGCGCGCTCGAACGCCTACTACGGTGCCTGGGCGCTCGCCCAGGAGGCGCCCGAGCTGCCGCTGGCCGCAGCCACCGCCCGCGTGGCGGCCACCGATGCCTTCCACCTTGCGGCCAAGGAGAACATCCAGACCCACGGCGGCATGGGCTTCACCTGGGACATGGACTGCCACCTCTTCTATCGCCGATCCCGCCTGCTGGCCGCGCAACTCGGCAGCAACCCCCACTGGAAGAACCGCCTGGTCACGCTCTGGAGCGGCCAGGCCGCCGCCTGAGCCGAGGACGCCGCCATGGACTTCAACGACACCGCCGACGAAGCCGCCTTCCGCGCCGAGGCCCGGGCCTTCCTGCAGGCCAATGCCACGCCGCGCCGCGATGACGAGCCGGCGCAGCGCACCCGCTATGCCGAGGGCCCCGAGGCGCTCGCCCGCGGCAAGGCCTGGCAGGCCCGCAAGGCCGACGCCGGCTTTGCCGGCATCACCTGGGACCCGACATTCGGCGGCCGCGGCGGCACGCCCATCCAGCAGGTGATCTACAGCCAGGAGGAGGCCCGCTTCGCGGTGCCCCGCGGCTACTTCGAGATCGGCCTGGGCATGTGCATCCCCACGCTGATCGCCTATGGCAGCCCGGCCCACCTCGAGCGGCATGTGCGCCCGGCGCTGCGCGGCGAGGAGATCTGGTGCCAGCTCTTCTCCGAGCCCGCTGGCGGTTCCGATGTGGCCGGCCTGCGCACCCGCGCCGAGCGCGATGGCGACGACTGGGTGATCAACGGCCAGAAGATCTGGACCTCGGGCGCGCACTACGCCGACTGGGGCCTGCTGCTGGTGCGTACCGACCCCAATGCCGCCAAGCACGACGGCCTGACCATGTTCTTCCTCGACATGAAGTCGCCTGGCGTGGAGGTGCGCCGCATCCGGCAGATCTCGGGCACCTCCAACTTCAACGAGGTCTTCTTCACCGATGTCCGCATCCCCGACGCGCAGCGCCTGGGCGCGGTGGGCGCGGGCTGGAAGGTCTCGATCACCACGCTGATGAACGAGCGTCTGGCGGTGGGCGAGGCGCCGGGGCCCGACAGCGCCGACATCCTGGCGCTCGCCCGCGGGCTCGAGATCGACGGCGAGCCGGCGCTCGCCAATGCCGCGGTGCGCGAACGCCTGGCCGACTGGTATGTGCGCACGCAGGGTCTGAAGTACACCCGCTTTCGCAGCATCACCGCGCTCTCGCGCGGGCAGACCCCGGGCCCCGAGGCCTCGATCGCCAAGGTGGTCAGCGCCGGCAAGCTGCAGGAGATCGCCACCTTCGGCACCGACCTGCTCGGCATGTCGGGCGCGGTGATGGACGCCGAGCTCACGCCGATGCAGGCCTGGTTCCAGGAGGCCTTCCTGTACGCGCCCGGCATGCGCATCGCCGGCGGCACCGACGAGATCCTGCGCAACATCATCGCCGAGCGGGTGCTCGGCCTGCCCGGCGATGTCCGGGTCGACAAGGGCGTGCCCTTCAACCAGCTGCCGCGCGACGGCCAGAGCGCCCCCCGGAGATCCGCATGAAGACCTGGCAGATCGGCGCCGTCCGGATCACCAAGGTGGTCGAATCCGACGGCGTGCCCACCTCGGGCATGTTCCTGTTCCCGGCCGCCAACCCCGAGTTCGTGCGTCGTCATGCCTGGCTACGCCCGCACTTCGCCACCGAGGACGGCAAGCTCTTCGCCTCGGTGCATGCCTTCATCATCGAATCGCAGGGCAAACGCATCATCGTCGACACCTGCGTGGGCAACGACAAGCCGCGCCGGGTGCGGGGCTGGAACCGACTGCAGACCCCGTTCCTGCAGCGCCTGGCCGAGGCCGGCCTGCCGGCCGAGTCGATCGACACCGTGCTGTGCACCCACCTGCATGTCGACCATGTCGGCTGGAACACGCGGCTGGTCGATGACCGCTGGGTGCCCACCTTCCCGAATGCGCGCTACCTGTTCGGCCGTGTCGAATGGGGCCACTGGTCGGCCGAGAAGCCCGGACCCGATGACGATGACATTCTCGGCGACTCGGTGCGCCCGATCGTCGAGGCCGGCCTCGCCGATCTGGTCGAGATGGACCATCGCCTCACCGACGAGGTCTGGCTCGAGCCCACGCCCGGCCACACCCCGGGCCATGTCAGCGTGCGCATCCAGTCGGAGGGCGCGCAGGCGGTCATCACCGGCGACCTCATGCACCATCCCATCCAGTGCAGCGAGCCCGACATCCGCAACAACTTCGACTCCGACCCCGAAGCGGCGCGGCTTACCCGGCGCGAGTTCCTCGGCCGCCACGCCGACCAGCCGGTGCTGGTGCTCGGCACGCACTTCGCCTCGCCCACCGGGGGCTGGATCCGGCGCAACGGCGAGCACTGGCGATTCGAGGTCAGCGGCCCGCCGGAGTCCGGCGGCTGAGCTCAGCCGCGCAGGTCGGTGCGGTAGGGCGGCAGTTCGGCGCCGCAGTCGCGGCAGAACTTCGCGGTGGCGGCGTGGCCCTCGCTCAGGCACTCATGGCAGGTGCGGGTGGTCGGCTCACGCAGCGTGCGCAGGGCGGTGAACTCCGCGCTCACGATGCCGGTGGGCACCGCCAGCGTCCCCCAGCCGAGCAGCATCATCACCGAGGCGATCAGCCGGCCGAGATCGGTCTTCGGAGTGATGTCGCCGAAGCCCACGGTGGTGAGGGTGGTGATCGCCCAGTACACGCCCACCGGGATGCTGGTGAAGCCGTGGGCCGGGCCCTCCACCACGTACATCAGCGTGCCCATCACCAGCGTCACCATCAGCACGAAGGACAGGAACACCAGGATCTTGCGCCGTGAGGCGGCCAGCGCGCGGCCGAGCGCACCGTACTCGGCCACATAGGCGCCGAGCTTCAGAATGCGGAAGACCCGCAGCAGACGCAGCACCCGGACATCGATCAGCGCGCTCAGCTCGGGCATCAGGATGGCGAGCCAGGTGGGCAGCAGCGCGATCAGGTCGATCAGGCCGAACACGCTCAGCGCATAGCGCATCGGCCGGCGCACACAGGCCAGGCGGGCCAGGTACTCCAGGGTGAAGATCAGGGTGAACACCCATTCCGCGGCATTCAGGGCCGGGCCGAAGCGGGCGCGGATCGGCGCCACGCTGTCGAGCACCACCACCGCGATGCTCACCAGGATCAGCCAGATCAGGGCGAGGTCGAACAGCCGGCCGGCGCGGGTGTCGGCCTCGAAGATGATGGTGTAGACGGTGAGCCGCCAGCCGGGCGCGGGCGCATCCTCGCGCGCGTCCGTCGGGCCGACAGGCTTGCCACGGCGGGCATCGGAGGGGAACATCGCAGGCAGCTCGCGGGGGACGGAAATGGCGCTGGAGTATCGGTGGGCAGGCAAGGCAGGTCAATTGCCGTGGCAGGCGCGGTGCAGCGGCCTGCAGGAGGAGCGCTGATGTCGCGCCTGACGATCGTGATCGCGGTGCTGCTCGCCCAGCTGGTGCTGGCCACCCTGGTGCTCTCGGTGATGGTGCTCGACGAGCGCCCTCACCCCGGGCCGGCGCCGGCCCTCACGGTGGCCGACCTCGAGCGCCTGCGCCGCCAGGTGAGCATGCCTGATCCCCGCAAGGCCGGTGCGCCCGCCCTGCCGCTGAAGCTCACCGCCCGCGATCTCGATCTGCTGCTCCAGCAGGGCCTGCAGCGGGCCCTGCCCGAGCATGGCATCGGCGCCCGGGTAAGCCTCGAGCACGGCGCTGCATGGGTGCGAGTCTCACTGCGGGTGCCCGCCGGCCCGCTCGGCAAGGCCACCACGCTCGGGCTGCGGCTCGAGTCCCATGAGGGCCAGCTGCATGCTGTCGCGGGCAGCATCGGCCGGGTGCCGGTCAATCGCTGGATGCTCGACCATCTCTGGTCGCTCGCCCAGCGCTTCATCATCTCGCCCCAGACTCTCGCGGCGCTGCGCGCCGGCCTGGCAGCCACCAGCGGCTGGGCAATCGGGCGAGACCTGGTCGACCTGCGCGTGCAGCCGCAGGCCGACCTGCTCGCGCAGCTGCGTGGCGCCGGCCAGTCCGGCGGCATGCTCGGCGCCGAGCAGCGCGCCCGTGTAGACCACTACCTCGCGCACATCGCACGCCGTCTGGGCCCGGCTGGCGGCGCGGGGCTGGTCATGGTGGTGCAGTCGGTGGTCGCCGAGGCGGCCGCGCGCGGCGGCGATCCGCGCGCCGAGAACCGGGCCGCCATGCTCGCCCTGGCCGTCCATGCCAGCGAAAAGCCCGAGCTCGCGGCACGGCTGCTGGGCATCTCGGTGCCGCCGGGCAAGCCGGTGATTCCCGTGGCGCGCGGCCGCCAGGACCTCGCCCAGCACTGGTTGATCTCGGCAGCCATCACCCTGGAGGCCGGCTCGGGTACCGCCGACGCGATCGGGGTCTTCAAGGAGGTGCTCGACTCCCGCGGTGGCTCGGGCTTCTCGTTTGCCGACCTGGCCGCCGACCGCAGCGGGGTGCGCTTCGCCCAGGCCGCGATCGCCGATCCCCGGCGCTGGCAGACACGGGTGGCCCGCATCACGGGCGAGGCCGACATCATCCCGTCCATCGACGCCCTGCCCGAAAAGCTGCAGGAGCCGTCCTTCCAGCGCCGTTTCAAGGCGCGCGACAACCAGGCCTGGGCCGAGATGACCGCCGAGATCGAGCGACGCATCGACCTGTGCCGATTCTTCGCCGCGCCGGGCTGAGCCCCCGCGCGTCCGGGCATACACTGCGGCCTCACCCGCCCCAGGAGAGCCCCATGCCCGAATTCTGCAAGGTCGAACGAGAAGGCCACCTCACCATCGTCACCCTCAACCGTCCCGAGGTCATGAACGCGCTGCACTATCCGGCGCACCTCGAGCTGGAGCAGGTCTGGAACGAGTTCGATGCCGACCCCGATCAATGGGTGGCCATCGTCACCGGCGCCGGCGACCGCGCCTTCAGCGCCGGCAATGACCTGAAGTTCCAGGCGGGCGGCGGCAAGCGCGGCTTCGTCGCCTCGGGCTTCGCCGGGCTCACCTCCCGCTTCAACCTCTTCAAGCCGGTGATCGCAGCGGTCAACGGCGTGGCCATGGGCGGCGGCTTCGAGATCGCGCTGGCCTGCGACATCATCATCGCCGCCGAGAACGCGAAGTTCGCCCTGCCCGAGCCGCGAGTGGGTCTGGCCGCGCTGGCCGGCGGCGTGCACCGCCTGCCGCGCACCATCGGCCTGAAGCGGGCCATGGGCATGATGCTCACCGGCCGCCATGTGCCGGCGCGCGAAGGCTACGAACTCGGCTTCGTCACCGCGCTGGCCCCCGAGGGTGGCGCGCTCGCCGAGGCCCGCAAGTGGGCGGCCCAGATCCTCGAGTGCTCGCCGATGTCCATCCGTGCCACCAAGCAGTCGGCCATGCAGGGTCTGGCCATCGCCGATCTGGCCACCGCCTACAAGGTGGACTACGACGCGGTGATCCGCATGCGCGGCAGCCAGGACTTCATCGAAGGCCCCAAGGCGTTCTCCGAGAAGCGCAAGCCCAACTGGAAGGCCGAGTAAAACCGGCCGGCCGCCGCAGACAGGGGCGGCAGTCGCCGCCGCGGCCGCTGCTCGTCTGCGGCGGGTTCAGTCGGCCCGCTGCACCATCGGCTCGCCCAGCCGGATCGGGCCGGCGGGTGCCCAGGCCGGATTGAAGCGCCAGGGCCCGGGCGGCAGCAGCATCACCACCGTCGAGCCCAGCAGAAAGCGGCCCATCTCGGCGCCGCGGGCCAGCACCGGCGCCGTGCCCGCTTCGTAGTCCCAGGCGCGCACCGCGCCCGGTCGGGGCGGATTGACCACGCCATGCCAGACCGTGGCCATGCTGCCCACGATGGTCGCGCCCACCAGCACCATCACGAAGGGGCCGTGCTCGCCGTCGAACACGCACACCACCCGCTCGTTGCGTGCGAACAGACCCGGCACCGCCTGCGCCGTGGCCGGGTTCACCGAGAAAAGCTCGCCCGGCACATGCACCATGCGGCGCAGCCGGCCCGCGCAGGGCATGTGGATGCGGTGGTAATCGCGCGGGCTGAGATACAGCGTGGCGAAGTGGCCATGCCGAAAGCCGGCCGCCAGCGCGGTGTCGCCGCCGAGCAGCGCCGTGGCGTCGTACCGGTGCCCCTTGGCCTGGAAGATCCGGCCATCCTCGATCGGGCCGAACTGGCTGATCGTGCCATCGACCGGGCAGAGCAGGCCTTCCGGCGCGACCGGCCGCGCGCCCTCGCGCAGGGCACGGGTGAAGAAGGCATTGAAGGTCGGATAGGCGCGCGGATCGGGATCGGCCGCCTCGCTCATGTCGACCCGGTAGCGCGCGATGAAGCGCCGGATCGCCCAGGTGGTGGCCGCCCCCCAGCGGCGGGAGGCCAGCCAGCCGGCCGCCCGCGTGAGCGTCAGGCGCGGCAGCAGAAACTGCAGGCGGACCGATGCGCTCATGCCGCGCCGCCCGGCGCGATCACACCGGCACGGCAAGCGCGCTCATCGGCCACCGCGGGCCTCCGGCTCAGGCCGCCCGGGCCTTGAGCTCGAGCCGGCGGGCATGGAGCACCGGCTCGGTGTAGCCCGAGGGCTGCTCCACCCCCTTGAAGACCAGATCGCAGGCGGCCAGGAAGGCCGGGCCGTCGAAGCCGGGCGCCATCGGCCGGTAGGCCGGATCGGCGGCGTTCTGGCGATCGACCACCGTGGCCATGCGCTTCATCACCGCCATGACCTCATCGGAGCCGACCACGCCGTGGCGCAGCCAGTTGGCCATGTGCTGCGAGGAGATGCGGCAGGTGGCACGGTCTTCCATTAGGCCCACATTGTTGATGTCGGGCACCTTCGAGCAGCCCACGCCCTGGTCGACCCAGCGCACCACATACCCGAGGATGCCCTGGGCGTTGTTCTCGAGCTCGGCAGTCTTGTCCTGCGTGCTCCACGAGGGCGTGCTGGCCACCGGGATGCGCAGGATGTCGTCGAGCGAGGCACGACGGCCCCCGCGGGCAATCTCGGCCTGGCGGGCGAGCACATCCACCTGGTGATAGTGGGTGGCATGCAGCGTGGCCGCCGTGGGGCTGGGCACCCAGGCGCAATTGGCGCCCGCCTTCGGATGGCCGATCTTCTGCTCGAGCATGGCGGCCATCAGGTCGGGCATGGCCCACATGCCCTTGCCGATCTGGGCGCGGCCGGCCAGACCGCAGGCCAGGCCGACATCGACATTCCAGAGTTCGTAGGCGCCGATCCAGGCCTGCGCCTTCATGTCGGCCTTGCGCACCATCGGGCCGGCGAGCATGGAGGTGTGGATCTCGTCGCCGGTGCGATCGAGGAAGCCGGTGTTGATGAAGGCCACCCGCCGACGGGCCGCGCGGATGCAGGCCTTCAGGTTGACGGTGGTGCGACGCTCCTCGTCCATGATGCCGATCTTGACCGTGTCGGCGGGGAGGCCCAGCGCCTTCTCGACCATCGTGAAGGTCTCGTCGGCAAAGGCCACCTCGTCGGGCCCGTGCATCTTGGGCTTGACCACATAGACCGAGCCGCGGGTGGAGTTACGCAGGCCCGACTGCTTGCGCAGGTCGTGCATGGCGATCAGCACCGTGCACATCGCATCGAGCAGACCCTCGGGTGCTTCGCGGCCGTCCCTGTCGAGCACGGCGGGGTTGGTCATGAGGTGCCCGACATTGCGCACCAGCATCAGCGAACGGCCCTTGAGGGTCATGGGACGGCCGTCGGCACCGGTGTACTCGCGATCGGGGCTCAGCTTGCGATCGAAGCGCGAAGCGCCCTTGGTCACGCTCTCGACCAGATCACCCTTCATCAGGCCGAGCCAGTTGCGGTAGGCCAGGGCCTTGTCGTCGGCATCGACCGCGGCCACGGAGTCTTCGCAGTCCATGATGGTGGTGACCGCAGCCTCGAGCAGCACATCGGCCACCCCGGCGGCGTCGGTGGCGCCGATGGCGTGCCGGCGGTCGATCAGGATCTCGATGTGCAGGGCGTTGTGGCGCAGCAGCACCGCGGTCGGGGCCGCGGCATCACCGCGATAGCCAGCGAACAGGGTCGCATCGGCAAGACCGACACTGCCGGCAGCCGTCACGGCCTGCAACGCCCCGCCCGCCACCCGGTAGGCGGTGACATCGGCATGGCGGGCGCCGGCCAGGGGCGCGACCGAATCCAGGAAACCCTTGGCCCAGGCGATCACCCGTGCGCCGCGGACCTCGTCATAGCCGCCGGGGCCGGGCAGATCACCCATCGCGTCGGTGCCATAGAGCGCGTCGTAGAGGCTGCCCCAGCGGGCGTTGGCGGCATTGAGCGCATAGCGCGCGTTCATCACCGGCACCACCAGCTGCGGGCCGGGGATGGTGGCGATCTCGGGATCGACATTGGCCGTCTCGGCCTGGAAGTCGGGCCCCTCGGGCACCAGGTAGCCGATCCGCTCGAGGAAGACGCGATAGGCCGCCGGATCGTGCGGCTGGCCGCTGCGCTCGCCGTGCCAGGCGTCGATCGCGCTCTGAAGCTCGTCGCGGCGCGCCAGCAGCGCGCGGTTCTTCGGACCGAGGGTGTGGATGACTTCGGACAGGCCGCGCCAGAACTGGTCGGCGCTCACGCCGGTGCCCGGCAGGGCCTCGTCCTCGATCATCCTGCACAGCGAATCGGCCACTTTCAGGCCGTGCTTGTCGATCCGGGTGGTCATCTTGGGTGTCCTTGGGGGTGACGGGGGCGGCGCGGCGGGCGCGCATCGGGCGGCTCTCGGACCCACCCGGCGGAGGCGCAGCATAGTGCGAGAGGGCCGTCGAGGGAAGCCGGGGGTTGTTCAAGCAGCTGTGACTTTTCCGGGCAGCCGGCGCGCCGACGCGTTCCGCTCGAATGCCGGGTGCGGCAGGGTCGGCGCCCGGCAAGGGCACAATCCCGCGCGGATCATCACGACATGGAGCCGATCATGACCCTGCGGATTCACGGCATCGCCAGCTCGCGCGCCGCCCGCGCCCTGTGGATGCTCGAGGAACTCGGCGTGCCCTACGAGCATGTGCCGCAGACCTACCAGGGCGGGGCCACCCGCACCCCGGAGTTCCTGCGGCTCAATCCCAACGGCCACATCCCGGTGCTGGAGGACGGCGCGATCGTGGTGTGGGAATCGATGGCCATCAACCTCTACCTCGCGCGTCGATTCGGCGGCAGCCTGGCGCCGGCCGACCTCGCCGAGGAGGCGCAGGTGCTGCGCTGGAGCTTCTGGGTGATGACCGAATGCGAGAAGGACGCGCTCACCATCCTCTTTCATCGGCTGATCATGCCGGCCGAGCGACGCAACCCGGCACTCGCCGACCAGGCCGAGCGCTCGCTTGCCGGTCCGCTGCGCGTGCTCGAGGCGCACCTCGAGCAGCAGCCCTGGGTGGCCGGTTCACGCTTCACCGTGGCCGACCTCAACCTCGCCTCGGTGCTGGCCTGGGCCAAGGCCGCGCCCGCGCTGATCGCGGCCCATCCACGCGTGGCGGGCTGGCTGGCCGCCTGCCTGGAGCGGCCGGCGCAACGAAAGGTGCAGGCGATGGGCCGGGCCTGACCTGGATGCGCGAAGGCCGGCCGGTACGATGCCTGCCGGGCGGCGTGCCGATTTGAGCCGCGCACCGATCGGTGCGATCCTCTCGGACCGCGTGCGACACGCGCGACCACGCCCCAGACCCATGCCTGACTTCCCCGAAGACGACAGCGCCGCTGGCGCCCCGCCGGCAGCGCCGGCGGCGGCCTCCGAGCCCGCCAAGCCCGATCACGCCGCGTCCGCAGCGCCGGCCGAACCCGCCGAGCCGGCAGCGCCGTCCGCGCCCGCGGAAGCGGGGCCAGCCGAACCGGCCGCCATCGAGGCCCCCGCCACCGAGGCTGCGGTCGCGGAAGCTGCGGCCGCGGAAGCTGCGGCCGCGGAAGCTGCGGCCGCGGAAGCTGCGGTCGCAGAGGTGCCGGCGCCGGCGCCCGCCGCTCTCTCGGTACGCGCCATCGGGCAGTTGCTGGCCACCCGTTTCCCGGCGCTCTTCGCCGGCCCGGTGCGCCCGCTGAAGCTGCGCATCCAGGCCGACATCCAGCAGCGCGCCCCGGGCGTGTTCACGCGCGAGCAGCTCTCGGCCTTCCTGCGCCGACACACCGGCCAGACCGCCTACCTGAGCGCCATGGCGCGCGGTGGCCAGCGCTTCGATCTCGATGGCGCGCCGGCCGGCGAGATCGCCGCCGAGCACCGGGAGGCCGCGACCACCGAGGTGCAGCGGCGTCGCGCCGGCCAGCAGGCCCGATTCGAGCAGGAGCGCGAAGCCCTGCGCCAGCAGCGCGAGGCAGTGCGCCAGGAGCGCGAAGCCCTGCGTCGCGAACAGGATGCGCTGCAGCGCGAGCAGGAGCAGGCGATGCGCCGACGGTCCAGCCTGCTGCATGACTACGAAAACACACGACTGTCCGCGGCCAACTTCTGTGTGCTGAAGGGCATCGACCCCAGCCAGCTTGACTCCCTGCTTGCACAGGCGCGCCAGGAAGCGAGTCAGCGCGCCGCTGCGGCGCGTGCCGACCGCGGCCCCGGTGACGCCCGCCCTCGCTCCGATCGCCCTGGCGTGCGCCCTGACCGCCCGGGCGGACGCCCCGATCGCCCTGACCGCCCTGGCCAGCGCGCCGATCGACAAGGCCCACGCCCCGAGGCAGGCCGCGGCCCCGAGAGAGGCCCCCGAGCGGAGGGCGGACCACGCCCCGACGCGGGCCCGCGCCCCGACGCAGGCCCGCGCCCGGAGGGTGGTCGAGGCCCCGGCGGGGGGCGTGGTCGCCCGCCGCGCCGCGACGACCGCCCCCCCGGCGCGGAGCCTCGCCCGCCGCGCAAGCCCGCCGACGAGAACCGCTGAAACCGCGCGGCCCTGACCGGCCACGCCCCTTCAGGAACCTGCCCATGCCCCATGTGACCACCCCCGATGGCGTGAAGCTCTACTACGAGGAGACCGGCAGCGGCACGCCGATCGTCTTCGTGCACGAGTTTCTCGGCGAGTACCGCAGCTGGGAGGCGCAGATGCGGCACTTCTCGCGCCGCTATCGATGCATCGCCTTCAACGCCCGGGGCTATCCGCCCTCCGATGTGCCCTCGCGCATCGAGGACTACGCCTACGAACACCAGCGCGCCGGCATCCTCGCCGTGCTCGACGGCCTGGGCATCGAGCGGGCGCACCTGGTGGGCCTGTCGATGGGCGCGTTCGCCACCTTCTACTTCGCGATGCGCTGGCCGCAGCGCGCGCTCTCGATCACCCTGGCGGGCATCGGCTCGGGCTCGCCCGCCGGCTCGCGCGAGCAGTTCGCGCGCGAGGCCCGCGAGTCGGCCCAGGCGCTGCTGCGCGACGGCTGGGCGGCCAGCGCCCGCGCGCGGGCCACCACCGGCACCCGCGTGCAACTCGTCAACAAGAGCCCGCGCGCCTTCGAGGAGTTCGTCGGCCATCTCGCCAGCCACTCGGCGGAAGGCTCGGCCCTCACGCTGCAGGGCTATCAGGCGATGCGCCCCTCGCTGGCCGACTTCGGCGCCGAGATGGCTGCCTGCACCGTGCCCGCGCTGATCATCTGCGGCGACGAGGACGAGCCCTGCCTGGATGCCTCGCTGATGCTCAAGCGGGCCATGCCCTCGGCCGGCCTGTACTTCATGCCGCAGACCGGGCATGCCTGCAATCTCGAGGAGCCCGATCTGTTCAACGCCGCCTGCGAACGCTTCTTCCATCAGGTCGAGAGCGGCCGCTACGCGATGCGCGACCCGCGCGCCGTGCCGGGCCGGATGCTCTGAGGGCCCGCCAATGAGTCAGGACATGCTCGACATGCTGGCCGATGCCGCGGCCAGCTTCGCCAGACCCGACGCCGCCCGCGTGCGCCGGCTGCGCGGCACCCCCGAGGGCTTCGACCGCGCCCGCTGGCGCGCCATGGCCGAGCTTGGCTGGTTCTCGGTGGTGGTGCCCGAAAGCGCCGGCGGACTCGGTCTGGGCGCCGCCGCGGCAGCCACCATCGCCACTGCGCTCGGCCGCGCCGCCGCCCCCGAGCCCTTCGTCGCCTCGGGCCTGATCGCGCCCTGGTGCCTGTCGCGGGCCGACGGCAGCCAGGCCGCATCGACACTGGCTGCGGTGCTGGCGGGCGAGCAGGTGATCGCGCTGGCCTGGCAGCCCGAGCAGGGCTGTCTCGAGCCGGACGGGACGGGCCTGCTGGCCACGCCGCAGACCGACGGCAGCCTGCGACTGTCAGGCACGGCCCGCTTTGCCGCCCCGGCCAGCGCCGATGGTTTCCTGGTGGCCGCGCGCCTGCCCGAGGGTCTGGCGCTGGGGCTGCTGCCCCGCGATCGGGAAGGTCTTGTCCGGCTCGACGAGCCCGCCGCCGACGGCACCGCCAGCGCGGTGCTGCGCCTGAGCGATGTGCGCCTCGCGGCCGACGAGCTGCTCGCCATCGGCACCCGGGCGGGCAGCCTGGTGCGCGATGCGCTCGATGTCGCTCTGGTGGCCAGCGCCGCCGAACTGGTCGGGCTGATGGACCATGCGCTCGACATCACCCTCGACTACCTGCGCACCCGAAAGCAGTTCGGCAAGCCGATCGGCAGCTTCCAGGCGCTGCAGCACCGGGCGGTCGACCTCTGGATCCAGCGCCAGCTCGCCCGCGCCGCGGTCGATGCCGCCGCCGCGGTGCTCGACTCGCCGGGCGCCGATGCCCGCGCCCGCACCCAGGCCGCGAGCAGCGCCAAGGCGCGCGCCGCGCACGCCGCGCTGATGCTGTGCAACCAGTCGGTCCAGCTCCATGGCGCGATCGGCTTCACCGACGAGTACGAACTCGGCATCTACCTCAACCGCGCGCTCAGCCTGTCGGCCTGGCTCGGCAATGCCGCCGAGCATCGCCGCCGCTGGGGCGCCCTGACCGAGGCCACCGGCACGCAAACCGCATGAGCACCACCACCGACACCGTGCGCTACGGCGTGCCCCAGGAGCGCGACTGGAACGCGCTCGACGACGAGGCCTTCCGCGCCCTGGTGCGCGAGGACTTCGAGACCCACTATCCGCAGGCCTGGCGCTTTCCGCCGCGGCGCCTGCGCTGGCACGAGAACCGCGAGTGGTACCTGCGCATGGCGGCCAAGGGTTGGCTCGCGCCGGCCTGGCCGGTGGCATTCGGCGGCATGGGCCTGTCACCCGCCAAGCTGCTGATCTTCTTCGAGGAACAGGAGCGCTGCGGCATCGCCCGCTTCCAGGACCATGGCGTGCAGATGGTGGGCCCGGTGCTGATGCGCTATGGCACGCCCGAGCAGCAACGCCGCTATCTGCCGGGCATCCTGTCCTGCGAGACCATCTGGTGCCAGGGCTACTCCGAGCCCAATGCCGGATCGGACCTGGCCAGCCTGAGCACCCGCGCCGAACTCGACGGCGACGAGTTCGTCATCACCGGCCAGAAGATCTGGACCACGCTGGCGCACGACGCCACCCACATGTTCGCGCTGGTGCGCACCGATCCCGCCGCGAAGAAGCAGGAAGGCATCAGCTTCCTGCTGCTCGACACCCGCACGCCGGGCGTGCGGGTGCGGCCCATCCGCGACATCGCCGGCACCGAGGAGTTCTGCGAGGTCTTCCTCGACGGCGCGCGCACCCACCGCGACAACCTGGTCGGCGGCCTGAACGCCGGCTGGACCGTGGCCAAGTCGCTGCTCGGCTTCGAGCGCATCTTCCTGGGCAGCCCCAAGATGCCCGAGTACGGGCTGCTGGTGCTCGAGTCGGTGGCGCGCGCCCGCGGCGTGCTCGACGACCCGGTGTTTCACGAGCGGCTGCTCACGCTGCGCATGGATGTGGCGCATCTCGCCGACATCTACGGCAGCTACGCCGCCACCGTGGCCCGCGGCGAGCCGCTCGGCCCGGATGTCTCGCTGCTCAAGATCTGGGCCTCCGAAACCTTCCAGCGCATCGCCGACCTGATCGTCGAGACCGCCGGGCCGCTGGGCGGGCTTACCGGCGATGTGCGGATCGGCGAAGACTCGGTGAACCTGCTCGCGCCCTTCTACAAGGCGCGGGTGCCGACCATCTACGGCGGCAGCAGCGAGATCCAGCGCAACATCCTGGCGCGGCAGGTGCTGCAGCTGCCCGGCTGAGGGCGCTGTCGGGCGCGCGCGACCCGGCGGCTGATCAGGCCGCCGCAGCCCGCACCGTCACCCCGGCCTCGGCCAGGGCCTGCCGGATGCGCTGCACGAAGGCGAGCGCCCCGGGCTGATCGCCATGGATGCACAGGGTGTCGGCCCGCACCGGCACCTCGCGGCCGCTCACCGCGCGCACCCGGCCCTCGAGCACCATCGCGAGCACCTGACGCACCGAGTCCTCGACCGACTCGATCATCGCGCCGGGCTGGCTGCGCGGCGTGAGCGTGCCGTCGTCCTGGTAGCTGCGATCGGCGAAGACCTCGCCGATCGCGCGCAGGCCGCGCTTTTCGGCGGCCCGGATGAGCTCGCTGCCGGCCAGCCCCACGAAGGCGAGCGAGCGGTCGTAATCGGCCACCGCGGCGGCGATGGCGCCCGCCAGCGCGGCGTCGCGCGCGGCCATGTTGTAGAGCGCGCCATGCGCCTTCACGAAGCGCAGGCGACCGCCCTGGGCCTGGGCGAATGCAGCCAGCGCGCCCACCTGATAGACCACCATCTCGTAGGCCTCGTCAGGGGTGATGCTCATGTTGCGCCGGCCAAAGCCCTGCAGGTCAGGCAGACCGGGATGCGCGCCCACCGCCACGCCACGGGCAAGCGCCATGGCCACCGTGCGCCGCATGGTGCGCGGATCGCCGCCATGGAAGCCGCAGGCGATGTTGGCCGAGGTGACATGGTCGAGCACCGCCTCGTCGTTGCCCATGCGCCAGGCGCCGAAGCTCTCGCCCATGTCGCAGTTGAGATCGATGACCGCCATGTTCAGTTCTCCATCAGGGATGCGATGCGGGTGCGCAACTGCCCGAACTGCGCCTCGCGCGCGGCATCGAGCGCGCGGGCCGCGTCGAGCTCGATGCCGGTGAAGCGCACGCTGTCGCCGGGCAGCTTCTGGGCCATCAGGGGCAGGTCGACGCTGGCCACGGTGGCGATCTTGGGGTAACCCCCGGTGGTCTGGCGATCGGCCATCAGCACGATCGGCTGACCATCGGGCGGCACCTGCACCGTGCCGAAGGTCACCGCCTCGGAGATCATCTCCAGCGGTGCCGACAGCGCCAGCGCCGGGCCTTCCAGCCGGTAGCCCATGCGGTCGGAATTGCGGTTCACGGTGAAGCTGTCCGACATCAGCGACTCGCGGGCCTGCGCCGTGAAGCGCGGCCACTGCTGGCCCGCGATCACACGCAGCGCGCCGCCCGCAAGCGCGGGGTGGACGGGCGCCTCGAAATCCGGCGGCAACGCCATCGGGGCCTCGCCCGCGGCCAGCGCGCGCCGCAGCCCGCCGAAGGCGGCGCCACCGGCATCGGGCCCGAGCGGCAAGCGGTCGCCGGCCCGCAGCGCGCGTCCCTCGAAGCCCCCGAAACCGGCGCGCAGATAGGTGCTGCGGCTGCCCATCACCGGCGGCACCGGAAAGCCACCGCGCACCGCCAGACAGACACGACAGCCGAAAAGCCGCCGCCCGAAGGCCAGGCGCGCGCCGGCGCGCACCAGCACCGGAGTGGCCATGGGCAGGGGCTGATCATCGAGCATCGGCGAGAGGTCGGCGCCGGCCAGCGCGATCAGGGCGTCGGCATGAAAGCGCAGTACCGGCCCCATCAGGGTGATCTCGAGGCTGGCCTCGTCGGCGGCATTGCCGACCAGCAGATTGGCGGTGCGATGGGCCCACTCGTCCATGACCCCGCTGGCGATGACACCGAAACGCTGGTGGCCGACCCGGCCGAGATCCTGGAGCGCGCTGAGCGGCCCTGGCTTGAGGACTTCGATCATGCCAGCACCCGGGCCTGCGCCTGCGCGAGCGCCTCGGCCGGCACCGGCCGGAAGCGCACCCGGTCGCCGGGCTGCAGCAGCGTGGGCGGCTCGGACAGCGGCGTGAACAGCGCGACCGCGGTGCGGCCGATGAGGTTCCAGCCGCCGGGAGTCTCGAGGGTGTAGATCGCGCTCTGCTCGCGGGCGATGGCCACCGTGCCCGGCGGGATGCGCACCCGGGGCGAGGCACGCCGCGGCATGGCCAGGCTGGGGTCAAGCCCGCCGAGGTAGGGGAATCCCGGCGCAAAACCCAGCATGCAGACCACATGGTCCGACGCGGCGTGGCGACGCACCACCTCGTCAGGGCTCAGGCCGCAGGCCTTGCCCACCTCCTCGAGATCGGGCCCGAACTCGCCGCCGTAGCAGACCGGGATCTCGATCTGGCGGGCGGGACCACCCGCAGGCGGCCGTCCTTCGGCCAGCAGGGCCTCGAGCAGGGTCTGCAGCCGCTCGTGCATGGGCTGCGATCCGGCGCGGACATCGGGCCGGTAGTGCACGGCCAGCGTGGAGAAGGCCGGCACCACATCGGTGACGCCCTCGGGCAGCCGCGCGATCAGCCGCGCCGCGAGCGCATGCACCGCCTGATTGATGTCGGCCTCGACCCGGTCGGGGAAGGCCACCATCAGGCAGCGATCCCCCACCGGCTCGATGCGCCAGCTGGGGTACGGAGCGCTCATCCGCGGCCGACGGGCGTCAGATCGCCTCGAAGAGCACGGTCTGCGCGCCCTCCCAGAGCACCTTGGTGCCCAGGGCGCGCAGGTTCTCCTTGCCCTCGACGATGGTCAGGAAGTGATTGCCGGCGAGCTGGCCCATCTTGCTGGCGAAGCAGCACGAGCCGTAGGCCAGGATGATCTCGGTCTCGCTGTAGCCGCCGGGGTAGAAGAGGATGTCGCCCACCGAGGGATGGCTGGTGTGGTTCTCGAAGCCCACGCCGAGCTGGAAGTCGCCCAGCGGCACCCAGCAGCCCTCGCCGCTCCAGCGCACATGGATGAGCTTCTGCGTGTAGGGCAGCAGCTTGCTGAAGGCGGCCACGGTCTGCGGCGCGTCGGGGTGGGTCTCGGCGATGAAGACATGGCCGCCGGCGGAAATACGGATTCTCGACATGGTGCGGGTGCTCCGGAACAAACCCGCCACTCTAACCATCGGCGCTCACCCGCTCAAGCATGCCCTGCCCGGCGGACACCCCGGGCCTGTGCCCGACCCGATGGAATGCCGTCGGCACGCGTCGGCGAGCGTGGAACGCCCGCGAGCGGGGCCTGTGCTAGCCTCGACCGCACCCCCACGGGCATGCAACCCGCGGGCGCAGGGAGCCACCCTCGCGCCCGCGCCCCAACCGCGAGACGCCGCCATGACCACCCCCGCCAGCCGCGAGCCGCTGCTCGCCGGATTCACCATCCTGGACTTCACCCGGGTGCTTGCCGGGCCGTACTGCACGCGGCTGCTGGCCGATCTTGGCGCCACGGTCATCAAGGTGGAGCGCCCGGGCGAGGGCGACGAGGTGCGCTATGCCGGGCTGCAGCTCATGCCCGACCGGACCGACCAGAGCGCGTACTTCGCGCGCATGAACGCCGGCAAGCGCAGCATCGCCATCGATCTCGCCAACCCCGGCTCGCGCGAGCTGGTGCTCTCGCTGGTGCAGCGCGCCGATGTGGTGGTCGAGAACTTCTCGCCCGGGGTCATGGCCAAGTACGGCCTCGACTCCGCCACGCTGAGCGCCCTCAAGCCGGCGCTGGTGTACTGCTCGATCTCCGGCTTCGGCCAGAGCGGCCCGCTGAGCTCGATGCAGGCCTACGCCCATCTCATCAACGCCTTCTCGGGCATGATGGACCTGGAACGCGCGGGCTTTCTCGCGCCCAAGGCCTCCAACCTTCAGGCCGCCGATGTGCTGGCCGGCGCGCACGCCTTCGGCGCGATCTGCGCGGCGCTGCTGCGCCAGGGTCGCACCGGGCAGGGCGCCACGCTCGATGTCTCCATGCTCGAGTGCCTGGTCTGCGCCGACGATGTCAACTTCCCCACCCTGCTCAACGGCGGCACCATCGATCGGGCGCCGCGCGCCGGCATGGTGGTGCATGCCGTGGGCGAGCGGCACGTGGCCATGCAGGTGGGCGGCGCGCCGCACATGTGGCCGCGGCTCACCGCGCTGATCGGCCGCCCCGACCTGGTCGACGACGAGCGCTTCAGCACACCGGCGGGCCGGCGCACCAACTGGCCAGCGCTGCGCGACATCCTGCACGGCTGGCTGGAGACCTTCCCCAGCGGCGAGCAGGCCGTGGCAGCGCTGGCCGGCGCACGCATGCCCAGCGTGCCGATGCTCAGGCCCGAGGAGGTGATCGCGCATCCGCACCTCGCCGCACGCGAGGCCTTCCCCACGCTCGAGCACCCTCTGCGCGAACCGGTGCGGGTGACCGCACCGCCCTTCCACCTCGACGGCGGCCCGCTGCGCCCAGCAGGCGCGCCGCCCTGGCGCATCGGCCAGCACACCCGCGAGGTGCTCGCCGAGGTGCTGGGCCATGACGAGGCCCGGATCGCGCAACTGCACGCTGACCGGGTGGTGGAGACGCCCGAGACGGCATGAGCCCCGCCACCCGGCGCCGCGCCGCCGCCCTGCTGCTGTCGCTCGCCGGCGCTGCAGGGGCTCAGGCGCAGGTCGCCAGCGCGGCAGGGCCTCAGTCGCAGATCGCTGGCGCGGCAGGCGGCACCGAGCCTGTACCCGCCACCACCGGCGCGCCGGCCGCTGCACCGGGGAGGTCAGCCTCGCCCCCATCCTCCGGCGAGCGGCTACGGATCGGTCTGGTGCTCGGCGGCGGCGGGGCGCGCGGCGCCGCCCATGTCGGCGTGCTCGAGGTGCTCGAACGCCTGCGTGTTCCGGTTGATTGCGTAACTGGCACCAGCATGGGCGCGCTGGTGGCCGGAGCCTTCGCCTCGGGTCTGAGCAGCGCGCAGATGAAGCAGGAACTCGGTAGCGTCGACTGGTTCGACCTGTTCCAGGACAGCCCCGGCTACAACGAGACCACCTACCGCAGCAAACGCCTGGCGCAGCGCTACCTGCCGGGCTCCGAAATGGGCATCGGCGCCGGTGGCGCCAGCGCGCCGCCAGGCGTGCTCACCGGCCAGAAGATCAAGCTTTTCTTCAACCGCCTGGTGCGCGCCGATCGCATCGAGCGCGAGATCCAGTCGCTGTCCCTGCCGCTGGCCATTCTGGCCACCGACATCGGCAATGGCGACCGGGTGGTGCTGCGCGAGGGCAGCCTCACCCTGGCGATGCGCGCGAGCATGTCGGTGCCCGGCCTCATGGCGCCGGTGGAACTGCGCGATCGCAAGCTGGTCGACGGCGGCCTGGTCGACAACCTGCCGGTGGCCGAGGTGCGCCGGCTGTGCCGGCCGGATGTGGTGATCGCGGTCAATGTCGGCTCGCCGCTGCTCTCCCCCTCGGAGGTGGGCTCGCTGCTGAGCGTGACCGCGCAGATGGTGAACATCCTCACCGAGCAGAATGTCACCCAGTCGATGGCCGCGCTCGGCCCCGATGATGTCTATATCCGGCCGCTGCTGGAGGGCATCAGCGCGGGCGACTTCGACAAGCACGCCGAGGCCGCCGAGCGCGGCCGGCGTGCAGCCGAGCAGCTCGGGGAGCGGCTGCGCGCCCTGTCGGTGGACGAGACCCGCTACGCCGCCTGGCGTGCCCGACTCGTCGACGCCGATCACCAGCCGCCCCAGGTCGACGACATCGAGATCGCCGGCCTGCGGCGCACCGCCCCGCAGGCCATCACGCGGCACATCAGCCAGCAGGCCGGCCAGCCGCTCGACACCGTCGCCCTCAACCGCGACCTGCTGCGCGCCTATGGCGAGGGCCACTACCAGAGCATCGACTACACCCTGCTGCGCGAGCGCGACCGCACCATTCTGCGTCTGGCCCCGATGGAGAAGAGCTGGGGGCCGGACTTCCTGCGATTCGCGGTCAATGTCGACACCAGCCTGGGCACCAGCGCCACCTACAGCCTGCGCGCGGCCTACCACCGCACCGCCATCAATGCCCTGGGCGGCGAGCTGCTGTTCGGCCTCGAGGCGGGCACCGCCAAGGGACTGTCGGCCGATTACTACCAGCCGCTGGACGAGCGCCGCATCTGGTTCATCGAGCCGCGCGCGGCGTACACCGCGCAGCCCCTGCCGGTCTATCAGGACAACCGCAAGCTGGCCGAGTACCTCACGCGTTCGCTGAGTACCGAGCTCGCGGTGGGGGCCAATCTCGGGCTGATCGGACAGGCGCGTCTCGGCATGGTCACCACCATCGGCCGGATCGAGCTCGAGACCGGCATCCCGCTGCTGGTCGAGCAGAACGGCCGTTCGACCGGCTGGTTTGCAAGCCTCGATCTCGACCGGCTCGATCAGCTCTACGCGCCCACCCGCGGCTGGTCGACGCGCCTGCGCTACTTCGAATCCACCAGCTCCCAGTTCGGTCAGCCCTACGCCAAGCTCTCGGCCGAAAGTCGGGCGGCGGTGCCGCTGGGCGACTTCGTGTTGCACGGCTGGTTGAGCCATGTGGGCGCCACCCGCGGGCAGCTGCCGGTGACCGACGCCGCGCAGCTCGGCGGCTTCCTGCGGCTATCGGCCTACGCGCGCTCGCAACTCATTGGCGACGACGTCACCTACGGCCGGATCGGCGTGGAGCGCATCCTGGGGCGCCTGCCGCTGGGCTTGCGCGGCGACATCCGGGCCGGCGTGGGCCTCGAGGCGGCGCGCTTCGGTCGCCTGTACACCGAGCGCCAGCGCACCGGCACCCTGAACTCAGGGGTGATCTACCTCGGGGGCGAGACCCCGCTCGGCCCGATCTACCTCGGCTATGCCCACGCGCCCGAGGCCGGGTCCAAGCTCTACCTGTTCATCGGGGTGCCCTGAGCCGGGGCAGTCAGGTGATGTGATCCCGACGCAAGCACCGGAAGATCAGGCCGTGACGAGCTTCGCCCACTGCCAGACTCGCGTATTCGTCGCGCCACCGGCCACCGCGCTGAGCGCCCCCGGCGGCACTTCAAGAATGATCAAGCGTGCACCGCTGATCGGCGACACCTTCACGGTGTAAACCGTTCCCGACACCCTCGTGAATTCGCTCAGGGTGGCGCCGGTGGTGTAGAGAGCCTCCTCGGTGAAGGTGCTGCTGATCTCGATGTTGAAGGTCATGGTCACCACCACCGGCCCGCTCGTCCAGAGCAGGCCTCCGATCGAGTCGGTGAAGGTCACCCAGGGCACTGGCACGACGGTGTCGTAGGACTGCGAGAACCGGTAGGTGACGGTGTTGCTCACCGTGCCGGTCGCGTCTTTGTAGGCGGTGGGGAAAACCTCAAGCTGGATGATGCCCGTGCTGTTGGCAAAGGGCGTGACCTGCATGGTGTACTCCCGCGGCGTGATCTGCGTGAAGCTGCCTGCCACCAGCCTGGCCCCATTGAGCAGGAATCGGTCGGCCCCGAAGCCGGTGACCGCATCGCTGAACAGGAAGTTGACGGTGATCGGGCCGTTGACCGTGCCCACCGCGTTGCTCTCCATCACCAGCGTGGGCACGGTGGGCGTGGGCCCCGGCGTTGAGTCGCCACCGCCGCCGCCACCACAGGCGCTGAGCAGCGCGGCCCCCAGCCCGCCGAGCGCGATCAGGGCGAGACGACGGGGCTGGGCACGGGGATGCGACACGGCTTGGGCAGGATGGAGATCGGGAAGCGACATTCGGGCAGGCTCCGCGAAAGAGTCGGACGAGGTGCGTGCTGGATCGGGTGGGCGGGCGAGCCACACGAGCGCCGCCCGCGCGCTGCCGTGGCTGCATGCGGCGTCGCTGAACACGGCCAGCGACGCGCAAATTAGCATGAGGCCAAAGGACGGCGCCCGCCTGGCGAATCGTCGTAGGGTTCACTTTGCGCCCGCCGACACGGCCGCCGCCAGGCCACTCGATAGAATCAGTCGGGTTCGGTCGGCGCTGCTGCCGGACAGCGCCGCGGCGGTCTGCCGTAGCCCTCGAGCAAGGCGCGCGACACGACTGCCAGCAGGAGCACACCGATGAAGTTCATGTCCTT
>CAIZPE010000350.1 GCA_903934795.1 uncultured bacterium | reverse complement strand
GTCATGATGCGAACCGCTTCACCGGCGCCCACCGCGTGCGCGCAGGGCTTGCCGGCATAGGCCGCGCCGATCACCCGCAGCCGGGTCGGGGCATCGGCCGCGAGATCGGCATGGCGCATGGCGTAGCCATCCATGGCCGAGTTGTCGTGGGCCGGCACATCGATCGGCGAGGCGATGTCGTGCGCCAGGACCCGGCCCAGACAGTCGCGGATCGGCAGGCGCTCGACCGCCTGCACCGGGTCGAGGGTTCGGGCGATCAGTGCGCAGGCGTCGGCCACCGGCAGCGCGGCCGGGTTGTAGGCAGGCAGTTCGGCAATCGCCTGGGCGAGGCTGGCGGGCGTGTCGATGCGGCTTCGGGTCATTCCAGGGCCTGCAGGTCGGCAAGGGTGTTGATGTTGCGGAAGGCCTCCTCGTCGGGGAAGTCGACCACGGCGGCTGGCAGCGGGCGGTACCAGGCATCGATGCGTCGCCCGCCCTGGGCAAGGTAGCTGGCCAGTCCATCATGCAGGCACGTGGCGGCAAGCAGGAACACCGGTTGCTCGCGGCCCGCGCTGCGGGCCACCGCCACCGCCGTGCGCTGCGCCCGGGCCGCAACGGCCAGCCGTGCGACCAGATCGTCGGGCATGAATGGCGAGTCGCAGGGCACCATGATCACCCAGGGTGTGCGCGCCGCTGCCATGCCGCCGAGCAGGCCGGCCAGCGGCCCGGCGAAGTCAGGCAGGGCATCGGCCACCACCTCGGCGCCGAAGCCGCGATAGGTTTCGGCGTGGCGGTTGGCATTGATGAGCAGCTCACCCACCTGCGGGCGCAGCCGCTCGATCGCATGCTGCGCGAGCGGGCGGCCCCGGAAGGGCATCAGTCCCTTGTCGGTGCCCTGACCGTCAGCACTCATGCGTCGGCCCAGGCCGCCGGCGAGCACGAGTCCGGTGATCTGCGCCGGCGCAATCCCGGCGTCTGCGGCGCCCTTGGCGGCCGCGGCGCCGGGCGGGACGGCGGAGGGGGCGGGATCGTGCTTCATGCCGGGGCCGCGGGTTCGAGGCGGTCGAAGCGCTGCGCGCCCGTGAACAGCAGGTAGTGACGGCCCTGGCAGCGACCGATCAGGGTCAGGCCGAGATCCTCGGCCAGCGTATGCCCCATGCGCGTGAGGCCCGAGCGCGACACCAGGAAGGGCACGCCGATCTGGGCGCACTTGATCACCATCTCGGAGGTGAGCCGCCCGGTGGTGTAGAAGATCTTGTCGGTGCCGGCGATGTCCTCCAGCCACATCCAGCCGGCGATTGCATCCACCGCATTGTGCCGGCCGACATCTTCCACATAGCGCAGGATCCGGCCCGCCTCACCGGGCGTGTTCGTGCACAGCGCGCACCCGTGCACCGCGCCTGCCTGCTTGTAGATGCTGTCGTGGCGTCGGGCCTCGTCGAGCACGCGCATCAGCGTGGCTTCGCTCAGGCGGGCCTCGGCGGGCAGGGCGGGTGGGGCGAGCGACTCGAGCAGATCGCCGAAGAGCGTGCCCTGACCGCAGCCGCTGGTGACGGTGCGACGGGCCAGCGAGGTGGCGGCGGCCTCGTCGGACCACAGCGGCACGCCGCGATCAGCCAGACTGCGGCTGGTGACAGCCACCGCCGAAACCGACCAGTCGACCTGGATCGCGGCCACCTCTGACACCGAGCCGAGCAGTCGCTGGTTGCGCAGGTAGCCGAGGGCGAGCTCCTCGGGAGCGGCGCCGAGGGTCATCAGCGTGACCACCTCGCGGCGGTCGAGGTAGAGCGTGAGCGGGTGTTCGTCGGCGATCTCGACGGCGCGGACATGGCCATGCTCGTCCTGGGCCGACACCGTCACGGTGGCCGGTCGGGGGCACCGGCTGAGCGTGGGGCGCGTCATGCGCCGCTAGCCGCCGATGTAGGACATCTCGATCTTGCGCAGCGCGGCGGTCTGCGCGGAGCGGATCTCGGAGTAGCGGTCGTCGCGGCCCAGCCAGACATGCGCGATGGCGCGGGCGATCTGCGCGTCGTCGTGGCCGCCGCGCAGGAGCGCGCGCAGATCGTGGCCACGCTCGGCGAACAGGCAGGTGTAGAGCCGGCCTTCGGTGGACAGGCGGGCACGGGTGCAGCCGCCGCAGAAGGGGCGGGTGACCGAGGAGATGACGCCGATCTCGCCCTGGCCGTCCTGATAGGTCCAGCGCTCGGCGACTTCGCCCTGATAGTTGGCCTCGAGGCTGCGCAGCGGGTGGACGGCGTGGATGCGTTCGACCACCTCGGCGCTGGGCACCACATCGTCCATCTGCCAGCCGTTGGAGGCGCCCACATCCATGAACTCGATGAAGCGAAGGATGTGACCCGAGCCGCGGAAATGACGGGCCATGGGGACGATCTGCGTGTCGTTGACGCCGCGCTTGACCACCATGTTGACCTTGACCGGCGCCAGTCCGGCGTCGCGGGCGGCGTCGATGCCCTGGAGCACATCGGCCACCGGGAAGTCGACATCGTTCATCTGCCGGAACACCGCATCATCAATGGCATCGAGGCTGACGGTGACCCGTTGCAGACCCGCATCGCGCAGCGCCCGGGCCTTGCGGGCGAGCAGCGAGCCGTTGGTGGTCAGGGTGAGATCCAGAGGCTGACCCTCGCGGGTCTGCAGGCGTGCGAGCTTCTCGATGAGACGCTCGAGGTGACGCCGCAGCAGCGGCTCGCCGCCGGTCAGGCGGATCTTCTCGACCCCATGATCGATGAAGACGCGCACCAGGCGTTCGATCTCTTCGAAGCTGAGCAGCGAGCTCTGGGGCAGAAAGGCGTAGTCGGTGCCGAAGACCGACTTCGGCATGCAGTAGGTGCAGCGGAAGTTGCAGCGGTCGGTGACCGAGATCCGCAGGTCATGCAGGCGGCGGCCGAGGCGGTCTTGCGGAGGACCCGAGGGAATCTCGCCTGCGGCGGGCACATGCGGCGGAAGGCGCTGGTAGCGCTCGTCGGCGATGGAGATGATGCGTTCGGTCATGATGGCCCGATCATCTTAGCAACCCGCCGCGCGATGACCCGCATTGGCCGCCAGGGTTGCGGGCGGCATCCGGCTTGCCGGCGGCCAGAGGCCTGCCGGCAAGCGGTGCGGGCAATCAGGCGTCGGGCGGCGGATTGCGGGTCTCGACGAGTTGCAGCGGCTCCGAGGCCACCGGTGCGCGCGGCTTGCGGATCCGCGCGGGGCGAGGCGCAGCGGGCGCCTCGGGCTCGGTTTCGACCGCTCGGGCACGGGTCTCGACCAGCTGCAGGCCCGCGCCTGCCACGAGGCTCGCCAGGGACGGGGCGGGCGGCGCAGGCTCGGCCGCGGCCACGGGGGCCGGTGCTTGCGCAGGCGCTGCTGCAGCCGGTGCCGGTGCCGGCGCAGGCGCAGGCGCAGGCGGGGCGGCCACCGGGGCGGCTGCCGGCAAGGGCACTGTCTCGATGGCCGGCGTTGCCGCCTCGGCGATCGGGGCCTCGGTGGATGCAGCGACCGGGGCTGGTGCCGCAGCTGCGGGCTCGGCGAGGGCGGGTTCGGCCGCCAGGCTCACCGGCTCGATCGCGGGCTGCGGCATCAGCGCGACCGGTTCTGCCGGACGGGCAGGCGCCGGGCTGGCCTCGGCTGCCGCCGCGACCGCCACCACGGGTTCGATGGCGGGGACTTCGCTGGCCGCGGGCGAGGCTTCAGGACGGACCTCGGCGTCGGGGGCAGCGTCGGCACGGCTGGCATCGGCATCGGCATCGTCACGAGCGCCGTCAGCCTCCACCGCACCGCTGGCTTCGCCGTCGTTGCCGCGACCGCCACGGCGACCGCGGCGGCGGCGGGAACGACGGCGCTCCTCACCGTCGGGGCCGAGCTCGCGCTCATCGGCTGCGCCTTCCGCGGCGCCGGTGCTGATGGCGCCCTCGGGGGCCGCGCCCGTGCTCATGGCCGGCGCACTGCCGACGACCGCGTCGCCGGTGCCGCCAGCCGGAGCGGCTGCCGCGGCGCCGGCTGGCGCGGCGTCTGCGCCCAGCGCGGCGGTGCCGGCCAGCGGATTGGCGAGGGCCTCGCCATCCTCGCGTGCCCCGTCACGCGGCCCACGCCGACCCCGGCGCGGTTCACCTCGCGGCCCGCGGCCGCGATCCTCGCGCGGCTCGCGGCTTTCGGCGCGCGTGGCGCCGTCAGCCTCGCGGGGGCTGCTGGGGGTCTCGCCCGTCACCTCGTCGGTCGCCGGACGCGGTCCGCGACCGCCATCGCGGCGCGAGTCGCCGCGCGGCGGCCGGTCTTCCCGACCACGACCTTCCTCCCGGGGGCCGCGGTCATCGCGGCCTGCGGCGCGGGGGCGTTCGTCCCGGCCTTCACGGCCTTCGCGCGGACGATCGCTTCGCCCGCGACCCCGGCCATCACGGCGGCCGTCCTCACGCGGCCGGCGCGGGGTTTCGGTGCCGGCGCCCTCCGGTTGGGCGGGCGCGGCGACCGGTGCTGCCGCTGCGGCTGCCGGGGCGGCAGCCTCGGGCTTGCGCCGGAAAATGCGCATGAAGCGTCCGAACAGGCCTTCCTCGTCGGCCGGCGCGGCACGCATCTCGGGCGGCGGCGGCGCGGCCGGGGCAGGTGCCGGTGCGGGCACCGCCGGGGTGCTGGCCTGCGGCGCCGGTTGCGACGGCGTGACCCCCTTGACCATGGCCTCCTGACGGGCCTTGGCACCCTCGAATTTCGATTCGAGATAAGCGTTGTCTTCGGTGGGGCCGCCCGCCAGGGCGTAGCTGGCGCGGTAGGTGTTCAGGCGCTCGTCGTCATGTCGCAGGCGCTCGAGCGTGTAATGCGGGGTCTCGAGGTGCTTGTTGGGAATGAGCACCACCTCGACCTTGAGGCGCGCCTCGAGCTTGGCGATCTCGGCACGCTTCTCGTTGAGCAGGTAGGTGGCCACCTCGACCGGCACCTGGGCGTGCACGGTGGCGGTGTTCTCCTTCATGGCCTCCTCCTGGATCACCCGCAGCACATGCAGGGCGGAGGATTCGGTGTCGCGGATCACGCCGGTGCCGTTGCAGCGCGGGCAGGTGATGTGGGTGCCCTCGTTGAGCGCCGGTCGCAGCCGCTGGCGGGAAAGCTCCATGAGGCCGAAGCGCGAGATCTTGCCCATCTGGACCCGCGCGCGGTCGTAGTGCAGCGCGTCTTTCAGACGCTGCTCCACCTCGCGCTGGTTCTTCGAGCTCTCCATGTCGATGAAGTCGATCACGATCAGCCCGCCGAGGTCACGCAGCCGCATCTGGCGCGCAGCCTCGTCGGCCGCCTCGAGGTTGGTGCGCAGCGCGGTCTCCTCGATGTCGCCGCCCTTGGTGGCGCGCGCCGAGTTGACGTCGATGGCCACCAGCGCCTCGGTATGATCGATCACGATCGCGCCACCCGAGGGAAGCGGCACCACCCGGGAATAGGCGGTCTCGATCTGGTGCTCGATCTGGAAGCGCGAGAACAGCGGGATGTCGTCCTGGTAGCGCTTCACCTTGCCGACGTTGTCCGGCATGACGTGGGCCATGAACTGATGGGCCTGGTCATGGATGTCCTCGGTGTCGATCAGCAGCTCGCCGATGTCCGAGGTGAAGTAGTCGCGGATGGCGCGGATCACCAGGCTGGACTCCTGGTAGATCAGGAACGCGCCTGGCGCCGAGCCGGCAGCCTGCTCGATCGCGCGCCACAGCTGCAGCAGGTAGTTGAGGTCCCACTGCAGTTCCTCGGCATTGCGGCCGATGCCCGCGGTACGGGCGATCATGCTCATGCCGGCCGGGATCTCCAGCTTGTCCATGGTCTCGCGCAATTCCTGGCGGTCTTCGCCCTCGACCCGACGCGAGACGCCGCCGCCGCGCGGGTTGTTGGGCATCAGC
Source organism: uncultured bacterium (assembly GCA_903934795.1). Classification (GTDB taxonomy): domain Bacteria; phylum Pseudomonadota; class Gammaproteobacteria; order Burkholderiales; family Burkholderiaceae_E; genus Quisquiliibacterium. The sequence goes on along the minus strand of CAIZPE010000350.1, from coordinate 13,654 downwards.
ACCAGGTAGCGCCCGGCCAGCGAGATGTAGGTGGTGAGCGCGGCGCCCTTGTTGCCGCGTTCTTCCTTGTCGACCTGCACGATGACCTGCTGGCCTTCCTCCAGGACATCCTGGATGCGGCCGCGGCTGACATCGGCACCCTGCTTGAAGAAGGCCTTGGAGATTTCCTTGAAGGGCAGGAAGCCGTGACGCTCCTCGCCGTAGTTGACGAAGCAGGCCTCGAGGCTGGGCTCGACGCGGGTGATCACGCCCTTGTAGATGTTGCTCTTGCGCGATTCATGACCGGCCGACTCGATGTCGATGTCGATGAGCTTCTGGCCGTCGACGATGGCAACCCGCAGCTCCTCGGAGTGGGTTGCGTTGAACAGCATGCGTTTCATGGGTATTCCGCTCCAGTGCGCCGGAGGCGCAGCCCGGCTGGGGCTGGCGGAACACGCCCCGCATCGCGGGGCCGACTCACGCGAGAGGGGGCCGGCTCAGTGAGCCGGCAGACCGGATCGTGGGACTGAGGGCAGTGGCGATAGCCTGCGTGATCCGCCGCGAGGGCCGCTGGGCCGAAGCGCACCGGGCCGCGCACGATGGGGCGGCAGGGTGGTCGGGCACGGTGGGCCAAGGGAAATTCGCATGCTCCGGTCGGCCCTGCCGGCGATGGGTCGCCGGCAGCAGTCGGTAAGGTCTGGCTCGGGTTTGTCGTTGTTCCGCGCTCCCACCTGGCGGGAGCCGCGAAAGGATGTTCTCTTGTTGCCGCTTTCCGGCCAGGGGGGCCGGGCCGATACAATGGCGACTTGGATGCCGCACCGGCAGACAGCGCTGAAAGTATAACCACATGAAGGCCTTACCGACAAAACCTGAGGCTCCGCCTGCAGGTCGGCTTGCGCCTTCCGGCAGTCCGGATACGGTCCGTCTGCTCACGGTGGACGAGGATGACGGCGAGGGCCAGCGGCTCGACAACTTCCTTCAGCGGCACTACCGCGACATCCCCAAGAGCCATCTCTACCGCATCATCCGCAGCGGCGAGGTGCGGGTGAACGGCGGGCGCTGCCGCCCGGACGACCGCCTCGCTGGCGGCGATCGGGTCCGGGTTCCACCCATTCGCCGGGCGGAGCCGGCCGCGAACGCGGCGGCGGCCGGCCCCGCCGTGCCGATCGAGCTGCCCATCCTGTTCGAGGACGATCACCTGCTCGCGGTCGACAAGCCGGAGGGTCTCGCCGTGCACGGCGGCAGCGGGGTGGCGCATGGCGTGATCGAGCGTCTGCGCGCCGCTCGGCCTCAGGCCGCCTTCCTCGAACTCGTCCATCGCCTCGACCGGGAGACCTCCGGCGTGCTTCTCATCTGCAAGAAGCGGCAGGCACTGGTGGCCTTGCACGCCCAGTGGCGCGGCCGTGTGCCGCGCAAGCGTTACCTGGCGGCGGTCAGCGGTCGCTGGCCGCTGCGCACCCGCACCCTGGACCAGCCGCTGGAACGCTACCTCACCGATGAGGGCGAGCGACGGGTGAGCGTCAGTGCACAGGGTCAGGAAGCCATTTCGCGCGTGACCGGCCTGCAGCACTTCGCCCTCGAGGGTCTGGGCGGCTTCTCGCTGGTGAGCGTCGAGATCGAGACCGGCCGAACCCATCAGATCCGCGTGCATCTTGCCCATGCCGGCTTTCCGATCGCCGGCGATGACAAGTACGGCGATTTCACCCTCAACCGACAGCTTGCCCGGGCCGGTCACCGACGCATGTTCCTGCACGCTGCCCGGCTGAGCCTGCGTCATCCGGTCGACGGCCGCCCGCTCACCCTCGAGGCACCCACGCCGGCGGCCTTCGCGTCGCTGGCGGCAAGACAGGCGCCGACATGACCGTGCTCTTTCCGCCCCCCGTGCAGCCCGTCCACCCGGTGGCCCTGGTGGTGTTCGACTGGGAGGGCACGCTGGTGCCGCTGCCCCGCCCGGGCGAACCTGCCCGACCGGTGCCCGGAGCCGAGGCGCTGCTCACCGAACTGGCGGCACTGGGGGTGACGCTCGCGGTGGCCACCGGCAAGTCTCGGCGCGGACTTGATGAACAACTCGCCGCGTTCGGCTGGCAGTCCCGGTTCGCGCTCACCCGGTGCGCAGGCGAGGGCCCGCCCAAGCCCGATCCGGCGGTGCTGCACGAGATCTGTGAGGCGCTCGGGCTCGCGCCGGCCCAGGCGGTCATGGTCGGCGACACCCGCTACGACCTGCAGATGGCCAGCGGGGCGGGTGCCCGGGCAGTGGGCATTCTCGGGGGCCTGGACGCCGCCGAGGCACTGGCTCAGGCCGGGGCTGCCGCGGTGCTGGCCGAGATGTCCCTGCTTGGCGAGTGGCTGATCCCGCAGGTTCCGCGGGCGCTCGAGGGCCTGCCGCCCGGCCGGCACTGGCGCGCGGTCTGCCCGATCAATGCCGTTCCCGAGCAACCCGAGGGCCTGCGCTTCGTCTGGCACCGCCTGCGCGGCCCTGACCGCCGCATCCGCCAGCCCGAACCTGCCTTCCTCGTCCGGCACCGCGGCGGGCTGCGGGCCTACCTGAACCGCTGCGCCCACGCCCCGGTGGAACTCGACTGGCCCGAGGGCCGGTTCTTCGACGAGAGCGGCCTATACTTGGTGTGCGCCACCCATGGTGCGATGTACCGCGCCGAGGATGGCAGTTGCGCTGGCGGCCCCTGCCATGGCCGCAACCTGGTGACGCTGGAAGTCCGCGAGGGCGCGGGGCAGGTCTGGGTGGCATTCGAGAACGGCAGTCCATGAGCGATTCCCAAGACCCTTCGTCCCGGCCGTCCGAGGCCACCACACCGCCGGCCGGCGCTGCCCCGCCCGTGGCTGCGGCTCCTGTCGCATCAGCGGCGGGTGCGGCCGCGCCGCCTGCGGGCGCACCATCGGCGGCCGGTGCCGGTGCCGGTTCCAGTGCTGGTGCCGGTTCCCCCGGTTGGGAGCGCGGCGTCATCGAGAAGCTGGCCGCCTCCGCGCTGCAGGAGCAGCGCCGGGCCAGACGCTGGAGCATCTTCTTCCGGCTGGCTCTCCTTGCCTATCTCACCCCCGTGGTGCTGGCCTTTCTGGGGCTGTGGGCCCCGGGCGGCCTCAAGAGCAGCAGTCTCATGCGGCATACCGCGCTGGTCGAGGTGAAGGGCGAGATCGAGGCCGGCGGCGAGAACTCCGCCGAGGCCATCATCGCGGCCCTTCGTGCCGCCTTCGAAGATCCGAAGACGGCCGGCGTGGTCATCCGCCTGAACACCCCGGGCGGCAGCCCGGTGCAGGCCGGCATCGTTCACGATGAGATCCGACGCCTGCGCAAGCTTCACCCCGACACGCCGGTGGCCGCGGTGGTCGAGGAGGTCTGCGCCTCGGGCGGGTACTACATCGCGGCGGCGGCCGACAAGATCTTCGTCGACAAGGCGAGCCTGGTCGGGTCGATCGGCGTGTTGATGGATGGTTTCGGCTTCACCGGCGTGATGGACAAGGTCGGCGTCGAGCGGCGGCTGTTCACGGCTGGCCGCAACAAGGCCTTCCTCGACAGCTTCTCGCCCCTGACCGAGGAGCACCGCCAGATCGTCAACCGCATGCTGGCCGAGATCCACCAGCAGTTCATCGACGTGGTGAAGGCCGGTCGCGGTGACCGCCTGAAAGACTCCCCGGAGATCTTCTCCGGCATGGTCTGGTCGGGCGCACGCAGCATCGAGCTGGGGCTGGCCGATGCCCTGGGCACGGTCGACAGCGTGGCCCGCGATGAATTCAAGGCAGAAGAGGTGGTGGATTTCTCCACCCACGAAAACCTGGCCGAGCGTCTCGCGCGCCGGATCGGTGCCGCAGCCGGTCAGGCCGCCGTGCGGGCTATCGGCGCTTCTTCCTCGCTGCCGCAGCTGCGCTGAGGGGGCCCGGCGCGCCGCCCTCGGCGTGCAGCAGGAACACCGCCGGCGCCCGCGGCAGGCTCACCGGCGCACTGCGCCATTGCGCCACCGGGGCGCTCCTCACCCACTGCTCGGGCAGGCTGAGCGAAGCGGCCACCGCCAGGCGGGCATCGTCCGGCAGGGCCTCGAGCAGGGCCTCGAGCAGGGCCTGGTTCCGGTAGGGCGTCTCGATCATCAACTGGGTCTGCCCGAAGCGCCGGCTGCGGGCGTGCAGTTCCTGGATCGCCGCGCGGCGCGCTGTCGGGTCCACCGGCAGGTAGCCGGTGAAGGCGAAGGATTGCCCGTTCATGCCGCTGGCCATCAGGGCCAGCAGCAGCGCGCTCGGGCCGATCAGCGGCATCACCGGCAGACGCTGCTGATGGGCGAGCTGAACCAGGGCCGCGCCAGGGTCGGCCACCGCCGGGCAGCCTGCCTCCGAGAGCAGACCCAGAGCCCGCCCGGCGCGCAGTGGCGCCAGCAGCTCCGGCAGCGCAGCCGGCGGCGTGTGCTGGTTGAGTTCGCGGATGTCGAGGGATTGCAGCGGTCTGGCCATGGGCAGGCGGCGCAGCACGGCGCGCGCCGACTTGGCATTCTCGGCGACGAAACACCCCAGCTGGCGGACCACCGCGACGGTCGCTGGCGGCAGATGGGCAAGCGGGTCGGCCGATTCCCCCAGCGGCACGGGCACCAGATAGAGCGCTGCGGGCAGCGGCGGCTCGGCCACCGTCGTCGCGTCGGTCACGACGCGGGCTGCGCGAGCGCGTCGATGCCGGCCTCGCGCAGCATGCGGTTCAGCGCGATCAGCGGCAGCCCGACGATCGCGGTGGGGTCAGCGCTCTCGAAGCTGCTCATCAGGGCGATGCCCAGGCCCTCGGCCTTGGCCGAGCCGGCGCAATCGAGTGCCGGCTCCAGGGCCAGGTAGCGCTCGATGGCAGCGTCGCTCAGTTCGCGAAAGCGCACCTGGGTGTCGACCACCGCCACCTGCGAGAACTGGCGCGCCGGGCAGACCACCGCCAGGGCGGTGTGGAAGGTGAGCAGTCGACCCGACGCGGCTCGCAGCTGAGCGCGCGCGCGGGCCAGGGTGCCGGGCTTGCCGATCACGCCACGCCCGTCGAGGGTGGCGGTCTGGTCCGAGCCGATGACCACCGCCTCGGGCTCGCTCGCCGCCACGGCGCCCGCCTTGGCGAGCGCCAGCCGCCGGGCCAGCTCGGCAGGCGACTCGCCCGGCAACGCGGATTCGTCGGTGCCGGGGGAGCACACCCGGAATCGCAGGTGCAGCCGCTCGAGCAGCTGCCGGCGGTACACCGAGGTGGAGGCCAGGATCAGCTCGGGTGAGCCGGCGTTCGCGGGGGCGGGCATGGCGTGATCGTCCGGGAAGGGGGCAGGGCGGCGCTATCATAGCGGCCCGTCTCCCGTGAGCCTGCCCTCGATGTCCGATCCCGCCTCACCGGCTGCGCCGGTCATCGATCCCCGTGAACTGGCGCGCAGCGGCGGGTCGGTGGCGGGCCGCTGGCCGCTGGCTCGCCTGACGCGGCTGGCCGACACCCTCACTGACACCGACGGGGAGGTCGACTGGTCGCTGAGCGGACAGAGCCTGCGGCGCGCCGATGGCGGCGCTGATCTGCACCTCGCCCTCTCCCTGCGTGCGCAGGTGCGCATGCGCTGCGTTCGCTGCCTGGAGCCGGTGCCGGTGAGCCTGGACGAGGAGCGGCGCTACCGGCTGGTGGCGAGCGAGCAGCAGGCGCTCGCCCAGGACCCGGACGACGACGAGTTCGATCTGCTCGCCATCACCCCGCGCCTGGCCGCCATCGAGCTGCTCGAAGACGAATGCATCATGGCCTTGCCTCTGGCGCCGCGCCACGCCGATTGCCGGGCTCCCGGCGCGGGTGGCAAGGGGCCGGCGGCAGACCCGGCGGCCGGGGGGGGCGCCACCCGCGACGAGCCCGAGCGCCCCAACCCCTTTGCGGTGCTGGCCCGTCTGCGGCGCCCCGGCCCCGGCAGCGACGAAAACCCGGCTTGAGGATCATCGGCCAATTCCTTGATATGATTGCGGATTGATCTTTCACAGGAGCGACCACCATGGCCGTTCAGCAGAACAAGAAATCGCCCTCGAAGCGGGGCATGCATCGTGCGCACGACTTCCTCGGCACGCCGCCCACGGCGGTCGAGCCCACCACCGGGGAAGTGCATCTGCGGCACCACATCAGCCCCAACGGCTTCTATCGCGGTCGCAAGATCGTCAAGACCAAGTCTGACGAATAAGCCCTTGCGTCGCCGCTCCGCGACGCGGGTTGCCTGCGGGCCGGCTCAGGCCCGTTTCCCCTCGATCGCATGACCCTGAGAATCGCCATCGACTGCATGGGCGGTGACCATGGTCTGCCGGTGACCGTGCCGGCAGCCGTGGCCTTCCTGAAGGCCACCCCCGATGTCCGGCTCATCCTGGTCGGCGATGCCGCCGCGGTTGAGGCTGCTTTGCATGCCGCGGGGCAGGTTGATCGCAGCCGGATCGAGATCCGCCACGCCGCCGAGGTGGTGGCCATGGACGAGCCGCCAGCCAGCGCCCTGCGCGGCAAGCGGCAGTCGTCCATGAGGCTGGCCATCGAGGCGGTGAAGGCCGGCGATGCCCAGGCCTGCGTGAGCGCTGGCAACACCGGCGCGCTCATGGCCATCTCGCGCTTCGTGCTGCGCATGCTCGACGGCATCGACCGTCCGGCGATTGCCGCGCCCCTGCCCAATCAGCGCGGCGGCGTCACCACCATGCTCGACCTCGGTGCCAATGTCGACTGCGAACCCCAGCATTACCTGCAGTTCGCCATCATGGGTGCCGCGCTGGCCACCGCGATCGAGGGCAAGGCCTCGCCCACCATCGGCCTGCTCAACATCGGCGAAGAAGTCATCAAGGGCAACGACACGGTCAAGCAGGCCGCCGAGCTGCTGCGCGCCAGCAGCCTCGATTTCCGTGGCAATGTCGAGGGCAACGACATCTTCGAGGGCACCACCGACGTGGTGGTCTGCGACGGCTTCGTCGGCAACGTCGCCCTCAAGACCTCCGAAGGTCTGGCCCGCATGATCGGCGGCTTCATCCGGGAAGAGTACGGTCGCTCGCTGCTCTCGCGGCTGGCCGGACTGATCTCGCTGCCGGTCCTGGGCCGTCTGCGCCGGCGCCTGGATCACCGCCGCTACAACGGCGCAAGCCTGGTCGGGTTGCGCGGCATCGTCATCAAGAGTCACGGGTCAGCCGATGCGCTGGCCTTCGAGCAGGCCCTGCGGCGCGCCCATGATGCCGCCCGCAACCGTCTGCTCGAGCGCATCGCCGACGCGATGACCCGACTGTCGGCCGAACCGGCCAAGGTGGGTTCATGACCAAGTATGCCCGGATCGTGGGAACCGGCTCGGCCCTGCCCGAGCGCCTCGTCAGCAACGCCGATCTGGTGGCCGAACTGGCCGAACGCGGCATCGAGACCTCCGAAGACTGGATCGTCGAACGCACTGGCATCCGCCAGCGCTACCTGGCGGCCCCTGATGTCGGCAGCAGCGTGCTTGGTGCGCGCGCCGCCCGTGAGGCGCTGGCCGCGGCCAGCCTGAGTGCCGGCGAGATCGACCTGATCGTCGTGGCCACCTCCACCCCCGACTTCATCTTTCCCAGCACCGCCTGTCTCGTGCAGAAGGAGCTCGGCGCCCACGGCGGCGCGGCCTTCGACGTGCAGGCGGTGTGCAGCGGCTTCGTCTACGGTCTGGCTACCGCCGACGCGATGATCCGTACGGGCATGGCCACCCGCGCGCTGGTGATCGGCGCCGAGGTCTTCTCGCGCATCCTCGACTGGAACGACCGCGGCACCTGCGTGCTCTTCGGCGATGGCGCCGGCGCGGCCGTGCTGGTGGCCGATGACCATCCCGGCATCCTGGCCGCCCGCCTGCATGCCGACGGCCGCCATGAAGGCATCCTGCGCACGCCCGGTACCGTCAGCCGCGGTGCGGTCTGCGGTCATCCATTCCTGACCATGGACGGGCAGGCGGTGTTCAAGCTCGCGGTGTCGGTGCTCGACGCGGTGGCGCGCGAGACCGTCGAGGCGGCCGGCATGGGCCTTGGCGATGTCGACTGGCTCATTCCGCACCAGGCCAATGTCCGGATCATCCAGGCCACCGGTCGCCGGCTGGGCATCCCGCCGGAGCGGGTGGTGGTCACCGTCGACCGGCACGCCAACACCTCTGCGGCCTCGGTGCCGCTGGCGCTCGACCTCGCCATGCGCGACGGCCGCATCCAGCCCGGGCAACATGTCCTGCTCGAGGGCGTGGGCGGCGGATTCGCCTGGGGCGCCGCGCTGGCGCGGATGTAGACGGAACCTGCCGCCGACGCCCCTCGACGCTCCCTCTCCAGGACCCCCATCATGACCATTGCCTTCGTCTTTCCCGGCCAGGGTTCGCAAGCGGTCGGCATGCTCGACGCATTCGCCGCCCTGCCCGAGGTCGCAAGCCTGATCGCGGCCGCCGATGCCGCCCTGGGCGAACCGCTGTCCGCCCTGATCGCCCAGGGGCCCGCCGACGATCTCGCGCTCACCGTCAACACCCAGCCGGCGATGCTGCTGGCCGGCTATGCCTGCTGCGCCGCGTGGCGGGCAGCGGGTGGCCCCTCGGCCGTGGCGGTTGCGGGTCACAGCCTGGGCGAGTACACCGCGCTCACCGCGGCTGGCGCGCTTGCGCTCGACGAGGCCCTGCGCCTGGTGCGGGTGCGCGCGCGCGCCATGCAGGAGGCGGTTCCGGTGGGCACCGGCGGCATGGCGGTGATCATGGGTCTCGATGACGAACCGGTGCGCGCGGTATGTGTCGCCGCCAGCCAGCCCGGTGATGTGGTCGAGGCGGTCAACTTCAATGCCCCCGGCCAGGTCGTGATCGCCGGCCACAAGGCCGCGGTGGAGCGGGCCTGCGCCGGTGCCAAGCAGGCCGGTGCGAAGCGGGCACTGCCGCTGCCGGTGAGCGCTCCTTTCCACTCGTCGCTGCTGGCGCCTGCGGGGCTGCGGCTTCGCGAGGCCCTGCAGGGCGCCAGGCTGGTCTCGCCCGGCATCGCGCTGGTCAACAATGTCGATGTCGCCATCGAGACCGAACCCGCTCGCATCGCCGATGCGCTGGTGCGTCAGGCGTCCTCGCCGGTGCGCTGGGTCGAGGTGGTGCAGCGACTGAAGGCGCAGGGCGTCGACACCTTCATCGAGTTCGGCCCGGGCAAGGTGCTCACCGGCCTCATCCCCCGCATCGACAAGTCCCTGCGCGCCTTCGCGGTCTTCGACCCCGCCTCGCTGCAGGCGGCGCTGGCCGCCGTGGCCGGGAGTGCAGCATGAGTGCGGCCGGTCCCCTCGCCGGGCAGGTGGCGCTGGTCACCGGGGCCTCGCGCGGCATCGGCAGGGCAATCGCGCTCGAACTCGCCCGCCAGGGCGCCAGGGTGGTCGGCACCGCCACCACCGAGCCGGGCGCGCAGGCCATCACCGAGGCGTTCGCGGCTGCGGGTCTTGCCGGCCGTGGCGCGGTGCTCGATGTGACCGACGCCGCCAGCGCCGAGGCGCTCATCGAGCAGATGCAGGCCGAGGGCAGTGCTCCCGGCATCCTGGTCAACAACGCCGGCATCACCCGCGACAACCTCGCCATGCGCATGAAGGACGAGGAGTGGTCGTCGGTGATCGACACCAACCTCTCGGCAGTGTTCCGGCTGTGCAAACTGGTGATGCGCCCGATGATGAAGGCCCGCTTCGGCCGCATCATCAACATCACCTCGGTGGTCGGCGCGAGCGGCAATCCCGGGCAGGCGAACTACGCGGCGGCCAAGGCCGGGGTGGCCGGCATGACGCGTGCGCTCGCCCGCGAGCTCGGCAGCCGCAACATCACGGTCAACTGCGTGGCACCGGGCTTCATCGACACCGACATGACCCGCTCGCTCAGCGAAGCGCAGACCACCGGCCTGATGCAGAACATTCCCCTGGGCCGGCTGGGCCAACCCGAGGACATTGCTGCGGCCGTGGCCTTCCTGGCCGGGCCCGGCGCGGCCTATGTCAGCGGGACGACCCTGCACGTCAATGGCGGCATGTACATGAACTGAACGGCTCGGTCGGAGGTTCGGGGGTCGGCAGCGCCTAACTGGTAGAATCCGCGCCGTTCGGCCCGCCCCCGGGCGCATCGCACCCCTGCACCACCGGCCACGCACCCACTTCGCAACCCGCCCATCCCGGGCTCATCCCCTCACCGGACACGGCACCGCCGTGAATCCCTTCCAGGAGCAGAGAAATGGAAAACATCGAACAGCGCGTCAAGAAGATCGTGGCCGAGCAGCTTGGCGTGAACGAGGCCGACATCAAGATCGAATCGTCCTTCGTGGATGACCTTGGCGCCGATTCGCTCGACACCGTCGAGCTGGTCATGGCCCTCGAGGATGAGTTCGAGACCGAGATCCCTGACGAGGAAGCCGAGAAGATCACCACCGTGCAGCAGGCGGTGGACTACATCAAGTCGCACGCCAAGGACTGATCCGGGTCCCACCGAGGAGAGCGCCGTGAGCCGTCGTCGAGTCGTCATCACCGGGCTGGGCATCGTCTGTCCGACAGGCAATGAGGTGGCTTCGGCCTGGCAGAACGTGGTGGCCGGCCGCTCGGGCATCGACCGCATCACCCGGTTCGACGCCTCGGCCTTCACCGCGCAGATCGCCGGCGAGGTCAAGGGCTTCGACATCAGCCCCTATCTGCCCGCGAAGGAAGCCCGGCACTTCGATACCTTCATCCATTACGGCATCGCCGCCGGGGTTCAGGCTCTGCGCGATTCCGGGCTGGAGGTGAACGACACGAACGCCGAGCGTATCGGTGCGGTGGTCAGTTCGGGCATCGGCGGCCTGCCGCTGATCGAGGAAAACCACGGCGACTATGTCAAGCGCGGTCCGCGCCGCATCTCGCCCTTCTTCGTGCCGGGCTCCATCATCAACATGGTGTCGGGCCAGCTCTCGATCATGCTCGGGCTGAAGGGCCCCACCTACGGCGTGGTCTCGGCCTGCACCACGGGCACCCACTCCATCGGCGATGCCGGCCGCCTGATCGAGTACGGCGACGCCGACATCATGCTCGCGGGTGGCACCGAGTCCACCATCTCACCGCTGGGTCTGGGCGGCTTTGCCTCGATGCGGGCGCTGTCCACCCGCAACGACGATCCCGCCACCGCCAGCCGTCCCTTTGACAAGGACCGTGACGGTTTCGTGCTCGGCGAGGGGGCCGGTGTGCTGGTGCTCGAGGAGTACGAGCACGCCCGTCGCCGTGGCGCCCGCATCTACGCCGAGCTCGCCGGTTACGGCATGAGCTCCGACGCCTTCCACATGAGCGCGCCCTCCGAAGATGGCGAGGGCCCGGCGCGCGGCATGCGCAATGCACTTCGCAATGCCGGCGTGAACCCCGACCAGGTGAGCTACCTCAACGGGCATGCCACCTCCACGCCGCTGGGGGACATCGCCGAGACCCGCTCCATCCGTCGGGCCTTCGGCGACGCGGCCAACGGGCTTGTGGTCAACTCCACCAAGTCCATGACCGGCCATCTGCTCGGCGCGGCCGGGGGCATCGAGGCGGTGTTCACCGCACTGGCGGTGCATCACCAGATCTCGCCGCCCACCATCAACATCTTCAACCAGGATCCGGCCTGCGATCTCGACTACTGCGCGAACACCGCGCGCGATCTGAAGATCGAGGTGGCCATGTCGAACTCCTTCGGATTCGGCGGCACCAACGGGTCCCTGGTGATGCGCCGGGTCTGAGCCAGGCTGGCGCATCGCTCGGAGGCCGGGCATGGGTTTCGCCGCCCGCATCACCGTACGCCAGGCAGGCGCCTGGCGGGCGGGCACCTGGGGCTGCGCCCTGACCGGCCTGCTCGGAATCGCGCTCTCGGCCGGCTTCTCTTTGGCCGGCTCCTCCGCCGCCGCCGGCATGGTCTCCGGCTGGGCGGCCTTTCCGGTCGGTCTCGCCATCATGCTCGGCGGGTCGTGGCATGTCTTGCGTGCCCGGCGCGCGGCCGTGTCCGCCCTCTCCGACCTGCACATCGATGCCCAGGGCAGCGCCCAGTTGTGCAGGGCCGGTCGCGCCGATCCCTTCAGGGCGGTTGCCGGCCATCGGAACCGGCTGCTCCTCGCCCTCGAAAGGGCGGATCATCCCCGCGGGAGTCCGGGGCGCTGGCTGTCAGTTCGGCAGCCCCGGTCCGACTCCGAGCGCGCAGCACTCGGCGCCTGGCTGGTCTGGCTGTCGCGCGGCGCGCGCTGATCGCCCCTTCGCCGACCGTGTCGGGCTTGCAAAGCCCGTGTGTCGCCCCCATCCTCCACCGGGTCTGCATGACCGCCTCGCGGCGGTCGCCGGATCCAACTCAGGCGGCTTGCCCGCGTCCTCGTCCGTGTCAGCGTCCATCCGCACCATGCCTGCCTTCCGCCTCATCCTCGCGGCCTTCCTGCTGGGGGTCTCCTCCCTGTTCTCCGCCGGGCCCGCCCAGGCGCAGTCCCGCGAACTCCCTGATTTCGCCGATCTCGCGGAGCGGGCCGGCCCTGCGGTGGTGAACATCCGCACCACCGAGCGCAGCAAGCCGGGCAGCGGTGCATCGCCGCAGATGCCCGAGGGCATCGACGAGAACGACCCGTTCTACGAGTTCTTCCGGCGCTTCTTTCCGCCGCGCCAGTCTCCGGGGCCGGGTCAGGGCCCGCGAAACCGGGGTGGCGAAGAGACGCCCCGTGGGGTGGGTTCGGGCTTCTTCATCTCGTCCGACGGATTCCTGCTCACCAATCACCATGTGGTCGACGGCGCCGACGAAATCTATGTCACGCTCAGCGACAAGCGGGAGTTCAAGGGCAGGGTGGTTGGCTCTGACCGCCGCACCGATGTCGCGCTGGTCAAGATCGATGCCACCGGCCTCCCCAAGCTCCCGGTGGGCGATTCCGCGAAGCTGCGGGTGGGCGAGTGGGTGATGGCGATCGGCTCGCCCTTCGGCCTCGAGAACTCCGTCACCGCCGGCATCGTCTCGGCCAAGGGCCGTGAGACGGGCGACTACCTCCCCTTCATCCAGACCGATGTGGCGGTCAATCCCGGCAACTCCGGCGGGCCGCTGCTGAACCTGCGGGGCGAGGTGATCGGCATCAACTCCCAGATCTACAGTCGCACCGGTGGCTTCATGGGCATCTCCTTCGCGATCCCGATCGATGAGGCCATGCGCGTGGCCGATCAGCTCCGCGCCTCGGGGCGGGTCATCCGCGGCCGGATCGGGGTGGGCATCGCCGAGGTCACCAAGGAGATCGCCGAACCCCTCGGGCTGCCCAAGGCAGCCGGCGCGCTGGTGCGCAATGTCGAGGCCAACGGCCCGGCTGCCAGGGCGGGGGTGGAGGAGGGCGACATCATCCTTCGATTCGACGGCAAGACCATCGAGAAGTCGAGCGACCTGCCGCGACTGGTCGGATCGACCAAGCCGGGCGCCAAGGTCAGCATGCAGGTCTGGCGCAAGGGCGCTGCCAGGGAGCTGCAGGTCACTGTCGGCGAGAGCGAGCCCGATCGCGCCCAGCGCGCTCAGCGCCCGGGCAGCCCGGGGCCCGGCGGGCCGGCGGCGCCGGCGCCTGCCAATGCACTGGGCCTGGTGGTGACCGACCTCAGCGAGGAGCGTCGGTCCCAGCTGCGCGTGAAGGGCGGCGTTCAGGTGGAGTCCGCCGAGGGGCTGGGCGCCCGCGCCGGCATCCGCCCGGGCGATCTGATCCTGTCACTGAACAACCAGGATGTCACCGGCGC
>CAIZPE010000349.1 GCA_903934795.1 uncultured bacterium | reverse complement strand
GGCGCGGGGCCGCCGGCGGGCGCACGCGCGGCGCGGGGGGTACGGGGTAGCGTCACCGCGCCAGCCAGTCATGCACCGGCTGCATCCACTGACCGCCGGTGAGATCGACATCGAGCGGGGTGACGCTGATCAGCCCGTGCTCGACCGCATGGAAATCAGTGCCAGGCCCGGCATCGCGGGCGCTGCCCGCCGGCCCGATCCAGTAGACCGTCTCGCCGCGCGGATTGACGGCCGGCACCACCGGCTCGGCCATGTGCCGGCGTCCGAGGCGGGTGACCTCGATGCCGGCGAGCTCGGCGGCCGGACGCGCCGGCAGGTTGATGTTGAGCAGCATCGGCTGGCGGGCGAGGTGCGGGGCAAACCGGCGAACCAGGTCGGCGGCGCTGGCCGCGGCGGCATCGAGATGGGGCCAGCCGCGTTGCACCAGCGAGAAGGCGATGGCAGGCACGCCGAGCAGGAAGCCTTCCATGGCCGCAGCGACCGTGCCCGAGTAGATGGTGTCGTCGCCCATGTTGGCGCCGTCGTTGATGCCCGACACCACCAGATCGGGGCGCTGCGGCAGCAGGCCGGTGATGGCCACATGGACGCAGTCAGTGGGCGTGCCATCGACATAGCGGTAGCCGTTGGCGGCCTGGCGCACCGAGAGCGGCCGGTCGAGCGTGAGCGAGTTGGACGCCCCGCTGCGGTCGCGCTGCGGCGCGACCACCGTGACCTCGGCGAACGCCGACAGGGCCCGGGCGAGGGCGTCGATGCCCGGGGAAAAATAGCCGTCGTCGTTGCTGACCAGGATGCGCATCTGCGGATTCTAGCGAATCGCGCCCACGGCGCCGGAAAGCCGCCGCAGCAGGGCCATCAGCCCTCGGCAGGCCAGTCGCGGATGTAGGCCTTGAGCATGCGGTTCTCGAAGCCCTGGGCCTCGAGCACCGCGCGCGCCACGTCGTGGAAGGACAGCACCCCGAGCACCACCTCGCCCTCCATCACCGGCAGATAGCGCTGGTGAGTCTCGATCATGGCGCGGCGCAGCTCGTTGACATCGGTGTCGGGGCTGACCACCGTGGGGCGCGGGTTCATCACATCGCGCACGACGATCTCGGCCACCGGCGGCGTGGGCCCGGTGCGGTGTTCGGCCTGGCGCCGGGCCAGCACCCGGATCACCTCGCGGAAGGTGAGCATGCCTGCCAGCCGACCCCGATCCATGACGATCAGCGAGCCGATGTCGTGCTCGGCCATGACCATCACGCAGTCCGACAGCATGGTCTCTGGCGAGACCGTGAACAGGGTGGAGCCCTTGACCCGGAGAATTTCGCTGACCTGCATGACCCCTCCCTCGTGACCGCCGCGATGCTAGCCGAGCGCCGGATGCCGTTCAAGGCAGGCGCGGATCTGGGCGGCGAGCTCGTCCTCGGTGTAGGGCTTGGTGAGGAAGGCATCGACCCCGACCTCGAGAGCGAGCCGGCGGTGCTTCTCGGAGGCACGCGAGGTGATCATGATCACCGGCACGCCGCGCAGCTGCGCATCGGCGCGCAGCGCGCGCACCAGCTCGACACCGTTCATGCGCGGCATCTCGAGATCGACGATGGCCAGGGCCGGCGCCTCGGCGCGCGCCCGGACGAGCGCCTCGAGGCCGTCGCCTGCGCCCAGCGCCCGCAGGCCGAGGTCCTGGACGAAGGCCTCGGTGGCGCGGCGCACGCTGACCGAATCGTCGACCACCAGGCACAGCGGTGCGCGCGGTGCTTCGGGCAGCACGAGCGAGGGCGCCCCGCCCGAGGCCGCCTGCATGCCGCCCGCGGCGAGAAGCTGCGGCAGGTCGATCACCGCCGCAGCCGAGCCGTCGCCAAGCACGCAGGCGCCTTCGACGCCGGGCAGACGCGGCAGCCACGAGGGCAGCGGACGCAGCACCACCCGCCGGGTCTGGGCCAGCGCCGGACCGATCAGCGCGACCGCCTCGCCGTCCTGACCGCGCACGACCAGCACCGCCTCGACCGGTGCCGGTGCGTCGGCTTGCGCCGCCTGGGCGGGATCGGCGCGGCTCAGCCAGCCCTCGGGCAGGCCGAGAAGCGTGTCGAGCCGGCGCGCCGGCACCGGCCCCTGCGGGGTGTCGATCACCGGATGGCCAGCGGCATCGGGATGGGGCTGCGCACCGGGCAGGATGTGCTCGACCTGACGCACCGACAGTGCCAGCACATGGGTTGCGGTGCGCGCCACCAGCACCGGCAGACCGGCCATCGAAACCGGCAGCGCCAGCGACACCGTCAGGCCCCGACCGGGTTCGGAGGCCAGCGACAGGTTCCCGCGCAGACCCGTGACCGCACGCTGGACCACATCAAGGCCGATGCCGCGGCCGGCGAGCTGGGTGGCGGCCTCGCGGGTGGAAAAGCCCGGTGCGAGCACCAGCCGAGCGATGCGCGCGGCGTCGGGTCGGGGAGCGTCGGCCCTGAGCAGGCCACGCGCCCGGGCCTGGGCGACGATCCGCTCCTCGTCGAGGCCGCGGCCGTCGTCGCGGCAGGTGACGCCGAGTTCGCGGCCGGTGTGGGCGA
Organism: uncultured bacterium; assembly: GCA_903934795.1. Lineage (GTDB taxonomy): Bacteria > Pseudomonadota > Gammaproteobacteria > Burkholderiales > Burkholderiaceae_E > Quisquiliibacterium. The sequence goes on along the minus strand of CAIZPE010000349.1, from coordinate 30,213 downwards.
AGCCCAGGCGTACCGTGCCGACCTCGGGCTTGCCGGCCCGCGCGCGCTCGTCCGGGTCTTCGATGCCGTGGCTGACCGCGTTGCGCAGCAGATGGACCAGGGGATCGACCAGGCTCTGCAGGAGCTGCGCATCGACCGCAGTGGCGTCACCGGCGATCTCGAGGCGCACCCGGCGCGAGCCCATGCGGGCCGCCTGGCGCACCGCGCGCTGCAGACGCGGCACGATGGTGGCCACCGGCACCATGCGTGACTGCATCACGGTCTCGCTGAGATCGGTCTGCACGCGCTCGAGCTGGCCGATCGCGTCGCCCAGCGCGGCGACATGATGGTCGAGCTGGCGGTCGATCAGGCGGCTGTCGGCGCCCGCCTCGGCAATGCGGCGCGACACGGTGTGCAGGTCGTCATAGCGGTCGAGCTCCAGCGCGTCGAAGCCGGCCTGCCCGGCATCGCGGTCGACCACCAGGCTGCGCAGGTCGACCACGCGCTCGAGTTCGATGGCGAGATCCTGGAGCCGCTCGCTTTCGGTGCGCAGGGCGGCGCGGGTCTGCTGCAGGCGGGCAAGCTCCTCCTGCGACTGCGCCAGCAGCATCGCCGCCTGACTGGCGAGTTCGAGCATGCGGTCGAGTTCAGCCGCCTGCACCCGCAGCGGCTCGTCGCGCGACTCGTCGGGGGACGGTGGTGCAGCGCCGGCTTCGGCAGGCGGCAGCACCGTCGCCAGCTCATTGTCCGCGACCTCGGCCGACTCGGTGGCATCGCCGGCGGCCTCGACGCACGGCTCGCCCGGCGGCTTCCCGGGTGCCTCGCACGCGGGCTCCCCGAGCCCGTCGCCCGCCGCGAGCCCGGCCACCGCCGCGGCCAGGCGGGTCGCCACCGCGAAGGCGGCGGCCGGTGCCGGGCCCTGTCCGGCCACTGCCTCGCACATCTCGGCCAGGGTGTCGGCGCCCTCCTCGAGCAGGGCGAGCGAGTCGGCGGAGGGGTCGCCGGCATGGCGGGCATGCAGGGCGAGCAGATCCTCGAGCTGATGCGCCAGCGTGGCAATGCCGCGGATGCCCACCGTGTTGGCCGAGCCCTTGAGGGTGTGGGCGGCGCGCTGCGCGTCGGCCAGTGCCGGTCCGGGATCATCGGCCATGGCCTGCACCGCATCGGCCAGACCGGCCGACAGGCCGGGCAGCTCGCGCAGGAGGTTGTCCACCACCTGCGGGTCGGCGTCGGCCGGCACGCGCAGCGAAAGATCATCCTCGGTGATCGGCGCATCGCGCGCCTGCACCTGGCGGGAGGGCACCAGCCGCCAGCAGGTGATGGCCGCGACCGCGGCCGCGACCTGGTCATCGGCCAGCGCCACCGGCCAGCGCGGATCGGCCAGCCCGCGGCACAGTGCGCGGGCACGGTCCTCGGCCATGCTGAGCAGGAAATCGGCGAGCGCGCCCGGCAGCCAGGCGATCCGGTCGCGTTGCGCGGCATCGGCCGCAGCACCCACCGGACCGGCCTGATCGACCCAGCGGGTGACGCTCTGCACCGCGAGGCCGACCAGGTCGCTCAGGGGTGCCAGGCCGATGTAGCCGGCGGCATTGATCCAGTGGCGAAGCCGCTCGGCGATCAGGTCGAGCCACTCGCGACGACCGCCATCGGCCGGGCCCTCGGCCGAGAGCGGCATCGCCGAGAGCAGCGCGGCCGATTCGTCGGCCAGCGCCTGCAGGGCCTGCGCGAGCATGTCGAGTTCATCGCGGGCCACCGGCACCGCAGCCTCGGGAACGGCAGGCGCCGGGCGTCGCGCATCGACCGGACCGGACCCGGCAAGGCCCGCATCGGCACCCACGGCAGCCAGCCCGGCGATGCGCTCGGCATCGCTGGCCAGTCGACGCTCGATCAGCGTGACGAACTGCGGCGGCACCGGGGGAAAGCCCGGCAGTTCGCGCAAAGCCGACATCAGGGTGCCGGCCTCGCCGGCCGGCAGATGCCCGGCGCAGAATGCGATCAGGGCTCCGATCCAGGCCTCGACCGCATCGCGGCAGGGCAGCCAGGCGCCCTGCCCGGCCAGGGTCTGCAGGTGCGGCACCGCCAGCGTGGCCAGGTGGCTGAAGCCGCGCACCCCGGCCCGCTCGGCCGCCTGCGCGCAGAGCATCAGCGCCTCGCCCAGCCGGCGCGCCTGCAGCACCGGCTGCTCGGCCAGCCGGGGATCGACCAGCGGATCGAGCAGCGCAGCGGCGGCCTGGTTCAGCCGCTCGAAGGCCCCGGCGCCTGGACTGCGGTCGGCCATGGGCTCAGCTGTCCCCGAGGCGGAACACGCCGACCTCGTCGAGCAGCGCGCGGGCGCTGTCGACCAGCCGACGGGTCTCGGCCGCCTGCAGCGAGAGTTGACGGGCGGTCTCGGCGCTGGCTTCCTGGATGATGCGGGCCCGCTCCTGCAGCGCGGCGCCCGCCCGGGCCTGCTCCTGCGCGGTGCGGGCGATGTCGCGGACATCGGCGGCGAGCGCACCGGTCTGCGCCTGGCTGCGGCCCATCTCGCGGCCTGAGGCCTCGGCCAGCTGGCTGATCTCGACCACCTGGGCGATCGCATGGTTCATGGCGATGACCGTGTCGTGGGTCTCGGTGCGGATCGCGTTGACGAGTCGGCCGATCTGCAGCGTGGACTCGCGCGCCGACTCCGACAGGCGTCGGACCTCGTCGGCCACCACCGCGAAGCTGCGGCCCGCCTCGCCGGCAGCGGCGGCGTGCATCGAGGCATTGAGCGCCAGGATGCCGGTGCGTTCGGCGATGCCCTGGATGATGCCCACCACCTGGCCGATCTCCTGGGAGCGCTCGCCCAGCCGCTTGATGCGCTTCTCGGTCTCTCGGATGAGTTCGCGGGTACGGCCCACGCCGCTGGCGGTCTCGGCAACCGCCGCCATGGCCTGCTCGGTGGCCTGCACCGCGCGCTCCGCCGCCTGATTGCCGGCGAGCGAGCGCGCGGCGATGGTGTCGAGCGCAGCAGCCGCGGCGGCCAGCTCCTGCGCGGCCATCGCCACCTCGCGCTGTTCGCGTGCGGCGGCCTTGCCCGCGCTGTCGGACTGGCCCTTGACCGCGAGCGTGGTCTCGGCCACCAGCCGCGACACCGAGCGCACGTTGAGCAGCACCCGACGGGTCTCCTCGGTGAGCAGGTTGAGCGCGTCGGCGATCGCTCCGGTGACGTTCTCGGTGATCGGCACCCGGATGGTCAGGTCCTTGGAGGTGGCGATGGTGCCCACCGCCTGCATGATCTCGATGACGGAATCGTTCAGATCCTCGAGTTCGCCGCCGGCCCGCCCCGGCGCGCCCGCCGGGGCGCCAGCGACGGGCGCCGGGTCATCGTCACGCGACTCGACAGGGCGCGACAGCCACAGGCCGAGCAGGACCGCCACCGCCACCGCCGCGGCCAGGGCCAGCACCAGCAGCAGGGCATCGAACTCGCGAGGCACCGGCCGCGCCATGCCGGCCCGCAGCCACACACCAACGAGCAGGCAGACCAGCGGACCGAGCAGCGCCGCGACCGGCAGCCAGCGCCGGCGCACCGGCAACCGGGAGTCCTGGCCGGATCCGGTCATGTCGGCCATCCGTCGGCTCCCGTCTCGGCCGCGGTGGCAAGCAGCCCGAACAGCCGCGCGGGCACGACATGCCACCAGGTCCGGTCCGGGTCGAGCGCGTCGGCCACCGGCCGCTCGAGCGCGGCGGCGAACACACAGTCGGGACGGATGGCCTGCGGCCGCGGCTCGGCGACCGCGATCGGCGACGGCGGCTCCTCGACCCGCAATGCCGCGCCCTCCCCCGGCTCGCCCACCACCAGCACGGCCATCCGGCGCGCGACCGGCGGCGAAGGCGCACCGGCGGGGTCGAGCACCACCAGCGGCAGGCCCTGCATCTGCATCAGGCCGCAGACCCTGGGCGCGGCGCCCGCCAGCGGGTGGACGAGCACATCGGCAAGATAGACCAGCGGCAGGCCCGAGGGCAGCACCACCGACACCCCGCCGATGCGGGCACCGAACAGCGGTCCGGCAAAGGCGGCGTCGGCCATGGCGGGCTCAGGCCTGCGCGCCGCCGACGGCGGGCGCGTGCCGGCTCACCGCCGCCAGCAGGCCCTCGGCGGTGAAGGGCTTGGCGACCAGATCGCGCCCGCCCTGCATGCGGGCCCAGAGATGGTCGGCCCGCTCGGCCTTGGATGAGACGAACACCACCGGGATGGCGCGGGTGCGCGGGTCAGCGGCCAGACGCCGGCAGGCCTCGAAGCCGTCCATGCCGGGCATGACGATATCGAGCAGGATGATGTCCGGGCGGTGGCGGCGCGCCGCCTCGATCGCGGCAAGCCCGTCGCGGGCAGTGCGCACCCGCCAGCCGGCCCGCTCGAGGATGGCCAGCATGCGGCGGCGGTCGTGGGCGACATCGTCGACCACCAGCGCGCGGTGGGTGCGCGGCGCCGCGGCGGGCTGGTCGGGATGGCCGGCAGGCATGCTCAGCGCCGGAAGAGGCGCGACAGCACGCCAGACGCCGGCGCGACGGCTGGCGCTGCCGCGGGGGGGGCCGCTGCCGCGCCCGCCGCCGGCGCACCCGGCGCCACCGGATGGGAGCCTGTGCGCATCAGCCCGGTGAGATCGTCGATGGCCAGGGAGCGGCGCAGCTGCTTGATGACCGCCGCCTCGAGGGCGCGGTACGGCACCGGCTTGGTGAGGTAGGTGTCGCAACCGGCCAGCGCACCGCGGGCAAGATCGAAGGGCGAGGAGCGGCTGGTAAGGATGATCACCGGCATCTGCCGCCAGGTGCGGTTGCGCCGGATCTCGCGTGTGAGTCGGTAGCCATCCATGTCGGGCATGACCACATCGAGCAGGGCGAGGTCGAAGTGCTGCTCGCGAAGCTTCTCGAGCGCAGCCGCCGCCGAATCGACCACCTCGCTGACGATGCCCATGCGGTCGAAGGCCACGGTGAGCTGGCGGCGCACGGTGGGGCTGTCATCGACCACCAGCACCCGCAGCCGCTGCGAGATCGGCGGATCGACCGCGTTGATCGGGAAGGCCACGAGGTTGGAGGGCGCGCCCGCCGCGCCTGGCAGCGGTGAGGCAGCACCCGCGGCGCCCATGGAAGCGGCAGCCGACCCGGCTGCGCCCGCCGGGGCCGCGCCTGCCGCCCCCGCCGCCGGGCCCGAGCGCGTGGCCGGAGCGGCAGCGTCAGCCGAGGCCTGACGGGGCGATGCAAGCCCTTCGGTCTCGACCAGCCGGTTGAGCACCGGCAGCAGCTGCAAGGTGAGGCGATCGAGCGCGATGGCCACGAGCGGCGGCGGGGGCACCGGCGCGCCCCGGGGCACCACGGCCACCGCCGGCAAGCGCCTGCCGCCGGCCCGCAGCTGCGCCAGGGTGTGCTGTCCGGCTGGATCGGCCGCGCCGATGATGAGCAGGTCGAGCCCGTCGGGCTGCGGCGTGGCCACCAGCCGATAGAGGAACCGGTTGTACTGGCTGTGCCGGAAGACGATCTCGATCAGCCGGCAGTCGCGCGGATCGAGGCCGGCGGTGCCGACCCGGAACTGGGGCTTGTCTTGCATCAGGCGTGGGAAACGGTCGGATTCGCGGGCGCAGTCGCCATTGTCGCCGGCCGCGGCCGGATTCCCAAGCACACGCCGGCGGTGCCCGACACGCGTGCTAGCATCGACCGATGAGCCAACGCGACTATCACGGTTTCGACACCCTGTCGCTGCATGCCGGCGCCCTGCCCGACAGCGACCATGGCGCCCGGGCCACGCCCATCTACCTGTCCACCGCCTTCGTCTTCAAGGACTCCGATCAGGCAGCGGCGCTCTTCAACATGGAGCAGGGTGGCCATGTCTACTCGCGCATCAGCAACCCCACGGTGGCGGTGCTCGAGGAACGCATCGCAGCCCTGGAGGGTGGCGTGGGCGCGATCGCCACCGCCAGCGGCCAGGCGGCGCTGCACCTCGCCATCGCCACGCTGGCCGGCGCCGGCTCGCACATCGTGGCCTCGCGGGCGCTCTACGGCGGCTCGCACAACCTGCTGCACTACACCCTGGCGCGCTTCGGCATCGAGACCACCTTCGTTGATCCCCGCGAGCCCGCGGCCTGGCAGGCAGCGCTGCGGCCGAACACCCGGCTGCTGTTCGGCGAAACCCTCGGCAACCCCGGGCTCGATGTGCTCGACATCCCGGCCATCTCGGCCATCGCCCACGGGCACGGCGTACCTCTGCTGGTCGACGCCACCTTCACAACCCCCTGGCTGATGCGGCCCTTCGAGCACGGCGCCGACCTGATCTGCCATTCCGCCACCAAGTTCCTGTGCGGACACGGCACGGTGGTCGGTGGCCTGCTGGTCGACTCCGGCCGCTTCGACTGGCATGCCAGCGGCCGCTTCCCCGAGCTCACCGAACCCTATGCCGGCTTCCACGGCATGGTCTTCGCCGAGGAGTCCACGGTGGCGCCCTTCCTGCTGCGCGCGCGGCGCGAGGGCCTGCGCGATTTCGGCGCCTGCATGAGCCCGATGAACGCCTTCCAGATCCTGCAGGGCATCGAGACCCTGTCGCTGCGCATGGATCGCCATGTGGCCAACGCGCTCGCGGTCGCGCGCTTCCTCGAAGCCCATCCCCTGGTCACCCGTGTCTCGCACCCGGGCCTGGCCTCGCATCCCGACCATGCCCTCGCGCAGCGCCTGCTGCCGCGCGGCGCCGGCGCAGTGTTCAGTTTCGAGCTCAAGGGCGATCGTGCCGCGGGCCGACGCTTCGTCGAGGCGCTGCAGGTGTTCTCGCACCTGGCCAATGTGGGCGACGCCCGTTCGCTGGTCATCCATCCCGCCTCCACCACCCACTTCCGCATGGACTCGGCAGCGCTGGCAGCCGCCGGCATCGGCGAGGGCACCCTGCGGGTGTCCATCGGCCTGGAAGACCCCGCCGACCTGATCGCCGACCTCAAGCGGGCCTTTCGCGCCGCCGAGAAAGGCTGATCATGCGCATCTCGCTCGACGGCCACGAGGCCTACGCCTACACCGGCGGCCGGGCCTTCAACCCGGCCCTGCCCACGGTGTGCTTCATCCATGGCGCGCAGCATGATCACAGCGTGTGGATCCTGCAGTCACGCTACCTCGCGCACCATGGCTACGGTGTGCTCGCCTGGGATCTGCCCGGCCACGGCCGCAGCGCCGGCGCGCCGCTTGCCAGCATCGCCGCAATCGCCGACTGGGTCACCCGGGCCAATGCCCGGGCCGGCGCTGAGCGCGCGGTGCTGGTCGGCCACAGCATGGGCTCGCTGATCGCGCTGCATGCCGCAGGGGCCACGCCGACGGCGGTGCGGGCCATCGCGCTGGTGGGCACCGCCTTCCCCATGAAGGTCTCCGATGCGCTGCTGCAGGCGGCCCGCGACGACGAACCGAAGGCCTTCGACATGATCAACCAGTGGTCGTTCTCGGGGGTCACCCACCGGCCGGGCAATCCCGGCCCGGGCTTCAGCGTGTTCAACGAGACCCGCCGGCTGATGGAGCGACAGCGCCCGGGCGTGCTGCTCAACGACTTCCAGGCCTGCAATGCCTATGACGCGGGTCTCGCGCAGGCCGCGGCGGCGCGCTGCCCGGCGCTGCTGGTGCTCGGCGAAGCCGACCAGATGACCCCGCCGAAGGCAGCCCGCGCTCTTGCGCAGGCGCTGGCGGGCAGCCGCACCGTCACCCTGCCGCGCTGCGGCCACAGCATCATGGCCGAGCAGCCCGAAGGCCTGCTCGGCGCCCTGCGCAGCTTCCTGCCCGGTCTGCCCGACTGAGTCTCAGCCGGGCAGCGCATCCAGTCGGCAGTCTAGTTCGGCCAGCGCCAGCAGGCGGGCCCTGGCTCCCGGCGCACCGGCCGAGACGGCCCGATCGGACTCGTCGCCGTGCCAGCAGTGCTCGAACAGCTCGCGCAGACAGAGCGCACCGGCCTGCGGCGCGAGCAGCCACCACTCCTGCCAGACGGGCTCGTCGGCCGCCGGATCGCCGTCAGCGCCATCCCGGCCGAGGAGCCAGTGTCGCCGCAGATAGCCCAGCCCGGCCAGCAGCGCGGCGGTCTCGTCGGCAGCCTCGGCATCCTGGTCGAAGAGGGTGCGCAACGAGCCGGCCTGCAGCGCGGCCTCGCCTCGCCGCTGCGCCGCCAGCAGCGCCAGCAGCACACCGCGCCCGCGGGCATAGCGGGCGGCAGGTCCGTGCGGCGCGGGCGGCAGCACACCGTGGGACCAGGCCGGCAGGCAGGCCACCACCACCGCTGCCGCGAGCACCGCCAGCCAGACGCTGAACAGCCAGAGCAGAATCAGCGGCAGCGCCGCGAAGGCGCCATACACCACGGTGTAGGTGGGCAGCTTGACGGCCTGGAAGGCCAGCGCCTGCTTCAGGCCCTCGAGCGCCGCCGCGCCGACGAGGCCGCCGAGCAGCGCATCGCGCCAGCGCACCGGCGCATTGGGCACCAGCCGGTAGAGCAGCGTGAGCACCATGGTCGAGGCGATCCAGGGCAGTGTCGACAGCCAGGCCCGCTGCACCGCCAGCGGGCCGGCTTTCTCGAACAGCTGTGCCAGCAGCAGGCCGTTGGCCAGCAGCGTGAGCGCCAGCAGCAGCGGCCCCAGGGTGAGGAAGGTCCAGTAGAGGGTGAGCCGGCGCGCCAGCGGTCGAGGCCGGCGCACCTGCCAGATCCGGTTCAGCGTGCGATCGACGGTGAGCAGCGCGGTGAACGCGGTGGCGAAGAAGAACAGACCGCCGATCAGCGAAAGCTGTCCGGCCTTGGAGGCGAACTGGTTGAGGTAACGCACCACCAGCTCCGAGAAACCCGGCAGGAACAGCGTGGCCGACAGGAACTGCAGCAGCGCGTCACGCGGCCGCGCGAACACCGGCGAGGCCCCGAGCAGCGAGATGGCGATGCTGAACACCGGCACCATCGCCAGCACCGACAGGAACGCGAGGCTGGCCGCGGTCTGGGTGAGCTGCAGCTGCGCCACGCGACCGGCCACCAGCGCGACGAAACGCCGCAGCCGTCCGGCTGGTATCGGGGGGCGGGGGTCCATGCATGGCTATGATACGGGCCATGACCGATCCGATCGCCGCCGACGCGACTGCCGCAGCGCCTGCGACCCCTGCGACCCCTGCGACCCCGTCTGTCCCTGCGACCCCTGCGACCCCTGCGGCCCAGGCTGGCGCGCTGCGCCTGTCGCGCGCCGTGACGCTGGCCGCGTTCGCGGCCCTGGCGGTGCTCTCGATGGCCTGGGAGTTCTGGCTCGCCCCCCTGCGGCCCGGCGGCTCGCTGCTCGCGCTCAAGGCGGTGCCCCTGGTGCTGGCCATCCCGGCGCTGCGGGCCGGTCGGCTGCGGGCCTACCAGGCCTGGAGCATGGCGATCCTGATCTATCTCTGCGAGGGCCTGGTGCGCGCCACCAGCGATGCCCCGCCCTCGGCCTGGCTGGCCATCCTCGAGGCGGTGCTGGCGCTGGCCGCCTTCGGCGCCATCCTGGTGTACACCCGGGCCCGACGACTCGCAGCGGGCCCCGCGCACTGAGCGTCGGGCGGGGCGACCATGCTCACCCTGCTGTCCATCTTCGTCGAAAGCGAGCATTCCCGGCGCGCGCTGGCGGCGCTGCTGGTCTTCGCGCTGATCCATGCGGTCGGCACGGTCGGTTACCTGCTGATCGGCGGGCCGGCCACCACGGTGATCGATGCGCTCTACATGACCTTCATCACCGTGGCCACGATCGGCTATGCCGAGGTGGTCGATCTCGGCGCCAGCCCCGCAGGCCGGGTGTTCACGATGCTGATCGCGCTGCTGGGCATCGGCACCATGACCTTCCTCTTCTCGACGGTCACGGCCTTCGTCCTCGAGACCAACCAGAACAGCAGCTACCGGAGACGCCGCATGCAGGCCCGAATCGCGCAACTCGACGGCCATTACATCGTCTGCGGCGCCGGCCGCATCGGCGGCCATGTGGTGGCCGAACTGCAGACCGGCCGGCAAACCTGGGTGGCGGTCGACACCGATCCGGCGGCACTGGCCCGTCTTGGCGATGGCGCCCCCGGCGCCATGACCCTGGAGGGTGACGCCGCCGACGACGAGATGCTCGAGCGCGCCGGCATCGCCCACTGCCGCGGGGTGTTCGCCGTCACCGGCGACGACGCCAAGAACCTGGTGATCAGCCTGTCAGCCAAGCAGCTCAACCCCGCGGCACGGGTGGTCGCCCGGGTGCATGATCCGCGCAATGTCGCCAAGACCCTGCGAGCCGGCGCCGACGAGATCGTTTCGCCCGATTTCTCGGGTGGCCGACGGATCGCGGCCCTGATGCTGCGCCCGCAGATGGTCTCGCTGGCCGATGAACTGCTGCGCGCTGACGGCCCCTTGCAGGTGGAGGAGCTGACGGTGCCCTCCGGTTGCGCGGCGCTCAGCGTGCGCCAGCTTGGCCGCTCGCCGCACTGGCTGCTGGTGGCCATCCGCGACGCCGGCCGGTGGCGATTCAACCCGAGCGATGATCAGGCGATCGTGCCCGGCGATGTGCTGATCGTCATCGCCACCGCGGACGGGCGGCTCGCGCTGGAACGCACGCTGGCGAGCTGATCCTCGTCGGCGTGACCGGGGGCCACGACCTCGGCCGCCGCGCGCTCCACCAGCCCGGGGTCATTGCCGGCCAGCAGGGCCGCGTCGGACAGCGTCCGGCGCCAACGACGCGCACCGGGCAGGCCGTTGAACAGGCCCAGGGCGTGCCGCACCACCTCGCGCACCCGTCCACCCGCCGCCACATGGGCACGCACCTGGACGGCGAGCTGGCGTGCGGCGGCATGCCGGTCGGCCAACGGTGCCGGCGCGCCGAAGAAGGCCGGATCGACCCCGGCCAGCAGCCAGGGGTTGCCGTAGGCCTCGCGCCCCAGCATCACGCCGTCGAGCGCGGGGCCGTCGGGGCCGCCGGGCGCGCCAAGCGGCGCCAGCGCGTCGGGCAGGCTGGCAATGCCGCCATTCAGCACGAAGCGCAGCTCGGGAAAGTCGCGCTTGAGCCGGTGCACGAACGCGGGACGCAGCGGCGGCACTTCGCGGTTCTGGCGCGGCGACAGGCCTTTCAGCCAGGCATTGCGGGCGTGCACGATGAAGACCCTCGCCCCGCCGCGGGCAACCTCGCCGACGAAGTCGCGTACGAATGCGTAGGACTCTTCCCGGTCGATGCCGATCCGGTGCTTCACGGTCACCGGCAGCGACACGGCATCGCACATCGCCGCCACGCAGTCGCGCACCAGTGCCGGCTCGGCCATCAGGCAGGCACCGAAGGCGCCGCGTTGCACCCGCTCGCTCGGGCAGCCGCAGTTCAGGTTGATCTCGTCATAGCCATGGGTTTGCGCGAGCCGCGCGCAGCGGGCGAGCTCATCGGGCTCGCTGCCGCCGAGCTGCAGGGCCACCGGATGCTCTGCCGGCGCGAAGGCAAGCAGCCGGTCGGCGTCGCCGTGGATCAGCGCGCCGGTGGTGATCATCTCGGTGTAGAGCCGGGCGTGGGCACTGAGCGAGCGGTGGAAGCCGCGGCAGTGCCGATCGGTCCAGTCGAGCATGGGGGCGACGCAGAAGCGCCAGCCGGTATCGGCGTCAGGCAGCGGCATTCACTGAGGTGGCATACATCGGCCGGCCGGCCGACTTTACAGCGCGGGGCGACGGGCGCTAACTTTGTTCGAACACGCGGCGCATCGACCGCGACACGCAGGAGGATACCCCTTGGCCCGTCATTTCCTCGTTCTGGATGACCATCCCGTCATCCACACCATCCTGGTCCAGCTGCTGGCCGAACTCGAGCCTGGCGCCAGGATCTCCCTCACCCATCGCCTGGAACAGGCCCTGGCCACGCTGCGCCAGCAGCCCGGGCCCGATCTCGCCCTGGTCGACCTGCATCTGGCCGATGGTCACGGCCCCGATGTCATCGCGCAGCTGCGCCGCGCACGGCCCGACTGCCCGGTGGCGGTGTTCTCGGCCAGCACCGACTCGCCCACCATCCTGCGCTGCCTGGAGGCCGGCGCGGTGGGCTACATCCCCAAGACCCACACCGGCGAGGCCATCATGGGCGCGCTGCGGCTCATCACCTCGGGATGCCCCTACCTGCCCGCCCAGGTACTCGCCTCCCGTGAAGAGGCGCGCGGGGTGGCACGCACCCGGCTGTCGGGGCACACCGATCCCAGTCATCTCGGGCTCACCACCCGGCAGATCGAGGTGCTGCGCCTGATCCTGCGCGGGCTGCCCAACAAGCTCATCTGCCGCCAGCTGCGGCTGGCCGAGGGCACGGTCAAGGTCCATGTGAGCGCCGTGCTGCGCGCGCTCGGGGTGAACAACCGCACCCAGGCGGTGATCGCCGCCAGCCGTCTCGGGCTTGAAGTTCCTGACTGACCGGCAGGCGCCGGGGGCATGGCCCACGGCCCGGCACCACCGTGCGGGCCGCAGCCAGGGCGCATTCAGCCGCGGGTGAGCGCCACCACCCGATCCCACACCTGGGGCTCGGCACCGGCCACCACGCGGGTGCCCAGGCGTCCGGCCCAGTAGCGGGCCGAACCGGCCTCGGCAGCCCAGCCCTTCAGCCGCCGCGTGAAGAGCTGCAGGTCGTATTCCAGGGTGACGCCAATGGCGCCATGCACCGCATGCGCAATGCCCGAAACCTCCTCGGCCGCGGTGCAGGCCACCGCCCGGGCCGACGCCACCCGGTCTTCATCGAGGGCGCAGTCATCGTCGGCGAGCGCCAGCAGCGCACCCATGCCGGCCATGGCGCTCCACTCGGCGGCCACCGCAAGCTGCTGCTGTACCGCCTGGAACTTGCCGATCGGCTTGCCGAACTGGGCACGGTCGTTGGCATACCCCACCGACATGGCCAGCACCCGGCGCAAGGCGCCGGCCGACTGCGCCACCCGGATGGCTGCCAGCGCCAGCAGCGGATCGGTACCCGCGCGCGGCGCCTGAGCCAGCGCCGCGGCAGCGCCTGCCCAGCGCAGATCGGGGCGAGCCTCGCCGGCGGAATTGGCGCCCGCGGCCGACACGGCCGAGGCCACCGGCAGCAGCAGCACCTGTCCGTCCACGCTCAGCAGCACCTGGCCCGCCGGCTCGGCACCGGCCACGGCATCGGCGATCAGATCGGCGCCTTCGCGACGGCCCACCGCCAGCGTGACCGCCACCTCATCAGGCAGCGACAGCCCGGCCGAGCGGCCGACCAGTTGCGCGGCCAGCCGCTCGGGCAAGGCCACCGGCACCGCATGCTCGCCGCAGGCCTCGATCAGACCGCGCACCGCCGACCAGCCCAGCGCCGAACCGCCGGCTGCTTCGGTGGCGCAGGCCTGCGCCAGCCCGAGCTCGCGGCATTGCGCCCAGAGCGACTCGGCCACCGAGGGGTCGGCATCGGCCTGACGCACCCGCGCGGGCGGGCAGGCCTCGGCAAACAGGCGGCTGGCAGTCTCGGTGAGGATGCGCGAGACATCATCGCCGGCATCGGCCGGCACGGAAGATTCGGATACGGTCATGGACTCGGGCAGGGACTCAGGCAGCAAAAGGGTCAGCGCAGTCCGAGACCACGGGCGATCATGCCGCGCAGGATCTCGCGGGTGCCGCCGCGCAGGGAGAAGGTGGGCGCCATCTGGCTGGTGTAGACCAGCGCACGCAGCACATCGGCGGGCGCACGGCGGGTGGGGTCGGCGCCGGCCAGCCGGGTTGCCAGTTCGACGATCTCCTGCTCGATCTTGGTGCCGATGTCCTTGAGGACCGCCGCGGGGATGAGCGGGTTGCCGCCGCGCTCGATCACGCCGGTGAGCGACAGCGACATGGCACGCAGCACCACATGCCGGGCATGCACCGCACCGATTTCGGCCACCGCCACCGGATCGGGCTGCGGCAGGGAGCGTTGCCAGGCGATCAGCGCATCAAGCAGTACGATCGACGAGAGCAGCCGCTCGGGCCCGCTGCGCTCGATGGCGAGCTCGGCATTGACCTGCGACCAGCCCTCGCCTTCCACGCCCACCAGGGCGTCGGGCCCGAGCCGGACATCGTCGAAGGTGACCTCGTTGAAGTGCTCGTCGCCGGCCAGATCGGTGATGGGGCGGATGCTCACGCCGGGCGCGGTGAGATCGATCAGCATCTGCGACAGGCCGGACTGACGATCCTGGGGCCCGCCCGAGGTGCGCACCAGCGCGATCATGTAGTGGGCGTGGTGGGCGTTGGTGGTCCAGATCTTGCGGCCGCTGAGACGCCAGCCGTCACCGTCGCGCACGGCGCGGGTGCGCACGCTGGCGAGATCGGAGCCGGAGTCGGGCTCGCTCATGCCGATGCAGAAGAAGGCCTCGCCGCGGCAGATCAGCGGCAGATAGCGCTCACGCTGCGCCTCGGTGCCGTAGCGCAGGATCTGCGGCGCGCTCTGGCGGTCGGCGATCCAGTGCGCCGAGATCGGCGCGCCGGCCGAGAGCAGTTCCTCGACCACCACGAAGCGGGCGAAGTAGCCGCGTTCGCCGCCGCCGTAGCGGCGCGGCATGGTCAGGCCCAGGAATCCCGCCTGACCGAGCTTGCGGCTGAATTCGGCGTCGTAGCCCATCCAGGAGCGCGAGCGCAGACCGGTGTCCAGGGGAGGCATCTCGCGGGCGAGAAACTCGCGGATGGCGGGGCGAAGGGCCTCGTCGGCCGGGGGGATGCGTTCAATGGCGAGCGGGAGCATGGTTCGATGGTATCGCAGCGATGCGGCTCAGGGCCGCCGAAGCCGGTAGCCGACACGGGGGAAATGCACCAGCACCTCACCCGCGCGCGGGTCGGTGCGGCGCAGCGCAAGGCGATCGGGGGCCGAGATGGCGAGCAGGCCGCGCACCGGCACGATGCCGTAGTCGGCGGGCTCGATGATCACCTCGTCACCCGGCTGACAGCCGTGCCAGTCGACCCAGGGATGGGCCTGCGGGGCGGCCGGGGAGGCCGCGCGGGCCGCGGCCAGCGCATCCTCGGCGCTCATCGGCGAGGATGTGCCGTGGCCGAAGCCCGCCACCCGCGCCATCCAGGCGCTCACCGCGGGATACTCGCCGAGCACCGTGGCCAGTGCCGGCGCGCGAGCCACGAACCACAGCGGGTGGTAGACCGCGAAGTCGGCAATGGTCGGTTCATCGGCCACCAGGAAGGCTCGGCCATCGGCGAGATGGTCGGTCACGCGCTGCAGCCAGTGGTGCAGCAGGCCGGTGGCCTCGGACAGTTCCATGCGCGGCGCGCCCCCGGCGCGCATGGCCTTGCGATCAGCCATGAAGGCCTCGATCTGCGCCTTGCCCATGCCCTGGAACAGCGCGGAGAAGCCACGCGGCTGGAACACGAATCCGACCGCCGCGCCGAACAGCTCGCGCTCGGCGAGGTCGGCCACCGACAGCGCCGCGATCCGGTCGGGTCGATGCAGCAACGGCGCCGACCCCGTCTCGTCAAGCACACGGGCGATCAGCGCGGTATCGCAGTAGACATCGGCACCGATCTGCAGCACGGGGGTCCGGCGATAGCCGCCGGTGAGCGCGACCAGGTCGGGCTTGGGCATCACCCACGGTATCTGCACCGAGCGCCAGGGCAGGCGCCTGGCGCCCAGGATCAGGCGGATCTTCTCGGCGTAGGGCGAGGCGTCGTAGTGGTGCAGGATGATCTCGTTCATGGAACGCAGCTTACCGCGGCTTGCGCGTACACTCGGCCGCGTTCCCCAGCACTCCGGAAGGCCTGCCGATGACCCGTGTTCTCGCCGATGATCTCTGGTTCCCCGAAGGCCCGGTCGCGCTCGATGATGGCTCGGTGGTGCTGGTCGAGATCCGCCGCCAGACCCTCACCCGCATCACCCGGGACGGCCGCAAGGAAATCGTGGCCACGCTCGGCGGCGGCCCCAACGGCGCGGCCATCGGCCCCGACGGCCTGTGCTACATCTGCAACAACGGCGGCTTCGACTGGGTCGAGCGCCAGGGCATCTGGTTCCCCAGCCATCAGCCGGCCGACTACAGCGGCGGGCGCATCGAGCGTGTCGACCTGAATACCGGCCGAGTCGAGGTGCTCTACACCGAGGTCGACGGCATCCCGCTGCGCGGCCCCAACGACCTGGTCTTCGACGGCCAGGGCGGCTTCTGGTTCACCGACCTCGGCAAGGGACGCCCGCGCGACCTCGACCGCGGTGGCCTCTACTACGCCCGGGCCGACGGCTCGTCGGTGAAGAAGGTGGTCTATCCCCTGATGACCTCCAATGGCGTGGGGCTCTCGCCCGACGGCCGCACGGTCTATGTGGCCGAGACCCAGACCGCCCGGCTGTGGGCCTTCGAGGTCACCGGGCCCGGCGAGATCGCCCGCGCGCCGCATCCCTCGCCCAATGGCGGGCGCCTGCTCTATGCCTCGCCCGTGCCCGCATCCTACGACTCGCTGGCGGTCGAGGCCGGGGGCAACATCTGCGTGGCCACCATCCTGCAGGGCGGCATCACCGTGATCGCCCCGCAGGGCGGCCTGGTCGAGTTCGTGCCCACGCCTCAGGACTGGGTCGTGACCAACCTGTGCTTCGCCGGCCTCGATCGGCGCAAGGCGCTGGTCACGCTCTCGGGCGCCGGCCTGCTGGTCGAGCTCGACTGGGCCCGCCCGGGCCTGAAGCTCGCCTACTGATCACGCCGTCCGGAGCCCGGTCATGAAGATCGTCATCGCCCAGTTCAAGCACGAGACCAACACCTTCTCGCCCGTGCCCACGCCGCTCGAGCGCTTCGGCGGCGGCCATCCGCCGCCCGAGGGCGAGGCGGTCATCGCCGCCTACCGCGGCACCGGCTCGGCGATCGCCGCCTTCATCGACCTGGCCACCCAGCTCGGCGCGCAGATCGACACCCCGATCGCCGCTTCGGCCGCCCCGAGCGCGCCCTGCGAAGACGCGGTGTTCGACCATGTCTGCGAGCGCATCTGCGCCGCGGTGGCCCGCGGCTGCGACGCGGTGCTGCTCGACCTGCACGGCGCCATGGTCACCGCCAGCCACGATGACGGCGAGGGCGAGCTGCTGCGCCGCATCCGCGCGGTGGCACCGGGCGTCATGATCGGCGTGGCCCTCGACATGCACACCAACCTGTCGGCCGAGATGGTCGCCCACGCCAATGTGCTGTCGGGCTACCAGACCTATCCGCACATCGACATGTACGAGACCGGCGTGCGTGCGGCCCGACCCATCCTCGCCTCGCTGCGGGGCTGCCCGCTCCCGGCCATGGCCTGGGGCGGCAAGCCCATGCTCACCCATGTCATGCGCCAGGGCACCGACGACGAGCCCAACCACTCGCTGCAGGCGCGCTGCCGCGAGCTCGAGGCCGAGGGCGTGCTGAGCGCCACCGTGTTCACCGGCTTTCCGCACGCCGACATCGCCATCGCCCAGCTGTCGGCGGTGGTGGTCGATCACGACGCCGACCGCGCTCGCCGGGCCTGCGACGAGCTGCTGGCCATGGCCTGGGCGCATCGCGAAGGTTTCGTCTATCGCCTCGAGGACCTCGATGTCTCGCTGGCCCGCGCCCGCGCGCTGGCCGACACCGAGCCGGGCACCGGCCCGATCGTGCTGCTCGACCACTACGACAACTGCGCCTCGGGCGGCACCATGGACACCACCACGGTGCTCGGCCGGCTGATCGCCGCCGGCCTGCCCGACGCTGCCGCCTTCGCCATCTACGACCCGCAGGCGGTGCAGGTGATGGCCCGCGCCGGGGTGGGCGCGCGGGTGACGGTCTCTCTGGGCGGCAAGCTGCCCATGCCCTCGGTGGGTCTGGCCGGCCAGCCGCTCACCGTCACCGGCGAGGTGCGGCGCCTGAGCGACGGCCAGTTCCGCAACCACGGGCCGATGGCCCGCGGGCAGCTGGTCAACATGGGGCCCACGGCGGTGCTGCGCGTGGGCACGGTGGATGTGGTGGTGATCAGCGAGCATGTCGAGCCGCACGACATCGGCTGCCTGGAGGCGGTGGGCATCGACCCTGCCGCGCTGCGCTTCCTCATGCTCAAGAGCCGGGTGCACTGGCGCGCCGGCCTGCGCCGTTACGCCCGTGCGATCGTCGAATGCGCGGGCTCCGGCGTGTGCACCTCCGACTACGCGAGCCTGCACTACCGCAAGCTCAGCCGCCCGATCTACCCGCTGGACCCGATCGCGGCCTGAGGTTCAGGGCAGCAGCAGTCCGCCGTCCACCGGCAGGGTCTGACCGCACACATAGGCCGCCAGCGGCGAGGCCAGAAAGAGCGCCACCCCGGCCATGTCCACCGGGGTGCCAAGCCGCCCCATGGGAATCGCCCGCAGGGTGCCGGCCAGCCGCTCGGGATTGGCGGTGGTGACCTCGGTCATCTTGGTGGCCACGAAGCCCGGCGCAATGCCGTTCACGCGAATGCCGTCGCGCGCCCAGGCATCGCCCAGCGTGCGCACCAGGCCGACCGCACCGGCCTTGGAGGCGTTGTAGGCGGGATTGCCGCGGGTCGACTGGAAGGCCGCGGTGGAACTGATGACGATCAGCGAGCCCGACGCCGCCTGGAGCATCGGCTGGAACTTCAGGGCGCAGGCCATCAGGCTGTTCAGGTTGACCTGCAGCACCTGCGCAAAGCCCGGGTTGGTGTATTCGCGCCGGCCATAGAGCACCATGCCCTGGGACAGCACCAGCACATCCAGCCGCTTGAAGGGCGGCTCCCAGGTCTCGATCGCGGCGGTGCTGGCCACATCGAGCACCGAGTAGCCCAGCCCGCTGAGATCGGACCCCGCCGTGCCGGCGTAATCAGCCGCGCTCGGGCGGGTGCCGCAGACATGGACGGCCGCGCCCCGGGCCCGGAAGGCCTGCGCGATGCCGTTGCCGATGCCGCTGGAGCCACCGACCACCAGCACCTGGCGGTCGGTGAAATCCAGGGCCTGATCGAGGGGGTGTGCCATCATGGGCTCCGCAGAAGGTTGAGGGCGTGTCACGGGCAGCTCGCTGGTCCGGCGAGGGGTTCCGCCCGTCCGCCGACCCCGCCAGCCCGTCGGGCCGTCTGAAAGAATCATGCCATGCCGCCGTCCGCCCCCCTCCCGGAGAAATCCGGCTCCGCCCGATCTGCGCGCCCGGTCTACGAGGTGCCGAAGCCGCCCAGCCAGGCTCAACTGGCGATGGAGGCGACCTTCTCGCGCCTGATGTCTCTGCCCATGCTGCGCTTCCTCGGCGGCAAGGGCCAGTGGACTTCCTCGAGCAAGGCAGTGCTCGGCGTGGCCACCCTGCTGGTCCCGATCGGTCTGCTCGGCCTCACGCTGAACACCGGCGGCTTCGGGCTCTGGTACACCTCCCCCTGGACCGTGATCGTCCCGCTCGCCCTGCAGACGCTCATTCTGGTGGCGGCGGCCTCGGCCCTCGCGGGCTGGCGCACCCGGCGCTTCCATGAGCGGGTGTCCACCATCGAGACCATGCTGCGCGAGCTGCAGGAGGGACGCTACAAGCCCCGTGGCGCCGCGCTCGACGGCACCGACGAAATCGATCAGCTCACCCGACGCATCGACGCGGTGGCCGAGGGCCTCGCCGAACGCGAACGGCGCATCGGCGAGCACGCCCTCACCGACCCGCTCACCGGCCTGGCCAACCGGGCCCTGCTCACCGACCGCATCCGCCACACCGTGCGGGCCAGCGAGCGCCGGCGCGAATCCTTTGGCCTGATGGTCATGGACCTCGACCGCTTCAAGGTGATCAACGACACGCTGGGCCATGCCGCGGGCGATGCCGTGCTCAAGGAGGTGTCGCGCCGGCTCAAGCGCGCGGTGCGCGACTGCGACACCGTGGCGCGGCTGGGCGGTGATGAATTCGTGATGCTGTTGCCCGGCCCGCAGAGCGTGTCCGAGGATGTGGCACGGCGCATCCTGCAGCTGCTGCGCGAACCGCTGCGCTGGGGCGATCAGCTCATCGACATCGGCGCCAGCCTGGGCATCAGCATCTTCCCGCAGCACGGCCAGGATGAGGCCACGCTCATGCGCCGGGCCGACTCCGCCATGTATCTGGCCAAGCGCCGCCAGAGCGGCTCGCATGTCTTTGACGGCGTCGAATCCGGCCAGCAGCGCAGCTACCTGTCGATGCTCGGCGAGATGCGCAAGGCGCTCGAGGGCGGCCAGTTCGAGCTGCACTTCCAGCCCAAGCTCGATCTCAGCAGCGGCCTCATCGTGGGGGCGGAAGGGCTGCTGCGCTGGAAGCATCCGGTGCGCGGTCGTATCCCGCCCGCCGAGTTCATCCCCTTTGCCGAGCAGACCGGCTTCATGCGTCAGATCACCCGCTGGGTGGTTCGGGAAGGCGCGCGATTCGGCCGCGAACTGGCCGACGCCGGGCTCGCGGTGCGGCTGTCGGTCAATGTCACGGCCACCGACATCCAGACCCCCGGCTTCGCCCAGGAGATCGGCGAGATCCTCAAGGCGCAGAATTCCAGCGGCGACCACCTCTGCCTGGAGATCACCGAGAGCGGCGTGGTGAGCGAATCTGCAGCCGCGCTGCAGTCGCTGCGCGAAATCTCCGCCATGGGGGTGAAGCTGTCGGTGGACGACTTCGGCACCGGCTATGCCACCCTGAAGCAGCTCCAGCAGCTGCCCGTGCATGAACTCAAGATCGACCAGTCCTTCGTGGCCGGCCTGATCGACGACAACGGCAGCGAGAGCATCGTGCGCTCGACCATCGACCTCGGCCGGCACATGGGCCTGCGGGTGGTGGCCGAGGGGGTGGAGAACCTCCAGCAGATGCGCGCGCTCGCGCAACTCGGCTGCCACGAGGTGCAGGGCTTCTACATCGCCAAGCCCATGCGCCAGTCGGAACTGGTGGGCTGGGTCAAGATGCGCCACTCACTGCACGAGAACTCGAAGCAGAACTACTTCGAGATGATGGCTGGCCGCGCCTCCTGAGGCGAGCCGCCCGCGCGGCAGCACCGCGCGGGCGATCGCTCAGTCGCGATACCACACCACCTGATGGGTGGTGGCCAGCAGGCGGCCGGCCTCGCCCCACATGCGCCCTTCCTGATCGAAGAACCCGCCTTCGTAGATCTGTCCCCGGGCCTCGGTGAGCAGGGGCTGGCACGCCTGCGCGGCCATCGCGGCCGCATCGCCATGGAAGTACACGTTGAGCGAGACCGTGGCCACCGGCATCGGTGCGGCATGGCGCATGAAGATGCGAGGAAAGAAGGCATCGCACATCGCCGCCAGGGCCGGGTAGTCGAGCGGCCGCGGCGGATGATCGACCACCCAGGCGGCCGACTCGCTGTCGGCGGCAGGGCCGAACAGCCCGCCACGCACCACATGCTCACGGTAGTGGCGCAGCCACACCGGGAAGGCGCCCGGCCGCGGGCCGAAATCGGGCGGTGGCGCCGGCACCGCGGGCGGGCGGGCCTCGCGATCGCTCCAGACCGGGCGACGCACACCGCAGGCCACCAGGGCACTGGCCATGGGCTGGTCGCCCTCGCCCTGCACGAGGTCGAGCGCCCAGTGCTGCGTGGTGCGGCCGCCGCGCAGCAGGCGAACCACGATGTCGAACCCGCCCGCCTGGACGGCTGCCGGGAAGTTCACCGTCAGCGAAAGCGGCGGCCCGATGCGATCGGGCTGCTGCATGACCGCCTGCAGCATCACCGCGGCGGTGATGCCGCCGAAGGGCCCCACCGAATTCCAGTAGGCCTCGCTGGTGGCGCCACGCAGGCGGCGGTGACCGGCGGCGGCAGGCTCGAGCCGGATTGCCGCATCGAGCGGGTGCACGCCCTCGCCCCCCGCCTCAGGCGCCACCACTGACCACCAGTGTCTGGCCGCTCACATAGTCGCTGTCGGGACTGCAGAAGAGGTAGACCGAGCCGGCGGCCTCCTCGGGCAGACCGCCGCGGCCCAGCGGAATCATCTGGTTCATGGCCGACAGGCGACCGGCCTGCACGCCGATCCTGACCGTGCGGCCCTGGATGTCGATGCTGCCGCCCTCGCCTTCGGCCAGCGGCTTGGTGAGCCGGGTCTGGATGTAACCGAAGGCCACGGCGTTCACCGTGACGTCATAACGGCCCCATTCCTTGGCCAGGGTTCGGGTCATGCCCATGATGCCCGCCTTGCCCGAGGAGTAGTTCACCTGACCGGCATTGCCGTTGGTGCCCGATGTGGACGACACATTGACGATCTTGCGCACGATGCGCCGGCCCTCGCGCCGCTCGGCGTCGACCGCCGTGCGCAGATGATCGGAGAAGGCGCGCAGGATGCGAAAGGGCGCGGTGAGATGCACATCGATGATCGCGTACCACTGCTCGTCGCTCATCTTCTGGATGACGCTGTCCCAGGTGTAGCCGGCGTTGTTCACCACCACATGGCAGCCACCGAAGGCATTCACCGCGGTGTCGACCACGCGGGTGCCGAAGTCGGGCGCGGTGACATCGCCGTTGCAGGCCACCGCGCGCGCGCCGAGCGATTCGATCAGGGCGATGGTCTCGCGGGCAGGCGCCTCGTCGATGTCGTTGACCACCACGCTCGCCCCATCGCGCGCCAGCCGCAGCGCAATGGCCTGACCAATGCCGCGGCCCGATCCGGTGACGATCGCGACCCGTCCGTCGAGTTGTCCCATCGCTGACTCCCTGAGATTGGAGCCGCTATTATCGGCGCCAGCCCCGCCCGCCCTGTTCCGATAGCAGGGCGAAGCACCCATCTGCGTCCCCCAGGAATCGCCATGAAGACCATCGAGTGCTTCTTCGACTGCAGCAGCCCCTGGACCTACCTGTGCTTCCACAACCTGCAGCCGCTGGCCGCCGAGTTCGGCGTGCCCATCCGCTGGCGTCCCATCCTGGTCGGAGGCCTGTTCAACACCGTCAATCCGAGCGTCTATGCGGCGCGCGAGAACCCGGTGCCGGTGAAGGCGGCCTGGCAGGCGAAGAGTCTGGCTGACTGGTCCGCGCTTGCGGGGCTGCGCATCATCAACCCGCCACCGGTCTTTCCGGTGAACAGCGTCAAGGCGATGCGGGCCTGCCTGGTGCTGCAGGATGATCCGGCGCGCATGACCGACTTCGCCCGGCGGGTGTTCGAGGCCTACTGGGGGCGTGGCGAGGACATCTCGCAGGACGCAGTGCTCGCGCCGCTGTTCAGCGCGGCCGGGCTGGCGCCCGAGATGATGTTCGAGGCCATCGGCCGCGCCGACATCAAGGACGCGCTGCGACGCAATGTCGATGAACTGATCGCGCGGGGCGGCTTCGGCTCGCCGACGATGTTCATCGGCGGCACTGACATGTACTTCGGCAACGACGCCCTGCCGCTGGTGCGTCAGGCGCTGCAGCGGCAGGGCTGAACGCCCCGATCAGCGAAGGGCGAGATGGCGGTGGCCGTGATCGCCGGCCTCGGCACGCGCCCGGCGCGCCTCCACCTGCGACTTCTGCTCCGGCGTGAGCAGCTGCCACACCGCATGGGCATGGCGCGCCCGGACCATGGTCATGTCGGCGATGCCGGCGGCAAGGCTGTCGCTCAGGGCCCTGGCGCGCGCCTCGTCGAACTGCGGGGACAGCGTCAGGGCGCGCAGTTCCTGGCGGGTCTTGCCCAGGGCCTTGGCCTTGTCGCGCATCACCGGCGCCTGCTGGTGCATGAGGCTGAAGACCTGGTCCCGCTGGGCATCGCTCAGGCGAACGCCGCGCAGGAACTCCATGCCGTTGCCCATCTCCATGCCCATCCCGCGATGCATGCCGTCGTGACCGCCGTGGTGACGGCCGTGGCGATGCTCCTCACCCGACTCGTGCCCGGCGCCGTGTCGGGCTTCATGTCCGGGTGCTGCCGCCGGGGAGGCCGGCGCGACGGGCGAGCTGGGTGCAGACTGGGCGAAGGCGGCGCCAGCCGAAATCAGCAGGGCGCCCGCGGCCGCGCGAAGAAGGGTGGGACGGGTATGGACGGTCATGGTGTTCTCCTGGGGATGTCGGGGTATCGGCCCGCGCGCAGGATGCGGCGATCGACAGGAGACAGTCTGGGCGACCGCCAGGTAATCAGGGGTCGGTGATCGGTAACGGCGGGTAAGCGCGGTAAAGGCTGAACCGCCACCGGTCTGGCACGACGTCAGCCCAGGGGGTGCGTTGCCACGACGATGCCGTCCTCGTCGCTGCACAGCCAGTGGCCGGGGGTGAACACCACGCCGCCGAAGCCCACCGTGACATCGGTTTCGCCGACGCCCGCCTTGGCGCTGCGCCGGGGGTTGGTGCCAAGCGCCTTGATGCCGAAGTCGAGCGTGTCGATGGCGACTGAATCGCGGATGGCGCCGTGCACCACCGCGCCCGCCCAGCCATTGGCCAGGCCCAGGCCGGCGATCAGATCGCCGATCAGGGCGCTGTGCAGCGAGCCCCCGCCGTCAACCACCAGCACCTGTCCGTGCCCGGGCGAGGACAGCAGGGACTTCACCAGCGCATTGTCCTCGCGGCAGCGCACGGTGCGGATCAGCCCGCTGAAGGCGCGCCGCCGACCGAACAGACGCATGGGCAGGTCGCAGGACTGGATGTCGGGATGGGCGTCGAAGAGGTCGCAGGTGCTCGCGGTCATGGCGTGGTTCGATGGCGGCAGAAACGGCGGTTGACGGGGTTGTCTCAGTCGTCGGGTCGGGCCGCAGGCCGGGATGCACCGGCCTCGCGACGGGCGATCCACAGCGTGGCCACCAGGATGACCACGCCGCCCACCAGCGTGGAGGCGCTGGGCGAATCGCCGAACACCAGCAGGCCCAGGAGCGTAGCCCAGATCAGGTCGAGAAAGCGCACTCCCTGCGTGGCAGAGATGTCGGCCAGGCGGTAGGCGTTGGTCAGGCACCAGTGACCGGTGCTGCCGAGCAGGCCGCAAAGCCCGAAGAGCAGCCACTGGGCGGGGGTGGGCCACTGCCAGCCCGGCACGGCGAAGGGCAGCGTGAACAGGGACACCGTGATCGACTGCCAGACCACGATGACGCCAGGCGTGTCGCGACGGGTGAGCGCCTTGGTGATCAGGAAAGAGGCGGCAAACAGCGGCGAGGACACCAGCATCGCCAGACTCCAGACCCCGCCCGTGCCGGCCAGCTTGGGATAGACGACGATCATCACCCCGGCAAAACCGAGCAGCGCCGCAATCCAGCGGGCCGGCACCACCGGCTCGCGCAGCACCAGCGCCGCCCCGATCATGATGAAGATCGGGGTGGTGAAGCCGATCGCCGTGGTGTCGGCGATCGGCAGGTGCGGCAGGGCGGCGAACCAGAAGAGCAGACCGCCGGTATGCACCGCCCCTCGCCAGAGCTGGCCGACCATGCCCTTGGGCCGGTAGGCAGACCAGCCGGCACGCAACACCAGCGGCAGCATCACGAGCAGGCCGGCCAGATAGCGCAGGAACTGGGTCTGGAACGGGTCCATCTGCAGCGTCATGGCGCGCATCAGGGTGTTCAGCAGCGCGAAGAGGATGCCCGAGGACACCGCCCAGAAGATCGCCCGACCGGCCGGGCTGAGGGAATGGAAGTACGACATCGGCATCGGCCCGAGGATACCCCCGACGGCAATGCCCACCCCTCGGCGACGGAATACCCGCGCAGCGAGCGCGCGCAGCCACGCGGCGCATCGCCGCTCCCTCGGCGGCGGGCGAGCCCTGCCTGCCCCGATCGGGAAGCGGAATGACCGCGCGCGGGCGTGTCCGCTCGGTGCGCGGCGCGCATTGACAGCATCCGGCCCCCGCCCCACCCTGCCCCGATCCTCACCCTTCCTCAGCCATGAGCTCACGCGCCGACGCCCTGCAGGCCGGACTGCAGTCACTGCTGCCCACGCTGCTGCCCGGGTGCACGCGGGTGGAGGGCCTGCGCCGCCTGTCGGCGGGGGCAACCCTGGAGACCTGGTCCTTCGATGCCCGCGGCGAGGGCCTCGACCATCCGCTGATCCTGCGCCGCTCGCCAGGCGGCTTGCGCAGCAGCGAGTCGGTGCCGCTCAGCACCGAGGCCGATCTGCTTCGCGCCCTGGCCGGCAGCGGCGCGCCGGTGCCCGAGGTGGTCCACACCCTTCAGGCTGAAGACGGCCTCGGTGACGGCTTCCTCATGACCCGAATCGCCGGCGAGACCATCCCGCGCAAGATCCTGCGAGACGAAGCCTTCGCAGCGATCCGGCCACACCTCGTCGGCCAGTTCGGCGCCATCCTCGCCGCCATCCACCGGGTCGACCCGGCCAGCCTGCCGGCGCTGCCGGCCAAACCCCACGACGCCGTGCTCGACCGGCTGCGCCAGCGTCAGCAGGCCATGGGCAGGCCCAGCCCGTTCTTCGAGTACGCGATGCGCTGGCTCGAGGCGCATGCCCCCGAGCCGCCTGCCCGTCTGCGGCTGGTCCATGGCGACTTCCGCAACGGCAACCTCATCATCGGCCCGGACGGGGTACGCGCGGTCCTCGACTGGGAAGTGGCCCACCTCGGCGACCCTGCTGCAGACCTCGCCTGGCTGTGCCTGCCGCCCTGGCGTTTCGGGCAGCTCGACCGGCCGGCAGGTGGCCTGGGCAGCCGCGAGGCGCTGCTGCAGGCCTATGTGGCAGCCGGCGGCGAGCCGCTCGAACCCGAGCGGCTTCGCTTCTGGGAAGCGCTGGGCAGCCTGCGCTGGTGGATGGGCTGCGCCGGCATGTTCGAATGGTTCGACAGCGGCCGCGACGCCTCGGTGGAGCGGGCGATGATCGCCCGCCGGGTCTCCGAGAGCGAACTCGATCTGCTGCGCCTGATCGCCGGAAGGAACTGACATGATCGACCCGCCCCGCGGCGATGCCGTCCTGCAGGCCGTGGCACGCTGGCTGCGCGAGGCCGCGCTGCCAAGGCTGCCGGCCGACCTGGTGTTCCAGGCGCGGGTCGCCGCCAACGCCATCGACCTGGTGGCCCGCGAGATGCAGCAGGGCCCCGCGGCCGGCGAACGATCGCGCGCGCGCATGGCGGCATTGCTCGGCCATGACGGCAGCCTGGATGCGCTGGAAGCCGATCTCGCGGACCGGATCCGCGACGGATCGATCGCCATCGATGCGCCCGGCCTGTTCGAACACCTGCTCGCCGACGCCATGGCCAAGATGGCCATCGACCAGCCCGCCTACGCCAGCCACCAGGCCGAACTCACCCAGACCGGCGCGCGTGCGCCGGCTCCCTGACCTCCCGAAAGGACATCCATGGATTTCACCCTGCCGCAGGACCTGGTCGACTATCTCGCCGAGCTCGACGCCTTCATCGAGCGCGAGATCAAGCCGCTGCAGGCCCAGGACGACAACGAGCGCTACTTCGACCATCGCCGGGAATGGGCCCGCACCGACTTCGACAACGGCG
The DNA here is from genome assembly GCA_903934795.1 of uncultured bacterium. Classification (GTDB taxonomy): domain Bacteria; phylum Pseudomonadota; class Gammaproteobacteria; order Burkholderiales; family Burkholderiaceae_E; genus Quisquiliibacterium. The sequence goes on along the minus strand of CAIZPE010000349.1, from coordinate 3,016 downwards.
GCCTGCCGCGCCCGGAATGGGAGGAGCTGCTCAAGGAGGCCAAGCGTCGCGCCGACCGTGCCGGGCACTTCCGGTTCTCGCTGCCCAGGGAGTTCGGCGGCCGCGACGGCGGTAACCTCTGGATGGCGGTCATCCGCGAGCACTTCGCGTCCAAGGGGCTGGGCCTGCACAACGACCTGCAGAACGAGCACTCCATCGTCGGCAACTTCCCCTTCATCGTGATGCTGCGCGACTTCGGCACCCAGGCGCAGAAGGAGAAGTTCATCAACGGCTCGCTGGAGTTCCGCTACCGGATCACCTTCGGCCTGACCGAGCCGAACCACGGCTCCGATGCCACGCACATGGAGACCCGCGCGGTGCCCGAGACCCGCAACGGCGTGGCCGGCTGGCGCATCGATGGCGAGAAGATGTGGACCACCGGCATGCACGTGGCCACCCACTGCTCGGTGTTCGCGCGCACCAGCGGCAAGGACGGTGACGCCCGCGGCATCACCGCCTTCCTGGTGCCCACCGACACCCCAGGGGTCAAGGTCGAGGAGTACCTCTGGACCTTCAACATGCCCACCGACCATCCGCGGGTGAGCTTCACCGATGTGTGGGTGCCGCAGGAGGCGATGTTCGGCAGTGAAGGCGCGGGCCTGGCGCTGGCCCAGGCCTTCGTGCACGAGAACCGCATCCGTCAGGCGGCCAGCTCGCTGGGCGCGGCCACCTACTGCGTGAACGAGAGCGTGCGCTACGCCCGCGAGCGCAAGCCCTTCGGCAAGGCGCTCGCAGAGAACCAGGCCATCCAGTTCCCGCTGGTCGAACTGGCCACCCAGTGCGAGATGCTGCGCCTGCTCATCCGCAAGACCGCCTGGGAGATGGACCAGATGCCCCACCCCGAGGTCGAGAAGAAGCTCTCGGACAAGGTCTCGATGTGCAACTACTGGGCCAACCGGCTGGTCTGTGAGGCCGCTGACCGGGCCATGCAGGTGCACGGCGGCATCGGCTACTCGCGGCACAAGCCCTTCGAGCACATCTACCGCCATCACCGCCGCTACCGGATCACCGAGGGCTCCGAGGAGATCCAGATGCGCAAGGTGGCGGGCTTCCTGTTCGGCTTCATGGGGCCGAACAAGCGCTGATAGGTCAGGCCCCGCCCCGGTCGCGCCCGGTCCTCGAGGACCCGGATGCCGGCCGCCAGGGGCCGGCGTGGAGGGTCAGTTTGCGGCCACCAGGACCGGTTCGGGTCTGGCGTCAGCCGCGACGATGCCCTGGATGATCTCGCCGAGCACCTGCTCGGCGCGGTCATGGGCCACCTGGCAGGTACCCGCAGCGCGATGGCCGCCGCCGCCATGGCGAAGACAGAGCTCACCCACATTGGCGCTGGCCGAGCGGTCGATGATCGACTTGCCGACCGCCAGCACGGTGTTCTGCTGCTTCAGGCCCCACATGACATGGACCGAAACCGAGCACTGCGGGAAGAGCGCATAGATCATGAAGCGGTTGGCGGCCCAGATGATGTCCTCGCCACGCAGGTCCAGAACCACCACCTTGCCGCGCACGCTGGCGCAGCGACGGATCTGCTCGATGGCACGCTGTTCTTGCTCGCGGAACAGGGCCACCCGCTCGACCACATCGGGCAACTCCAGGATCTGCTCGATGCTGTGGCCGCGGCAATAGTCGATCAGCTGCATCATCAGCTGGTAGTTGGAGACGCGGAAGTCGCGAAAGCGCCCCAGGCCGGTGCGCGCGTCCATGAGGAAGTTGAGCAGCGTCCAGCCCTCGGGGCGCAGCACATCATCGAGGCTGTAGGCGGCCGAGTCAGCCTTGTCGACGGCGGCCATCATGGCCGGCGAGATCCGCGGGAAGGTGGCGGCGCCACCGAAATGCTCGTAGACCACCCGCGCTGCCGACGGCGCCTCGGCCACGATCACATGGTTGGCCGCCCGTTCGCCGTTGCGCAGGGTTTCGGAGAGATGATGGTCGAAGACCAGATGCGCGGCTGCCACGTAGGGCAGGTTGGTGGTGATGTCGCGGGGACTGATCGCCACCTTGCCGTCCTGCATGTCCTTGGGATGGACGAACAGGATGTCGTCGATCAGGTCCAGCTCCTTGAGCAGGGCGGCGCATACCAGGCCGTCGAAGTCGGAGCGGGTGACAAGGCGGTATTTCTGGGCGGGCATCGGTCTTCCTGCACGGGCAATCGGGATCAGCCCGAGTTGTACCGCGGCCACGCCTGAATGGCTGCGCAAGGCCGATGAAGCGCTGACGGGAACCGATTGCCGGTCGGCAGGCAACGCCGTTTCCTGGCGACGCCCTGACAGCCTGCTTAAAATGCGGGAGGGAACCGGGCGGCGGTCAATGCGCCATTGCGGCGCGCCGCGAAACTCAGACGCCGAGGTGGCGTCCCGTAGGGGATTCGAACCCCTGTTACAACCGTGAAAGGGTCGTGTCCTAGGCCTCTAGACGAACGGGACAAGGTCTCTTGGTGGAGGTAAGCGGGATCGAACCGCTGACCTCTTGCATGCCATGCAAGCGCTCTCCCAGCTGAGCTATACCCCCTTTTGGCTGCTGCAAAACCTACTTCGTTCCGCATCAGCTTTGAAGATGTCGCACCGTTCAAGCAAGACCGCTAGTCTAGCATGTTTTTCACACGCCCCGCAAGCGCTTGAGGGCTTCTTCCCGGGCAAACAGCGCCAGCACCGCATCCACCGAAGGGGTCTGCACACGGCCGCACACCAACAGGCGCAGCGGCATGGCCAAGGCCGGCATCTTCAGGCCGAATTCACCCAAGGTCTGCTTCAGCGCAGCGGCCACACCCTCCTTCGTCCATTCGCATGAAGCCAGGCGTTCGCGCAGAGCACGCAAGGCCGGCACCACGGTCTCGGTCACCAGCTGCGCCCGCTCTTCTTCCGAAGGCTCGGGCGCGGCGTGGTACAGCGCCACCCAATCGGCCAATTCCACCGTGGTGCTGCAGCGGTCCTTGAACAGCCCGCACTGCGCCACCAGCGTGGCGTCATGCGCCACAGCCAGG
>CAIZPE010000348.1 GCA_903934795.1 uncultured bacterium | reverse complement strand
GCATCAGGGACTCGAACCCCGGACCTGCGGATTATGATTCCGTCGCTCTAACCAACTGAGCTAATGCGCCGAAGGGAGCGCAGTCTATCGGAGCGGCGTCCGGCTTGTCAAAGCGACTGGGGCGAGCTGCCCGGCGGGAATCGCACCGTGAACACCGCGCCCACGCCGATGCGTGGCGCCAGCGCGCCTTTGCCGGGGGCGATCGGCTCGGCGCCGCCCACACTCACCCGCGCGCCGTGCTGCTGCGCGATCTCGCGCACGATCGCCAGGCCCAGGCCGCTGCCCTCGGTGCCCGAGCCGAGCACGCGGTAGAAGCGTTCGAAAACCAGTGCGCGCTCGGCGAGCGCGATGCCCGGTCCGCTGTCCTCGACTTCAACCACGGTGCTGGTGCCGTCGATGCGCCGGCGCACCGTCACCCGTCCGCCCACCGGCGTGTAGCGCAGGGCGTTGTCGATCAGGTTGCCGAAGAGCTCGCGCAGCAGGATGGGATGGCCGGCGATCGGGCTGGACTGCTCGTCATCTTCAAGACCGAAGTCGATGCCGCGGGCCAGTGCGGCATCGGCCCAGCCGGTGACCACCTCGCGCAGCAGGGGCGCGAGATCGATTGGCTGCAGCCCGCCCGCCACCCGCTGGTTCTCGGTGCGGGCGAGCGCCAGCAGCTGGCTGATCAGGTGCGCTGCCCGGCCCGAGGAAATGGCGAGCTGCTCGAGGCTGCGGCGCAGCTGGGCGGGGTCGGTCTCGCGCAGCGCCAGCTCGGCCTGGGTGCGCAGGCCGGCCAGCGGCGTCTTCATCTGATGGGCCGCGTCGGCGATGAAGCGCTGCTGTGCTCCGATCCGGTCGTCGAGCCGGGTGAGCAACTCGTTGAAGGCGTCCACCAGGGGTGCGATCTCGGCCGGCACGCCGCCACGGTCGATCGGCGAGAGATCGTCGGGCCGGCGGTCGTGCAGTCGCTGGCGCACCCGTTGCAGGGGAGAGAGTCCGCGTGACAGCCCGAACCAGACCAGCCCCACGGCCAGGGGCAGGATCACGAACTGCGGGAAGATCACGCCCTTGATGATCTCGTTGGCCAGCCGGTCACGTGCCTGTTCGGTCTCGGCCACCTGCACCAGCAGCGTGGGCGCCGCGCCCTCGGTCTCCTCGACCTGCACGTGCGTGTAGGCAATGCGCACTTCCTCGCCAGCGAGCGAATCGTTGCGCAGCTTGATCACGCCGATCTCGGGGAAGTCGTAGAGCGAGGGCGGTGGCAGATCGGCCTCCCCGCGCAGCATCTCGCCGTCGCTCGCGATGATCTGGAACCAGACCCGGCCGTCGCCGTCCAGGGGCAGCAGGCTGCGCAACTGCTGCGCCTGCGGCAGCGGCCCGCCTTCCATGTAGACGCGCGCCTGCTGCGCGAGCACCGTGGCATGGTCGACCAGCGCGCGATCGAAGGGCGCATCGGCCAGCGATCGGGCAACCACGAAGGTCACCGCCACCGACAGCGGCCACAGCAGCAGCAGCGGCGCCAGCATCCAGTCGAGGATCTCCCCGAACAGGGAGCGTTGACCGGCAGATTCCAGGGGGTCGGCAGGCGCGGCGCTGATCAGCCGACCCGGCGAGGGCGCTGTCGGTGGCAGCGCCGGACGCGGCGCGGACTCGTGGGTGGAGAGCAGGTCTCGGAACACCGATCCGGTGTCCGACGAGGGCTTGCCTCTGGCGGCAGGGTCCGGGCGCGCAGAGCCCGGCATCGGATGACTCATCCGGCAAGCTTGCCGTCGGCGGGCCGCTCCAGGCAGTAGCCAAGCCCGCGCACCGTGGCGATGCGCACGCCGCCGCCCTCGATCTTGCGGCGCAGGCGATGCATGTAGACCTCGATCGCGTTGTGGCTGACCTCCTCGCCCCATTCGCAGAGGTGGCTCACGATCTGTTCCTTGCTCACCAGCCGGCCGGTGCGCTGCAGGAGGATCTCCAGCAGGCCCACCTCGCGCGCCGAGAGCTCGAGCGGTTGTTCGTTGAGGAAGGCCATGCGCCCGGTCTGGTCGTAGAGCAGCGGCCCGCAGCGCAGCTGCGAGGAGCTCGCTCCGGCGCGACGGCGGGCCAGCGCGCGCACCCGGGCCTCGAGCTCGCTCAGGGCGAAGGGCTTGGCCATGTAGTCGTCAGCGCCGAGGTCGAGGCCCTGGACCCGCTGCGCCACCGAGTCGGCGGCGGTGAGGATCAGCACCGGCACGCCCTGGTTGCGTGCCCGCAGGCGGCGCAGCACCTCGAGGCCGCTCATCAGCGGCAGGCCGATGTCCAGGATGAGCAGGTCGTAGTCATGCAGGGCCAGGGCGGCATCGGCCTGACTGCCGTCAGCGACATGGTCGACGGCATTGCCCGAGCCGCGCAGGGAGCGGCACAGGCCGTCGGCGAGCACGGCATCGTCTTCGGCCAGCAGGATTCGCATGATTCCTCCGCGCGGGACGGGCTGCCGGCGGACCCGGCCGGCGAGGGCGTTGCGGGGCCTGTCGAGTGTAGGAAGGCGCGGCGCGGCCGGTCAACCGCCCGCGGTACCACGAACCCGTCTGGCGACCGCCAGCCGCAGCGCGTCACGAGTGTCCCGGGCCGCCTGCCGAGCGGCCTCGGCGAAGTCTTCGCCGTGGCTGGCATAGAGGATGGCGCGCGAGGAGTTCACCATCATGCCCAGCCCGTCTGCGCGGCATCCGGCCATCACGGTGGCGTCGATGTCGCCCCCCTGGGCCCCGATGCCCGGCACGAGCAGCGGCATGTCCCCCACCAGCGCGCGCACGCGACGCAGTTCCTCGGGCACGGTGGCGCCCACCACCAGCGCGGTCTGGCCGTGCGGGTTCCAGCGCTCGGCCGCAAGGCGCGCCACCCGCTCGTAGAGCCGCTCGCCGGGCGCGACCTCCAGCGACTGGAGGTCGGCGCCGCCGCTGTTGGAGGTGCGGCACAGCAGGATCACCCCGCGATCGGTCCACTGCAGCCAGGGTTCGATGGAGTCGGTGCCCATGTAGGGGCTGAGCGTGACCGCGTCGGCGCGATAGCGTTCAAATGCCTCCCGGGCATAGCGCTCGGCGGTGGAGCCGATGTCGCCGCGCTTGGCATCGAGCACCACCGGGATGCCGGGGTGCCGGGTGTGGATGTGGGCGATGAGCGCCTGCAGCTGGTCTTCTGCCTGGTGTGCGGCGAAGTAGGCGATTTGCGGCTTGAAGGCGCAGACCAGGTCGGCGGTGGCGTCGACGATGGCGCGACAGAAGGCGAGAATGCCATCCGGGCGGGCCTGCAGGCCGATCGGCAGTCGCGCGAGATCGGGGTCGAGGCCCACGCACAGCAGCGAGCCCGAGCCGCGCCAGGCGTTGCCGAGCTTGTCGATGAAGGACATGGTGGATTCCCGGGGCGCCTCAGGCGAAGGCATCGTCGGCGGGCGCTGCACCGGCGCTGCGGGCCTGAGCCCGCGCGAGGATGCCGGGGTAGTGCCGATGGAAGTCGGCGACGATCTGCGTCAGCGGCAGGTCCGACCAGGTGCCGTGATCGGCGAGGTACTGCATGTGCCGCCGGCCGTGGGCGTCGTGCTCCTGGTAGAGCGCGTGATCGCGGCCGTCGAACTCGGTGGGCTGCACGCCGAAGCGCGTGCACAGCTCGATGTTGAAGGCCGGCACCGCCTTCACCCAGCGGCCCTCGATGAACAGCGCGGTGTAGCCGTGGTCGTAGAAGACATCGGTGCCCATGGTCTCGCGCAGTTTCTCGGTATTGAGGTGGTTCACCACATCGGCCAGGCCGATGGCCGAGGGAATGCCGGCGGCGCGTGCGCAGGCCGCCAGCAGCCCGGCCTTGGGCACGCACCACCCGCGCGCCGCCGCGATGACCGCGCTGGCGCGATAGGCAGCGGGCTCGAATACCAGGCCGTAGGGGTCGTAGCGGATGCGGTCGCGTACCGCATAGAAAAGCGCCACTGCGCGCGCGCGGGCATCGGTCGCGCCCTCGATGGCGCTGGCGACGAAGGCCTGCACCGCCGGGTGCTGCGTGTCGAGGAAGTCGGTGGGCTCGAGGTAGACCGAGAGATCGGCGCCGGCGGGCGGCAGGTCGGGCAGATGCAGGTTGGGCTGGGACAAAGGCGTTGCTCCAGGCAGGGATGCCGGTCCGATCGGTTCATCGGCCCGACATAATACGGTCATACCCAACCGGAGGAGACCCGCGATGATCCGTTCCCTCGTGCGCCGCGGCGCACTGTTCGCCCTGGCCGGCGCCCTGGTCATGCCCCTGGCGGCGCAGGCCCAGACCTATCCCACCAAGCCGATCGCCCTGGTGGTGCCCTTTGCCGCCGGCGGCCCCACCGATGTCCTGGCTCGCACCCTGGCCGCGTCGATGACCCGGCTGCTCGGCCAGTCGGTGGTGGTCGAGAACACCACTGGCGCGGGCGGCACCATCGGCGCCAATCGGGTGGCCAAGGCCGCTCCCGATGGCTACACCGTGTTCATCCATCACAACGGGATGGCGACCGCGGTGGGTCTGTATCGCAAGCTGCCCTACAACCCCCTGGAGGACTTCGAGTTCGTGGGGCAGGTGGCCGATGTGCCCATGACCCTGCTCGGACGCAAGACCCTCCCGCCCAACAACCTGCAGGAACTGATCACCTACCTGCGGGCCAATCGCGACAAGGTCACCCTGGCCAATGCCGGCCTGGGGGCGGTCTCGCATCTTTGCGGCATGCTCTTCCAGAAGGCCATCGGCGTCGATCTGGTGACCGTGCCCTACAAGGGCACGGCGCCGGCCATGACCGACCTGCTCGGCGGTCAGGTCGATGTGCTGTGCGATCAGACCACCCAGACCCTGCCGCAGATCGCAGCCGGCACGGTCAAGCTCTACGGGGTGACCGCGCCTTCGCGGATCACCTCGCTGCCCAACGTGCCCACGCTCGCCGAGAGCGGCCTGAAGGATTTCCAGGTGGTGGTCTGGCATGGCGTGTACCTGCCCAAGGGTACGCCGCGGCCGGTCATCGATCGCCTGAACGGCGCGCTGCAGGCTGCGCTCAAGGACCCCGAGGTGCGGCGCAAGCTCACCGAACTCGGCGCGGAGATCGTGCCGCCCGAGAAGCAGACCCCCGAGGCGCTTCGCGGCTGGCTGAAGGCCGAGATCGATCGCTGGACCCCGATCATCCGCGCTGCGGGCGCCTACGCCGACTGATCGTTGCGCGGGTCGTGGCGGGCCGGCAGCTGCAGCCAGCCCGCTGCGAACCAGTCGTGCAGCATCTCGGCAAGCGCCGAATCGGCGCTCACGCCGGCCAGCCTTGCCGGCTCCAGCCCGCGCTGGTCTGCCAGCCGGCGCAACAAGGCGCGCGTCGCCGCGCCCGCAGGTACCGATTCGCCGTTGATGAACAGCCGCGCGCCCCGCCATGCGAGCCGGGTGCGCCGGTCGGCGATCAGGCCGGCCTGCTGTGCCTGCGCCCACCAGCGTGGCAGCGCCGGCATCCGGGCAGGCGGCTCGAACCAGACCTGCGGCTTGGGTTCGGTGAGGAAGCGACCGAGGTAGTCGTCGATCTGCGCCCGGGTGGGCCGCCAGCCTGAGAGCCAGGCCGACATCGAGGCCGCGAGCGGCTCTGGAATGCGTCCGGGCTGACGGGTGGGAGGCAGGCCGGGGTCGGTGTGCCGCGGGTCGGGCCCGCCCGGTTCGTCGGCGCAATCGGCCAGGAAGCCGCGCAGCAGTTCGTGGCGCGAGGGGGCCCGGAAGCCCACCGAGCAGGTCATGCATTCGCCTTCGGCCGTGCCCTCGTGAGCCCACTGCGGCGGCAGGTAGAGCATGTCGCCGGGCTCGAGCACCCAGGTCTCGGTGGGCTCGAACTGCGCCAGGATGCGCAGCGGCGCATCGGGCAACAGGGGCGTCGGGCCCGGCGGTGCGATCCGCCAGCGGCGACGGCCCTGCACCTGCACCAGGAAGACATCGTAGGAGTCGGTGTGCGGACCGACGCCCCCGCCATCGGAGGCCCAGCTGATCATCAGATCGTCGAGCCGCGCATCGGGCAGGAAGCGGAAGCGATCGAGCAGGGCGCGCGCTGCGGGCGCGTGCAGGTCCATGCCCTGCACCAGCAGGGTCCATTGCCGCTGGCGTGTGTCGGGCAGCGCCGAGGCGTCGATCGGGCCGTGGCTGACCTGCCAGCGCTTGCCGCGGCGACTCACCAGGCGGGACTCGACATCGTCCCGGCCGGCCATCGCGAAGAGCTCGTCGCGCGACACCGGCGGGGTGATTCCCGGAATGGCGTTCCTGACCAGCAGGGGGCGTCGTTGCCACTGCCGACGCATGAACTGGTCTACACTGACCTCGCCCAGCGGCGGTGGGTGGTTGCGCATCGATCTCGAATACAGGGAGCAGGGCATGGGCGTGGGTGATGGCATGTGGGTCACGGTGCGCTATCGGCTGTTCGATTCCCTGGGTGAAGCGGTTGAGGACGCCGAGCGCGAACTCACCTACCTGCATGGCGGCTTCGGGTCGGTGTTCCCCAAGATCGAGGCCGCACTGGTCGGTCATGACGCGGGCTACGCCACCTCGGTGTATCTGCAGCCCGAAGACGGCTTTGGCGATTATGACGCCGAGCTGGTCAATCTTGCGCCCCGTGGCGAGTTCCCCGAGCAGCTTGAGGTCGGCATGACCTTCGAGAGCCTTGGCGAAGGCGAGGACGAGCGCAACGGCATCTTCACCGTCACCGACTTCAACGAGGAGTCGGTGGTGCTCGATGGCAACCATCCGCTCGCCGGCATGGCGCTGCGCTTCGACCTTCGCATCACCGAGGTGCGCGAGGCCTCCGAGGAGGAGATCGAGCAGGAGCGGCGCATGGCCCTGGAAGGCGATGGCGGCCTCGACCTCGGCAGCCTGCTCGACGAGGTCGAATCCGGCGCACCGCTCGACCGTTCACGGCTGCACTAGCGAGCGGTCTCAACCCCCGGCGAGCGTCGCCCGCCACCGGTAGATCAGATCGAGCGCCTCGCGCGGGCTGAGTTCGTCGGGCCGCAGCGCCTGCAGGGCCTCGGCCACGGCCTGCAGCGCGGGGTCGGTTTCGGGCTCCGCCGGCGCGGGCTCGGTCGGCGCCGCCGCCTCGGCAAACAGATCGATCTGCGCATCGTCGGCCCGCGACTGGCTCTCGAGGGCCTCGAGCACCTGTGCGGCGGCCCTCACCACCGGCGCCGGCAGGCCGGCGAGCCGGGCCACCTGCAGGCCGTGGCTGCGGCTGGCCGGGCCGTCCTTCACCTCGTGCAGGAAGGCGATGCCGCCGCGGTGCTCCACCGCTGAAAGATGCCGGTTGATGACCCCGGCATGGCGCTGCGCGAGCCGGGTGAGCTCGAAATAATGGGTGGCGAACAGCGTGAAGGCCCGGTTGTGCGTGATCAGGCGCGAGGCGATCGCCTGCGCGAGCGACAGGCCGTCGAAGGTGGAGGTGCCGCGCCCGATCTCGTCCATCAGGACCAGCGACTGATCGGTGGCCGCGTTCAGGATGGCGGCGGCCTCGGTCATCTCGACCATGAAGGTCGAGCGGCCGCCGGCAAGATCGTCGGAAGCGCCGATCCGGGTGAAGATCCGGTCGATCGGGCCCAGGCGGCAGACATCGGCCGGCACCCAGCTGCCGCAGTAGGCGAGCAGCACGATCAGCGCGGTCTGGCGCATGTAGGTGGACTTGCCGCCCATGTTCGGCCCGGTGAGCACCACCATGCGTTGTCGTTCGTCGAGCACGCAGTCGTTGGGCACGAAGCGCTCGACGCCGGCCTGCACCACCGGATGACGCCCGGCGCGGATCTCGATGCCCGGCAGCGTGCGGAACTGCGGCGCCACCCAGCCCAGTGCAAGCGCGCGCCGTGCCAGCGTGCCCAGCACATCCACCTCGGCCACCGCGCGGCCGATCGCCTGCCAGGCCGGCACCCAGGCCGACAAGGCTTCGAGCAGGCTCTCGTAGAGTTCGCGCTCGCGAGCCAGCGCCCGCTCGCGGGCCGACAGGGCCTTGTCCTCGAAGGCCTTGAGCTCCGGGGTGATGTAGCGCTCGGCATTCTTCAGGGTCTGGCGGCGCCGGTAGTCGGTGGGCACCTTGTCGGCCTGGCCGTGCGTGATCTCGATGAAGAAGCCCTGCACGCTGTTGAAGCCCACCCGCAGATTGGCGATGCCTGTGCGGGCCCGCTCGCGCTGCTCCATGGCGGCGAGGAAGTCGTCGCAGCCGGCATCGATGCCGCGCAGCTCGTCGAGCAGCGCGTCATGGCCGTCGCGGAACACGCCGCCGTCGCGGGCGAGCGCGGCCGGCTCGTCGAGCAGCGCGGCCCGCAGCAGGGCCAGTGCCTCGTCGGGCGGCTGCAGCGCGATCACCGCATCGGCAAAGCCCGCTGCCGGCGAGAGCAGCCGGGCGAGCTCGCGCACGGTGTCGCCGGCATCACGCAGGGCGGCCAGTTCGCGCGGCCGGGCATTGCGCAACGCGATCCGCGCGGCTACGCGCTCGAAGTCGACGCAGCGCGCCAGCACCGGTGCCAGCGCGTCGGCCAGCCCCGTGCTGAGTTCGCCGATGCGCTGGTGGCGTTGCGCCGCGGCGGCCTGCGAGCGCAGCGGCGCCTGCAGCCAGGCCCGCAGGCGCCGCGCGCCGGCGCTGGTGGCGCAGTGGTCGAGCAGCGACAGCAGGGTGGGTGCTGGCTCGCCGCGCAGGGTCTCGATGATCTCGAG
>CAIZPE010000347.1 GCA_903934795.1 uncultured bacterium | reverse complement strand
GCGCCAGCACCGGCAGCACGCCGGCCAGCAGGTCCTGGCGGAAGGGCGGATCGACGAAGACCAGGTCGAGGAGCACACCGGCGGCGCGCAGACGCTGCAGCAGGCCGAGCGCATCACCGGCGTGCAGGCGCACCTGCTCGGCGGCGCCGAGCCGGTCGATCGCCGCCTGCAGGGCGCGGCGCGCGGCCGGCGCGGTCTCGGCCAGATGCACCAACGCCGCGCCCCGCGAAGCCGCCTCGAGCCCGAGGGCGCCGGTGCCGGCGAAGAGATCGGCGCAGACCAGACCGGTGAGGTCCTGGCCGAGCCAGTTGAACAGGGTCTCGCGCACCCGGTCGGGCGTGGGCCGCAGGCCAGGGGCGTCGATCACCGGCAGCAGGCTGCGCCGCCAGCGGCCACCGATCAGGCGCACGCGCTGCGGCGCGGCGCGCGGGGCGCCAGGCGGCGGGGTACGGGGGGGCTTGGCGGGCATCGCGGAATCGGGCAAGGGTGAGCGGACGGCAGGGGTAGAATTGTCGCGGAAATCATGTTCGGATTCCTAAGACGCAAGCCCCCGCCGGCCGCCCAGCCTGCGCCCCCTCCGGTCGACAGCCTCGCCGCGCCAGCCGCGGGCCCGGCCTCGCCGATCCTGCCTTCGGTCGCGGCGCCGGCTCAGGCACTGGCGCCCGCCCAGGCCCCTGCCTCTGCCCTCGTGGCGGCGCCAGCCGCGGCTGCCGAGCCCGCCCCGACCCGCACCGGCTGGCTGGCCAAGCTGCGGCAAGGCCTGTCGCGCACCAGCGGCAACCTCGCCGGCCTGTTCGGCGCGGCCCGCATCGACGAATCGCTCTTCGAGGAGCTCGAGACGGCGCTGCTGGTCAGCGACGCCGGCGTCGAGACCACGCGCGTCCTGCTCGAGGGCCTGCGCCGGCGGGTCAAAGACCAGCGCCTCACCGACGGCGCCCAGGTGCGCGAAGCTCTGCGCGCCCTGCTCACCGAGATGCTCCTGCCGCTGGAGCGTCCCATGGACATCGACCGCGCCGCGCCGCTGGTGATGATGATCACCGGCGTCAACGGCGCCGGGAAGACCACCTCCATCGGCAAGCTCGCCCACCACCTGCAGGGCGAGGGCAAGACCATCCTGCTGGCCGCCGGCGACACCTTCCGGGCCGCGGCGCGCGAACAGCTCACGCAGTGGGGCGAGCGCAACGGCGTGCAGGTGGTCTCGCAGCAGGGCGGCGACCCCGCGGCGGTGGCCTTCGACTCGGTGAGCGCAGGCCGGGCCCGCCAGACCGGGGTGGTCATGATCGACACCGCCGGCCGGCTGCCCACCCAGACCCACCTCATGGACGAACTGCGCAAGATCCATCGCGTGCTCGGCAAGGCCATGGAGGGCGCCCCGCATGAGAGCCTGCTGGTGCTCGACGGCAACACCGGGCAGAACATGCTGGCCCAGGTGAAGGCCTTCGACGAGGCAGTGGGCCTCACCGGCCTGGTGGTCACCAAGCTCGACGGCACCGCCAAGGGCGGCGCGCTCGCGGCCCTGGCCCACACCCGGCGCGAGCGCCCTATCCCGGTGTACTTCATCGGCGTGGGCGAAGGCCTGGATGACCTGCAGGCCTTCTCGGCCGCCGAGTTCGCCAGCGCGCTGCTCGACTGAGCTTCAAGCTGCTGGGTCGCCCTCCGGGCCGCATCCCGAACCGGGGCCGGGCAGGCCGCCGGATTGAGCCGGCGCAACGCTCGCGCACGCCCAGCCTCCGATTGTCAGGAAGCATTGGCACTCTCTACCCATGAGTGCTAACATTTTTGTGTGTTGCAACAAAAGGCACGCCCACGAAAGGAACCTCATGGCCACCCTGACTCCGACCGCTCTCGTCCCCGCCGGCGCCCAAGGCGTTGCGATGGCCTTGCCGCCCGTCGGGAATCTGGATGCCTACATCTCGGCGGTCAATCGCCTGCCCATGCTCTCGCCCGAGCGCGAGACCGAACTCGGCCGGCGCCTGCGCGACCATGCCGACCTGACCGCCGCCCGCGAGCTGGTGATGTCGCACCTGCGGCTGGTGGTCTCGGTGTCCCGGCAGTACCTCGGCTACGGCCTGCCCCACGCCGACCTGATCCAGGAAGGCAACATCGGCCTGATGAAAGCGGTCAAGCGCTTGGACCCGGAGCGCGGCGTGCGACTGGTGTCCTTCGCCCTGCACTGGATCAAGGCCGAGATCCATGAATACATCCTGAAGAACTGGCGCCTGGTCAAGGTGGCCACCACCAAGGCCCAGCGCAAGCTGTTCTTCAACCTGCGCTCGCAGCGCACCGATGCGCACACCCTGTCGGCCGGCGAGATCGACGCGATCGCGGCCCGGCTCAATGTCAAGCCGGCCGATGTGGCTGAGATGGAAACCCGCCTCACCGGGCAGGACATGGCCCTGGAGCCGACCGGCGAGAGCGACGAGGACAGTTTCGCCCCGATCGCCTACCTGGCCGCGCCCCAGGCGGAGCCCAGCGAGGTGCTCGAGCGCCGCGAGCGCGACCGCCTGCACGGCGAGGGTCTGTCGCAGGCGCTCGCCACCCTCGATCCGCGCAGCCGCCGGATCATCGAGGCCCGCTGGCTGCGCGACGAGAGCGAGGGCGGCTCGCTCACGCTGCACGACCTGGCCGACGAGTTCGGCGTGTCGGCCGAGCGCATCCGCCAGATCGAGGTCAAGGCCATGCAGAAAATGAAAGCCGCACTCGCCGAAGCGGTCTGAGACATTGAAAGGTCGGGCAACCCTGCCCGACCGACACGCAAGCCTGCGGGCTCGGGACTCCCGGCGGCGCGTTGCGCGCCCCGGCCCCGGGTCGGCGGGCACCCGGTCGGGGTGGCTGCCCCGGCTGGATTGCCTGACATCGGCATCACGGCTTCCCCCCTTGGCCGTCCTTGGCGCATGCCATCGACGGCCGTATTTTTTTGGCGAGGCCCGGACCCCGCGGTTCAGCCGAGCCGAAAGGCGTGGGTGCGATCGCGTTCGAGCTGGGCCACCAGACCAAGCTCCCAGTCGAGGTACACGCGGAAGGCGGCGTCGCGCCGGGCGAGATCGCGGTGGGCGTAGGGGCTGAACCAGTGATCATCGTCGCCGCTGAGCACTCCCCGGTCGCCGCTGCCAACGGGCAGGCCGGCGGCCACCCAGGCCTGGGTGCCACCGGCAATCGCCCGCGCATCGCGCCCGGTGCGGGCCACCAGCTCGGCTGCCACCAACCCGGCCAGGACACCGTCGGCCGACGCGATCAGGATCGTGGCCTGCGGCGGCGCATCGGCAAGGAACTCGCTCAGGCGATCGGGCACGCAGAAGCGCGCACCCGCCACATGCCGCCGCTCGTAGGGCGCGCGCCGATCGACATCGAAGGCCAGCGTCGAGCCCTCGGCCAGCAAGGCCGCGGCCTGCGCCGGTGACACGCAAGGCACTGCGGGATGAGGCCGCAGCACCTGCAGGGGCTCGGGCCCGGTGACCCGGGGCGCATCGGCCGCGGGCCGATACAGCCAGACCTCGCCGACGCCGAGTTGCGCCAGCCAGGCGGCCGCGCTCAGGGCGCGCACGCCGTCGTGGTCTGCCAGCACGATGCGCGCACCGCGGGTGCCGATGAATTCATCGGTGGCCTGCACCAGCTGGCCACCCGGAGCCCATCGCCAGCCCGCGAGGTGAGCGGTCTGGTACTCCTCGCGGGTGCGCACATCGAATCGGTAGAGGGTGCGATCGGCCTCCTGCTGCCAGCGGGCGAGCACGGCATCATCCACCCAGCCCACGCCGGCGCGACCCGCCATCGCCTGCGCGCGGTCACGGGCCTGCGCGAGGCTCCCGGCACCCGGCTCGGGCAGCGCCGCGCGCCGCCCACGGGCGAGTTCGCGCCCCGCCAGCAGCCAGGCCATGGTGCCGTCGCGCAGCGAGACCACCGGGTTGGGAATGCCGGCATCGATCAGGGTCTGGGCGCCGACGATGCTGCGGGTACGACCGGCGCAGTTGACCACCACCAGGGTGGCCGGATCGGGGGCAAGCTCGCCAATGCGGTAGACGAGTTCGCCACCCGGCAGGCTGTGCGCGAAGGGCAGGCTGAACTGCGCGAACTCCTCGGGGGTACGGCTGTCGACGACCACCAGGTTCTCGCCGTCGGCCAGTCGCCGGGCGAGCTCGTCGGCATCGATGGACGGGGTGTGGTGCTGGTGCTCGATCAGCTCGCCAAAGGCCTTGCTCGGCACATTCGTGCCGCTGAACAGTTCGCCGCCCCAGGCGACCCAGGCCTGCGTGCCGCCGTCGAGCGCCGACACGCTCGTCCAGCCCAGCGAGCGCAGCGTGGCAGCGGCCTCGTCGACCCGCGACCCATCGCCATCGACCAGCACCACCCGGGTGTCGCGCCGCGGCACCAGGCGGTCGATCAGCAGGCCCAGTCGCCAGGCCGGCGCCGATGCCGCGAGCAGCAGGTGACCATGGGCGTAGACGCCGGTCTCGCGGACATCGAGCAGCGCGATCTCGCCGCCATCGGTGAGCCAGGTCTGGAGCTGGGCGGGGCTGAGGCGCGCGGGCGGCACCGACGCGGGCCGGGGCGCAGAGGCAGGGTTGGCTGTCATGCCGGCCACGCTACGCCGGGCAGCGCCGGGGGGCAAGCCGGCGGGGTCCGCGGCCGGGGCGGAACGCGCGGTCCGGTCGGGCGGCGCCGCGGCGACCGGTCACGCGCCCGCGGACGATCATTCCGCCGAGGGCGGGTCGGTCATGGCCGCCTCGACCACCGCCCGCCCCAGCGTGGGCGCGAACTGCGCGATGAAGGCATAGACATAGTCGCGCAGATAGCTGCCGCGGCGCACCGCGAGCCGGGTGAGGTTCACCGCGAAGAGGTGCCGGGCATCGATGGCCGACAGCGCGGTGTCGCGCGCCTCGTCGTGCGCGATCGCGGCAATGATGCCCACCCCCATGCCGAGCTCGACATAGGTCTTGATCACATCGGCATCCATGGCCGAGAGCACGATGTTCAGGGGCAGGCCGGCACGGCGGAAGGCATCGTCGATGTGCCGGCGCCCGGTGAAGCCGGTTTCATAGGTGACGATCGGAAAGTCCGCCAGACGCGCCAGCGTGAGCGCCTCGCCACGGGCCTGCGCCAGCGCCAGGGGATGGCCGCGCGGCACGATCACCGAGTGGGTCCAGCGATAGCAGGGCAGCGCGGCAAGCTCGGGGAACTCGGCGAGAGCCTCGGTGGCGATGCCGATGTCGGCATCACCGTCGATCAGCCACTGCGCGATCTGGCGCGGCGAGCCCTGGTGGATGTGCAGCGCCACCTCGGGATGCGCGGCGCTGAAGTCACGCACCGCCTGGGGCAGCGCGTAGCGCGCTTGCGAGTGGGTGGCGGCGATGGTCAGCGTGCCCCGGCCCTGCGCGGCGAAATCCTCGCCAGCCCGGCGCAGATTCTCGGCCTGCTGCAGCAGCGACTCGATGATCGGCAGCACCGCCTCGCCCGGGCCGGTAAGCCCCGTGAGGCGCTTGCCGGCCCGGTGGAAGAGCGCCATGCCGAGCTCATCCTCGAGCTCGCGGATCTGGCGGCTGACGCCGGGCTGGGAGGTGTGCAGCACCTGCGCGACCTGGGTCAGGTTGAAGCCGCGACGCACGGTCTCGCGCACGGATCGCAACTGCTGGAAATTCACGATGGGAGCCGCAGGATGAGGAAGCCGCGGATTGTGCGGCGCGCCGCGTGCCTGGCCAAAGACCGTTTGGCACTATGCATGGTGCGGCCGCGCATAAGCGGCCACGCGCCGGCGGCGGACGCTCCCGGCTCAGCCGGCCGCCTGCAGCAGCGCGAAAGGCGCCGCCCAGCCCACGATGCCACCCTGCGCGACGATCATCTCGATCGCACTGTCGCGGAAATGCGGAAAGTAGCTCGCGGTGGCGTCCGACACCAGCAGGCTGTCATAGCCGCGGTCGTTGGCCTCGCGCATGGTGGACTGCACGCAGACCTCGGTGGTCACACCGGCGAAGATCAGCCGCTCAACGCCCCAGTCGGTCAGGAGCCGGCTGAGCTCGGTGCCGTAGAAGGCGCCCTTGCCCGGCTTGGCCAGCACGCACTCGCCGGGCAGCGGCGAGAGCTCGGGGATGAAATCGCTGCCCGGCTCGCCGTCGATGAGAATGCGGCCCATCGGTCCCGGGTCGCCGATACGCTGGCTGGGCAGTCCGCGCTCGCGCTTGGCCGGCGGGCAGTCCGACAGATCGGGCCGGTGGCACTCCTTGGTGTGCACGATGCGCAGGCCCTGCGCGCGCGCCCAGTCGAGCAGCGCCCGCGCGGGCGCGACCGCCGCGCGCAGGTGCGAGACATCGTTGCCGAGCGACTCGCCGAAGCCGCCGGGCTCGAGGAAGTCGCGCTGCATGTCGATCATCATCAATGCGGTGCGAGCCGGCCGGAACCGGAAGGGCGAGGGACGGGCGGACACTTCCCGCCAGGCGTTCGGATCAGGCATGTCCACCCATGGCCTTGCCGATGCGGTCCCGATCGGCTTCGGGTTGCAGGGATTCGAGCACGATGCGCCCGCCATTGATGACGAGCACGCGGTCGGAGAGCTCGAGCAGCTCGTCGAGGTCCTCGCTCACCAGCAGCACCGCGCAGCCCGACTCCCGGGCGTCGCGCAGCCGCTGGTGGATCTCGGCCGAGGCCTGGAAGTCGAGGCCGAACACCGGGTTCATCACGATCAGCAGCCGGGCATCGCGGGAGAGTTCGCGCGAGAGCACCGCGCGCTGGATGTTGCCGCCGGAGAGCCGCTCGATCGGCTCGTCGGGGCCGCGGGTCTTGATGCGGAAGGCCTCGATCGCCTGCTCGGCGGCGCTGCGAAACGCCGCCGGCCGCAGCCAGCCGCCCACCGACCAGGGCGCGCGATCGAAGTCACGCAGGGCGAGGTTGCCGGCCACCGACATGCCCGGCACGCAGGCGTTGTGCAGCGGCTCCTCGGGCAGCGCCGCCACCCGGTGACGCAGGTAATCGGCCCGGCTCGCCCGGAACGGCTCGCCGAAGACCCGCACCTCGCCGGCGGCGCGCGCGCGCTGACCGGTGAGCGCCTGCACCAGCTCACGCTGACCGTTGCCGGACACGCCGGCCACACCAACGATGCTGCCGGCGGCCACCCGCAGGTCCAGGCCGCGCACGGCCGGCAGACCGAGATCGTTGTTCACCGCCAGACCGTGCACCGCGAGCGGCAAGGATGCGGCGGACGAGCCCACGGCAGCGCTGGCCGCGGAACCCGCGGCAGTCGGCGGCTCACCCGCCTGGGCGGCGGCGTGCGACTGAACCGGGGCGGGTCGGCGCGCCGTGGCACCCGCCAGCGACTGGCCGACCATCAGCGTGGCCAGACGGTCGGCATCCATCTCGGCCACCCGGCCGGCGCCGGCGAGCTGACCGCGGCGCAGCACGGTGACCTCGTCGGCGAAACGCTCGACCTCGCGGAACTTGTGGGTGATGAGCAGCGCGGTCATGCGCCCGCCGTGCGCGAGATCGCGCACCGAACTCAGCAGCTCGTCGGCCTCCTCGGGGGTGAGCACCGAGGTGGGCTCGTCGAGGATGAGAAAACGGTTGCGGGCATAGAGCTGCTTGAGCAGCTCGGTCTTCTGCTTCTCGCCCGCGGACAGGTCGGCCACCCGGGCATCAGGGTCGACCCGGAAAGGCACGCTGCCCAGGAAGTCGTCGAGCTCGGCGCGCTGACGGCGCCAGTCGATGCGGGCCGGCAGGCCGCCGCGGGCCAGGGCGAGGTTCTCGGCGACGGTCATCGAGGGCACCAGGGTGAAGTGCTGGTAGACCATGCCGATGCCGAGCTCGCGCGCGCGCTGAGGCGAGGCGATCTCGGTCTCGCGGCCTTCGATGAGGATGCTGCCGCCATCGGGCCGGTGAAAGCCCACCAGGCATTTCACCAGCGTGCTCTTGCCCGCGCCGTTCTCGCCGAGCAGAGCGTGCACCGTGCCGGGCTGCACGGTGAGCGAGACCCGGTCCAGCGCGACGAAGTCCCCGAAGCGCTTGGTCAGATCGTAGGTGGCCAGCGCCAGCGCGCCGCTGGACGCGCGCGCCGGTGCCACCACTGCGCCATCGACCCGCAGGACTTCCATCGCCGGCGGCCTCAGCCCAGCGCGGCCAGCACCGCGGCCGAATCGGCCACCGCGCCGAACACGCCACCCTGCATCTTGATCATCTTGATCGCGGCAAGGTGGTTGCCGAGATCGGTGGCACCGGTGCAGTCCTCGAGCATCAGGCACTCGAAGCCGCGGTCATTGGCCTCGCGCATGGTGGTGTGGACGCAGACATCGGTGGTGATGCCGGTGAGGATCAGATTGCGGATGCCGCGGGTGCGCAGCACCAGTTCCAGGTCGGTGGCGCAGAACGAGCCCTTGCCGGGCTTGTCGATGATCACCTCGCCGGCCGCCGGCGCGAGCTCGGGGATGATCTCCCAGCCCGGCTCGCCCCGCACCAGGATGCGGCCGCAGGGGCCGGCATCACCGATGCCCGCGCCGATGCGCTGCGAGCGCCAGCGCTTGTTGGCAGGCAGGTCCGACAGATCGGGCCGATGGCCTTCGCGGGTGTGGATGATCGTGAAGCCGAGCGCACGCATGCGGGCCATCACGCGGCGGATCGGCTCGATCGGCGCACGGGTGAGGCTCAGGTCATAGCCCATCTTGTCGACATAGCCGCCCACACCGCAGAAGTCGGTCTGCATGTCGATCACCACCAGGGCGGTGTTGGCCGGGCGCAGGTCGGCATCGAAGGGCCAGGGGTAGGGGTCGGCGGCGACGCAGGGCAGCGCGACGGAGGCGGAGGTGCTCATGACGGAGTCCAGGAAAAAAAGGGCCGTGTTCAGGGCAGCCGGGAGCGGCCGTTCACCCTGTCCTGCTTGAAGGTGTAGGGACAGTCCTGCGCGCCACCGCGCACCGCCACATAGCCGCGGTGCCAGAGCTGGTAGATGTTGTTCTCGACGCCCCAGTGGCGGCGGGCCTCGCGCACCAGGTCGGGC
>CAIZPE010000346.1 GCA_903934795.1 uncultured bacterium | reverse complement strand
TCTCATCCACCCATCGGTACTGGGCGGCAGCAGGCGCGACGAGCAGCGTGGCGAGGCCCAGCAGGCACATCACGCGGGAGAGGGCGAGTCGGGGGCTCATCCGATGATTGTGGTGAGCTCGGGCCGGCAGGCTCATGGCGTCGCGACGAACGGAGCGGGCCCGCCGGCGGGCGGCGGCTGCCGGATCGCGTGCAGGCGCCGACGGTATAATGGCGTTTTGCGACGCGGACAAGCCATGCGACTGACCAAGAAGGCGCTGACATTCGACGACGTCCTGCTCGTTCCCGCGTACTCAGACATCCTCCCTCGCGACACCTCGCTCAAGACCCGTCTGTCACGGCGGATCGCGCTCAATATCCCGCTGCTGTCGGCGGCCATGGATACCGTCACCGAGGCCCCGCTGGCCATTGCCATGGCTCAGGAGGGCGGCATCGGCATCGTCCACAAGAACCTCTCGCCCGAGGCGCAGGCCGCCGAGGTGCTTCGGGTCAAGCGCTACGAGTCGGGCGTGCTCTCTGATCCGATCACCATCACGCCTGACATGCGGGTGCGCGAGGTCATCGCGCTCACCCGGCAGCACCGCATCTCGGGTCTGCCGGTGCTGGCAGGGGGCAAGGTGGTGGGCATCGTCACCAACCGTGACCTGCGCTTCGAAACCCGGCTCGACGAGCCGGTGAGCACCATCATGACCCCGCGCGAGCGGCTGATCACCGTGCCCGAGGGCGCCACGCTCGATGAGGCGCAGGCGCTGATGCACCAGCACCGCCTGGAGCGGGTGCTGGTGGTCAATGGGGCCTTCGAATTGCGCGGGCTGGTCACGGTCAAGGACATCATGAAGGCCACCGAGCACCCCAACGCCGCCAAGGACGCCAGCGGCAAGCTGCGCGTGGGCGCTGCGGTGGGCGTGGGCGGCGACAGTGAAGAGCGGGTCGAGCGCCTTGTGCGTGCGGGCGTCGATGCCATCGTGGTCGACACCGCGCATGGCCATACCCGCGGCGTGATCGACCGGGTTCGCGAGATCAAGCGTCAGTACCCCGCCATCGATGTCATCGGCGGCAACATTGCCACCGCCGAGGCGGCCCGCGCGCTGGTCGAGGCCGGCGCTGATGCGGTCAAGGTCGGGATCGGCCCCGGCTCCATCTGCACCACCCGGATCGTGGCCGGTGTGGGCGTGCCCCAGATCTCGGCCATCTCCGATGTGTCTGGCGCGCTTGCGGGCACGGGGGTGCCGATGATCGCCGACGGCGGCATCCGCTACTCGGGCGATGTCGCCAAGGCCATCGCCGCAGGCGCCGATACCGTCATGATGGGTTCCATGTTCGCCGGCACCGAAGAGGCACCAGGTGAGGTGGTGCTGCTGCACGGTCGCTCGTACAAGGCCTACCGGGGCATGGGCTCGCTGGGCGCCATGCAGGAGGGCGCCGCCGACCGCTACTTCCAGGACTCTTCCGCCAACGCCGACAAGCTTGTGCCCGAGGGCATCGAGGGCCGGGTGCCCTACAAGGGCTCGGTGGTGGCCATCGTGTATCAGCTCTGCGGCGGCCTGCGGGCCAGCATGGGCTACTGCGGCTGCCGCGACATCGAGACCATGCGCACCCGCCCGTCCTTCGTCGAGATCACATCGGCCGGCATGCGCGAGTCGCATGTCCATGATGTGCAGATCACGCAGGAAGCCCCGAACTACCACATCGACTGATCCGGCATGCACGACCGGATCCTCATCGCCGATTTCGGCTCGCAGGTCACGCAGCTCATCGCTCGCCGGGTTCGCGAGTGCGAGGTCTACTGCGAAATCCATCCCTTCGATGAGCTCGAGCCGGTGCTCGCCGCGTGGCGGGCTGACGGCTCGCTCAAGGGCATCATCCTCTCGGGCGGTCCCAGTTCGGTCACCGAGCCCGGCTCGCCGCGGGCCCCGCAGGCGGTGTTCGAGGCTGGTGTGCCGGTGCTCGGCATCTGCTACGGCATGCAGACCATGGCTGCCCAGCTTGGCGGTGAGGTGCAGGCTGGCAGCGTGCGCGAGTTCGGCCACGCCCGGGTGCGCGCCCGCGGCCACACCCGCCTGCTCGAGGGTATCCAGGACCACACCAACGCCGAGGGCCACGGCCTGCTCGATGTCTGGATGAGCCACGGCGACAAGGTGGTGCGCATGCCGGAAGGCTTCCGGCTCATGGCATCCACCGAGAGCTGCCCGATCGCCGGCATGGCCGATGAGGCTCGGCACTGGTACGGCATGCAGTGGCACAGCGAGGTCACCCACACCCGGCAGGGCAGGGCGATCCTGCGCCGCTTCGTGCGCGAGATCTGCGCGGCGCGCGGCGACTGGACCATGCCCGGCTTCATCGACGAGGCGCTCGGTCGCATCCGCGCCCAGGTGGGCGCCGATCAGGTCATCCTGGGCCTGTCAGGCGGCGTCGATTCCTCGGTGGCGGCGGCGCTCATCCATCGCGCCATCGGCGCGCAGCTCACCTGCGTGTTCGTCGATCACGGGCTGCTGCGCCTGAACGAGGCCGAGCAGGTGATGCGCACCTTCGCCCAGCACCTCGGCGTCAAGGTCGTCCATGTCGATGCCGCCGATGCCTTCATGTCGCGGCTGGCCGGGGTCTCCGATCCCGAGGCCAAGCGCAAGATCATCGGCGCCGAGTTCGTCGAGGTCTTTCAGCGCGAGTCCGATCGCCAGACCGATGCCCGCTGGCTGGCGCAGGGCACCATCTACCCCGATGTGATCGAATCGGCCGGCGCCAAGAAGAAGGCGCACACCATCAAGTCGCACCACAATGTCGGTGGCCTGCCGGCCTCGATGCGCCTGAAGCTGCTGGAGCCGCTGCGCGAGCTCTTCAAGGACGAGGTGCGCGAGCTCGGCGTGGCGCTGGGCCTGCCGCGAGAAATGGTCTACCGCCATCCCTTCCCGGGACCGGGCCTGGGGGTGCGCATCCTGGGCGAGGTGAAGGCCGAGTACGCCAGCCTGCTGCGGCGGGCCGATGCGATCTTCATCGATGAGCTGCGCGCCACCGCGGCCACTGAACGCGATGTGGCCGCGGGTCTCGTCGAGTCCGGGCAGGTCGGCACCAGCTGGTATGACCTCACCTCGCAGGCCTTTGCGGTCTTCCTGCCGGTGCGCTCGGTGGGCGTGATGGGCGACGGTCGCACCTACGAGCACGTGGTGGCGCTGCGGGCGGTGCAGACCCAGGACTTCATGACCGCGCACTGGGCGCATCTGCCGCATGAACTGCTCGGCCGGGTGTCCAACCGGATCATCAATGAAGTCCGGGGCATCAATCGGGTGGTCTACGACATCTCGGGGAAACCGCCGGCGACCATCGAGTGGGAATGATCCAAGATCGTCCCACGGTGTTTCCGGCGATCCCAGAACAATCCGATTTCGCTGTAGGGACAAGGACTTAGCGTCCAAAGTCGTCCCGCGCGATCCAGCGCAGTCCCAGGCGTCCTGACGGTTGATTTGACGGTATCCGAGCACCTACGCTTGCAGGCCTGCGGCGATACCGTCAGACCCCATGACGGTATCCCGGTCCTGCGACAGGCAGTGGATCGGAGATCTCATGGACACCTCGGTAGATCGGGCTCGCGGCGGGCCAACAAGCTCGAAGACGCGACAGGTTTTGACGGACGCCAAGCTGCGCGACCTGCCGCCCCGCGAACGTACGTACAAGGTCAGCGACGGAGGCAACGGCCTCTACGTCGTCATCTCACCCAGCGGCAGCCGGTCCTTCCGCTACGACTACCGGCTGGGTGGCCGGCGCGAGACGCTGACCATCGGTCGCCACGAGCCGGTGGCGCGTCATGCCCAGCGCTCCCACCTGGCCTACGGCATGGATGTGACGCTGGAGGAGGCGCGGCTGCTGCTGGCGCGGGCGCGTGTCGATGTCAGTTCAGGGCGTTCGCCGGCACGGGCCAAGGTCGAGCAGCGCAGCGAGGTCGCCGACGCCATGAGCTTCGGGCGGTGGGCGACGCGCTACTTCGAGTTCAAGTCAGACGCCAAGAGCGGCGCCGAGCGGCTGGCCGACAGCACGCTGTCGTTGCGACGTTCGATCTTCAACCGGATCCTGGCCGCCCCGTTCGGAAAGCTGAACCTCGATGAGATCAAGCCG
>CAIZPE010000345.1 GCA_903934795.1 uncultured bacterium | reverse complement strand
GACCGCTGTCATTCCGGCTGGATGCCGGCGTCGCGAATGCTCTTGCCCCAGGCCGCGTGCTGCTCGACCGTGAAGCGGCGAAAATCCTCCAGCGACATCGGGGCCGGCTCCAGTCCGAGGCCGATCATGCGCTCGCGCACCGCGGGCGTGGCCAGCACCTTGTTGATCGCGGCGTTGAGGGTCTGCACGATGGCCGGCGGCATGCCGGCCGGCCCGATCATGCCGCCCCACACCGTGAAGGTGAAGCCGGGCACGGTCTCGCCCACCGGCGGCAGCTCGGGCAGCATCGCCGAGCGGGTGTCGGACTGCACACCGATCAGCTTGAGCTTGCCGGCCTTGATGAAGCTCTGCGCGGCAGCCCAGTCGACGAACATGAACTCCACCTGCCCCACCGCGATGTCGGTCATGGCCGGCGGGGTGCTCTTGTAGGGCACCGGCTGGGCATCCATGCGGCCGTACTTGACGAAGTGCGCGCCGGCAACCTGCCCGGTGGAGTTGCCGAAGCCGTAGGAGAACTTGCCGGGATTGGCCCGCACATGGGCCACCAGTTCCTGCGGGGTGCGGATCGGGGAATCGGCCTTGACGGCCAGCGCGAACAGGAAGTGGTTGACCCGGGCGATCGGCGTGAAATCCTTCAGCGGGTCGTAGCGCAGCTTCTTGAACAGGTGCGGATTGGCCGAATGGGCCGTGTTGGTGGTCATCATCAGCGTGTAGCCATCGGGCTCGGCCTTGGCCGCGGCCTCGGCGGCGATCTGACTGGAGGCACCAGGCTTGTTGTCGATGACGAAGGGCTGACCGAGGCTCTTCTGCAGTTCCTCGGTGACGAGACGGGTGAGGATGTCGGTGCCGCTGCCCACGGCAAAGGGCACGATCACGCGGATCGGGCGCGAGGGATAGGCCTGCGCCGCGGCGCTGCCGGTGGTCAGCGCCAGCACGCAGGCGGCAAGGGCGGGAAGAAGGCGGAATTTCATGCGGATGTCTCCTG
Source organism: uncultured bacterium (assembly GCA_903934795.1). Classification (GTDB taxonomy): domain Bacteria; phylum Pseudomonadota; class Gammaproteobacteria; order Burkholderiales; family Burkholderiaceae_E; genus Quisquiliibacterium. The sequence continues at coordinate 757 of CAIZPE010000345.1, read as the reverse complement.
GACGGCGCCGGAACATGGGCGCCAGCCCGTCATTGTGCGCGATTCCAGCTCGCCGGCTCGGCCAGCGCCCTTGCCAGCGGCTCGCGCCAGGCCGGCGAGGCTATCGCGATCAGGCGCCGTGCGCGCTCGGCGAGCGTGGCATGGCGCAGATCGGCCACGCCATGCTCCGTGACCACCAGATCGACATCGCTGCGGGTGATGGTGACCGTACCATCGGCCAGCGTGGGCACGATGCGGCTGCGTCGCCCGCCCTGCGCGTCGGCGGGCAGCACGATCACCGAGCGGCCGCCGGCGCTGCGCCGCGCGGCGCGGGCGAAATCGTTGGCGCCGCCCACGCCGCCACGTGGCAGGCCGTCGAGCGACTCTGCATTGACCTGGCCGCTGAGATCGACCTCGAGCGCGGAGTTGATCGCGAAGAAACGGTCGATGGCGGCGAGCACCCGCGGCCCGTGGGTGTAGGCGCCACGGGCCAGACGAAGCGCGGGATTGCGGTGCGCCCAGCGGTGCAGCCGCGTCGTGCCGCAGATGATGTTGCTGACGGTGATGCCAGGGTCGATCGTCTTGAAGGCATTGGTGACCGCGCCAGCCTCGATCAGATCCAGCGCGCATTCGCCGAGCAGGCCGGTGTGGATGCCGAGGTCGCGATGGCCGCGCAGGCCGGCAAGCACCGCATCGGGCAGCGCGCCGATCCCGGTCTGCACCGTGGCGCGCTCCGGCACCAGCGCGGCCACCCAGGTGGCGATGCGCTGTTCGACCT
>CAIZPE010000344.1 GCA_903934795.1 uncultured bacterium | reverse complement strand
TGCCTGAAAATCCAGCAGCGCCCGCGCCAGCAGGTTCCAGCTGAAGAGCAGCAGCCCAAGCTGCATGAGCCCCCCGGCAGCAAGCAGCCAGCGTGACGAGGTCTGCCGCGCCAGCACGCCGATCACCAGCAGCGCCGGCACATGCCACATCAGCAGCGTGAGCGCGGGCTGCGCCATGGGGCCGGCCGTGGCCAGCGGACCGTGCGCGAGGACTGCCGACAAGGCCACGCTGGCGGCGCCCTGCAGGGCGCCGAGCGCGAGGAACACCCTTGCCATGGCAGGGGGTTTGATCAGATCGGCGGACATGCGATGGCTCCTTGCGATGAGGCCGCGATGGTCCCAGAAAGTGCGCCAGCGCGGGTCGGGCCTTCGGGCACCGATGCCGCCGCCAGGGCCGCCGCACGGCAAGCGGAACGCCCGCGTTGACCCGTGATGGCTTCCTCCACAGAATGCGCCGGCCGGCATCAGCCCGGCCTCAAGGAGCATTGCCATGAATTCCCACACCCCTGATCCCCGGCGCCGCGGCGTCATCCTCGGTGCAGCGGCTGCGCTCGCCGCGCCCGCCCTCGTCTCGGCCCAGGCCCGCTGGAAGCCCGAGAAGCCGATCGTCATCTACAACCCCTTCGCCGCCGGCGGCGTCACCGACATTCAGCTGCGCTTCATGGCTGACAAGGTCAGCCGCATCCTTGGCCAGTCGGTGCTGGTCGAGATCAAGGCCGGTGCCGCCGGCACGCTCGCGCCCGCCCAGCTGCTCAATGCGAAGCCCGACGGTCACCAGCTCGCCTGCATGAGCATCAACAGCCTGCGCTACCCGCACTACCAGCAGGTGGCCTGGCATCCGCTGCGCGATTTCACCTACATCTGCGGGCTGTCGTCCTACACCATGGGCATCGTGGTGCGGGCCGATTCGCCCTGGAAGACCATCGAGGACCTGATCGCCGCCGGCCGCAAGGAGCCCGAGAAGTACACCTACGGCACCAGCGGCGTGGGGGGCAGCGGCAACCTGTTCATGATCGAGATCGACCAGGCCACCGGCGCGAAGTTCACCCATGTGCCCTTCAAGGGCGGCGCGGAGTGGACCCAGGCGCTGCTCGCCGGCCACATTGACTTCCTGGCCGATGCCGCGCAGTGGGCGCCTTTCGTGGATGCCGGACAGTTCCGCATCCTGGCCATGGCCACCGAGCAGCGCATTCCGAAGTACCCGCAGGCGCCCACCCTGCGCGAGCGCGGCATCAACGCCATCGCGCACAGCCCCTACGGTCTGGTGGGCCCGAAGGACTTGCCCGCGCCGATCGTGCAGTCCCTCTATGACGCCTTCAACCAGGCCACCGACGATCCCGGCCTGCAGCCCATCCTGGATCGCTACATCCAGGTGCCCTGGCGGCGCAATCCGGCCGAGTACCGCGCCTATGCCGAGCAGTACTTCAACACCATCAAGCCGCTGCTGATCAGGTCGGGCCTGGCCAAGGGCTGAGAACGCCGTCACCGGAGAGCGCAGCATGAGCATCGAGATTTCCCTGGCGGGACGGGTGGCGCTGGTCACCGGCGGCAGCCGCGGCATCGGCCGGGCCATCGCCCTGACGCTGGCGCGCGCGGGCGCCGACATCGCGATCAACTATCGTCGCGACGAGGCGGCTGCCCGCCAGACCGTGGCCGACATCCAGGCGCTGGGCCGGCAGGCCCGAGCCTACGCCGCGTCGGTGGAAAGCCGCGACGAGGCCCATGCCCTGGCCCAGCAGGTGCTGCGCGACTTCGGCGCGGTGCATGTGCTGGTCAACAATGCCGGCATCAGCAGCCGCGGCCAGAAGGTGACCGACACCGACCCCGGCGAGCCCGAGCGGGTGATGGCGGTGCATGTCTGGGGGCCGTTCCATCTCTGCCAGGCGCTCGTCCCGCAGATGCGCGGCCTGGGCCGCGGCGATATCGTGATGATCTCCAGCGTGGCCACCCGCCGCTTTGCGGCCAACGGCGCGCCGTACTCGATGGCCAAGGCGGCCATGGAGGCGCTGGCCGTCACGCTGGCCAAGGAAGAGCGCAGCAACGGCATCCGCACCCACATTGTGAGCCCCACGCTCACCGACACCGAGATGGGCCGCCGGCTGGCCCGCGCCCGCGGCAGCGCCGACATCCGCACCCTGGATGCGACCTCGCCCTTCGGTCGGGTGAGCGTGCCCGAGGATGTGGCCGCGGTGGTGGCCTTTCTGGTGTCCCCGGCCAACCCCTATGTCAACGGCCAGAACATCGCCGTGGATGGGGGAGGGGTCTGAGGGCGATCTCGCGCGCGTTGCGGTCTGTGGGCACCCGCCTCAGCGTAACCAGGTCAGCGTGAGCTGCGAGCTGCTGTCGCGGTACTCCTCGGTGAGGCGGGTGAGCGTGCCGGCGGTGCTCATCCGGTAGGTCTCCACCGTCACGGAAGGCGGCGAGCCATCCGCGTTGGCCGCGGTGCTGGTGATGCGGAAGAGGGCGGTGTCGCTGCCCTCGGGCAGCACCGCCCAGGCGACCGTGGTGGTGCCCAGCAGGGTGCCGCGCGCGCTGCTGTCGTAGCGTGTGAGCGTGAACAGCGTGCCGCTCTGATTGACCTCAGCGGTGGTCGGGATGGTGACCGTGCCCGAGACCACCGCGTACTCGCCCGCGCCGGTGCTGCCCAGCGGCAGGAAGTTCGCGTCCACATAGAGCTCGGTGGTGCCACCATAGGGCACGGTGCTGCTGCCCACGGTGAGCGTTCCGCTGACCAGCGAGGTCTTGCGCTGCGCGGCCTGCGACTCGAAGCTCGCCGCCTGCAGCGCGCCGATGCTCGCGCTGCCGCTGCTGCTCACGGGCGTGCCTTGCACCGTGCCGGTGATGGTGTAGCGGAAGATGCCCGCCTCCTGCAGGTAATTCAGCCAGCCCTGGCGAGTGTCGAAGCGGGTGATGCCCGACGGGGTGGCAGACACATCGGTACTGGCACCTCCGCCGCCCCCGCAGGCGACGAGCCAAAGGCTCAGGGCGAGTGCGACGGCAAGGCTGAATCGGCGACGGATCATCGAGGCTCCGGGGCGGGTGGGTCGGCATGGGCGATCATCCCGAGGCAAGCCCGGGCCTGCCTTGCGCTGGCGCAAGTCACTCATGCGGATGCGCGACAATCCGGCCTGGTGTCTGAGCGTGGCACCCTCTTCAACAAGGCGAATCCATGAAGATCCTTCTCACCGGCGGCGCCGGCTACATCGGCAGCCACACCGCGGTGGCCCTGCACGAGGCGGGTTTCGAGCCGGTGGTGCTCGATGACTTCTCCAACAGCCACCCGGCGGTGATGGACCGGCTGGCGCGACTCACCGGCCGGCCGGTGGCGCTGGAGCGCGGCAGCGTGCTCGACACCGAATGGCTCGAGGGCGTGCTGCGCCGTCATGCGCCCGCGGCGGTCGTGCATTTCGCGGGCGTGAAGGCGGTGGGCGAGAGCGTGGCCCAGCCGCTCAAGTACTTCCGGATCAACATCGAGGGCGCGATCAGCCTGCTGCGCGCGATGGAGTCGGTGCACCTCGGCCCTCAGCCGCCCGGCCCGCCGATGCTGGTGTTCTCTGGCAGCGCCACGGTCTATGGCGACCCGGCCCGCATGCCGATCACCGAGGACTTTCCGCTCAGCCACACCAACCCCTATGCCCACTCCAAGCGGGTCATCGAGGAGATGCTGCAGGCGGTGTGCCTCGCGCAGCCCCTCTGGCGCGTGGGCGTGCTGCGCTACTTCAATCCGGTGGGCGCGCACCCCTCCGGGCTCATCGGTGAAGACCCCGCTGGCATTCCGAACAACCTGATGCCCTATGTGGCGCAGGTGGCCGTGGGCCGGCGCCCCAGCCTCACCGTCTTCGGCAATGACTACCCCACGCCCGACGGCACCGGCCAGCGCGACTACATCCATGTGCAGGACCTTGCCGAGGGCCATGTGGCGGCGCTGCGCGCCCTGCTCGCCGGTACCGGCAGCTTCACCGTCAACCTGGGCACCGGGCGGCCGAGCAGCGTGCTGGAGGTGGTGCGCGCCTTCGAGCAGGCCAGTGGCCGGCCGGTGCCGGTGCAGATCGGTCCGCGCCGCCCCGGTGATATCGCCCGCTGCTGGGCCGACCCCTCGCTGGCCGAGCGCCTGCTCGGCTGGAAGGCCCGTCTCGGGCTGGAGGCGATGTGCGCCGATGCCTGGCGCTGGCAGAGCGGGAATCCGCAGGGGTACGCGGACTGAGGGGCCGAGGCAGATCGCGTTGCTCGGGTCGCCCGTATATTCAAAACAGGAATTGTTTTGATAAAACGACTTCGCTATCCTAGGCCAGCCGCACGACACGCATGAGGAGCCGACAGTGGGAGGCATTGCCGGGCATGAGATTGCCGCAACCCATGACCGCAGCGCGCTCGCCGCCATGGTCATGACCTTGCTCGATCATTGGCGCCTGACGACCGAGGATCAGGCGGCTCTCCTTGGCCTCGCCCCGGGCAGTCGGGCAGCCCTGGCCAATGACCGTCGTGGCAAGCCGATCGGCACCAGCCGCGACCAGTACGAGCGTGTTGCCCATCT
>CAIZPE010000343.1 GCA_903934795.1 uncultured bacterium | reverse complement strand
GTGGGCTTTCCGCCGGGCGGTGGCACCGACGCCATCGCGCGGGCGATCGCCGATCGGCTCAAGGATGAGCTCGGCGCGCCGGTCGTGGTCGAGAATCGTGCCGGGGCGGGCGGCCAGATTGCAGCCCAGGCCCTCAAGGCTTCGCCGCCCGATGGCACGACCTTCTTCATTTCGCACGATCACACCATCTCGATCCTGCCGCTCGTGATGAAGAACCCCGGCTTCGACCCCGCCCAGGACTTCATTCCGGTGGCCGGTTTCGCCACTTTCGTGAACGGCCTCGCGGTGTCCGGTGGTACCCCGGCGCGCAGCTACGCCGAGTACCTTGCCTGGGTCCGGTCCAAGGGCGGCAAGACCACGATCGGCGTACCCGCGCCTGCCTCGGTGCCTGAGTTTCTGGTCAAGGTGATCGGCGAGCGCAACAAGCTCGACACCGTTGCCGCCCCCTACCGGGGCAGCGCGCCGATGATGGCCGACATGCTCGGCAATCAGATCTCCGCCGGCGTCGCCTCGGTGCCCGACTTCATCGAGAATCACCGTGCCGGCAAGCTGCGCATGGTGGCGGTCATCGGCACCGCGCGCCAGGCGACGCTGCCCGATGTGCCCACCTTCGCCGAGCTCGGCCTCAGCGGCTTCGAGGATCTGCCTTTCTATGGCTTCTTCGCGCCGGCGGGCACCTCGCCCCAGGTGATCGAGCAGTTCTCGGCTGCGCTCTCGCGCGCCATCGCGCAGCCTGAGCTTCGCGAACGGCTCACCAACTGGGGTCTGACCGTGGGCTTCATGAACCAGGCCCAGCTCACTGCGCGCGAGCGGGCCTACAGCCAGTCCTGGGCCCGGATCATTCGCGCCAGCGGCTTCCAGCCTCAGTGAAGGCTGCTGCCCGCCGGCGCCTCAGGCCGGCAGGGCGGCAAAGCGTCGTGTGTGCAGGGCCGCGTGGCCCATGGCTGCCTCGACGCTGAACAGCCGCTTGTAGAAGCGGCCAGCCAGGCAGGCCTCGGTCATGCCCATGCCGCCGTGCAGCTGCACGGTCTGATTGGCAATGAACATCGCCGCGCGTCCCACCCGGGCCTTGCAGGCCGCGGCCAGGCGCGCGCGCCCGGTGGCCTCGCCGGTCAGCGCAGCGGCCGCTCGCGCCACCACGGCACGGGCCATGGTCATCTCGGCCTGCATCTCGGCCACCCGGTGACGCAGCGCCTGGAACTCGGCCAGCGGCTGGCCGAACTGGCGGCGTGTGAGGAGGTAGTCGCGGGTGAGCGCCAGCGCCGCAGCCATGGCGCCCAGCGCATCGGCGCTGGCCGCCACGAGGACGTGATCGCGGGCTGCAGCGACAGCCGCGGTGGTGGCCTCATCGGGGCCTGCCAGGCAGTTCGCGGCATCGAGCAGCAGGCCGTCGAGATCGATCTCGGCGAGGTCGCTGCCGTCGATGGCACGGCCGCGTTGCAGCCGCAGGCCCGGCAGATCGCAGGGCAGCCGGTAGACGGCGGTGTGTCCGGCCTGCGCGACACAGACCAGCAGCTGATCGGCCAGCCCGGCGCCCGGCACGATCTGCGACGGGCCGCGCAGCCGCAGGCCGCCGTTGTGCGTCTCTGCCCTCAATGCCGGCTGGTCGGGCAAGGCGCCCACCACCGCCATCAGCGTGTCGCCGCAGGTCAGGGCATCGAGCAGGGGCGCGACCGCGCTGGCTTCGGCGGGCAGGGCCGCGAGCAGCTGACCCGGCAGCACCGACAGCGCGGCGAAGGGATAGGGCAGCAGTGCCGCCCCGAAGGCCTCCTGGATGGCGGCGATGGCATCGCCGCCACCGCCGGCCCCGCCGAGCGATTCCGGCAGCCCCAGCGCGCCGAAACCCTGCGCGGCCAGCGCCTGCCAGGCCTGACGATGCGCCGCGCGATCGAGCTGCGGCCAGCGCTCGCGCCAGGCCGCGCCGAGTTCGCCGGCGGCGTAGCGCGCGGCGCTGTCGGCGAGCAGCGCGGTGTCACCGGTGCGCGGCGAGGCGCCCTGGCCTTCGCCCTGGAAGAGCAGCCGCGCCATGATGTTCTTCTGGATCTCGCTCGAGCCGCCGTAGATCGTCGCGGCCCGCCGGAACAGGAACTCGGCCACCACGCCCGCGGCATGGGTGGCCTGCGGTCCGCGCGCCCCGGGCTCCTCGGGCGGGTGGAACACCAGCGCCCGTGGCCCGAGCGCCTCCACCTGCAGCCCGAGCTGGCGCTGCATGAGCTCGCAGCCCACCACCTTGAGCGCTGACGGGGTGAGCGCCGAGACATCGTCGTCGGTGAGGGCCTGCGCCACGGCCGATTCGAGTGCGATCAGGTCGATCTCGGCCTGCGCAACCCGCTCGCCGAAGACCGGGTCGTCGATGAGCGGCCGGCCATCGCGCTGCTCGATGCCGGCGATCGCGCGCAGCCGCGAGAGGTAGAGCTTGTTGCGCGGCACCTCGGCGGTCTGCACCCGCTCGCGGGCGAGCAGGTACTTGGCGCAGTCCCAGCCGCGGTGCAGGCGGCCGACCAGCGCGTCGGCGGGCACGCGCACCGCGTCGAAGAAGACCTCGCACAGGCTCTCGCCCTCGTCGATCGAGCGGATCGGGCGCACCGTGATGCCCGGCAGGTCCATGGGGATCAGCAGGAAGGAGATGCCGAGCTGCGGCTTGGCGGCGGGGTCGGTGCGCACCAGGCAGAAGAGCATGTCGGCCATCATGGCCTGCGAGGTCCAGATCTTCTGGCCATCGACCACCCAGTGATCGCCATCGAGCACGGCCCGGGTGCGCAACGAGGCGAGGTCGGAGCCGGCATTGGGCTCGGAGAAGCCCTGGGCCCAGAACTCGCGTCCCTCGCGGATGGCCGGCAGGTGGCGGGCCTTCTGCTCGGTGGTGCCGAACTCGGCGATCACCGGGCCGGCCAGCGACACGCCCTGGATGTTGTTGGCCGAGCCGCCGGCCAGCACGAGCTCCTCCTCGAGCCACTGGCACCGCATGCCCGACCAGCCGGTGCCGCCGTATTCCACCGGCCAGGTGGGCACTGACCAGCCGCGGCGGGCGAGCACCGCGCTCACGCCGAGCATATCCTCGCGGGTGGGGTGCACCGCGGTGCGGCTGCGCTCGACCATGCCGGGGGGCAGGTTCTCGCGCAGCCAGCCGCGCACCTCGGCGCGGAATTCGGCCTCGGGCAGGTCGGCGACGGAGAGGTCGGGGCTCATGGCGCGGGGCTCGGCGGCGTTCATGACGGACGGCTCGGTGGGGCTCAGGCGGTGGGCACGCCGGCCGCGGCGAGCGCCAGGCGCTTGGCGCGGGCGATGTCGTAGGTGCGGTTCATCATCGTGCGCTGCGCCGGCAGGCCACCGCCGGCCTGCAGCGCGACCACGAACTGCCAGCCGCCGTAGGCGTCGGCGGTGAGGTCGCGGATCATGTTGTAGACCCGCATGCGGGCCTCGACATCGACGCCCTTCTTGGTGTGCAGGTACTTGCGGATGTACTTGCCCGACTCGGGATTGCGCAGGTCGGCCTCCAGCGGCAGGGTGAGCACCAGGCCGCCGCCCAGGTCATGCAGGTAGCGAACCGTCTGGTGGTAGTTGGCCGCGTAGTAGTACTTGGCGGCGTTGATCGCGAGGGTGTTGGGGAACACCATGCCCGAGTCGGTGCTCTCGTAGTGGCGGCAGGCAAAGTCGAGCGACATGCGCAGCATCTCGGCGTAGGTGATCAGTTCGGCGATCGAGTTCTGGGCGACCGGGTCGCTGTCCTTGCCCTGCATCTCGGTCACCAGCTGGGCCAGGCCCACGAACAGCTCGCTCATGCGCACCGCCTCGACCACGCCGCCCGTGCGCTCCCACAAGCCCAGCGAGCGCGCGAGCGTGCTGGCCAGCTGGGCCTCGCCGGCCAGGAAGACCCGATCCCAGGGAACGAACACATCGTCGAACACCACGAAGCCCTCGGGGCAGCTGTGATGCGCGCTGGCCGGATAGTCGAAGCTGTTGAGCTCGGCCGGCGCGAAGCTGCGGTTGATGATCTTCACCCCCGGGGTGTTGACCGGGATCGAGAACGACACCGCGTAGTCGGCCTCCTCCTGGCGCATGCCCTTGGTGGGCATCACCACCAGCTCGTGGACCAGCGACG
>CAIZPE010000342.1 GCA_903934795.1 uncultured bacterium | reverse complement strand
GTAACGCGTCACCTCGTCAATGACACCATGCTTGAAGGTGTTCGGCGGGGGCAGATCCTGGTCAACATTGGGCGAGGCTCGGTTGTGGACGAGGCTGCCGTGGCACGGGCGCTCAAGGACGAGCGCCTGGGTGCCTACGCCGCCGATGTGTACGAGATGGAAGACTGGCTGCTGGCAGACCGTCCACGCCAGATTCATCCGGAACTCTTGCAACACCCCTCCACGGTTTTCACACCCCACATTGGTTCGGCGGTGAAGAAGGTTCGCCGAGCCATCGAGTTGCAGGCTGCTGAAAATTTGCTCGTTGCGTTAAATGGTAATGAGCCGCTTGCACACTACGAGGCATCGCACCGAGCGGCTCATGTGGCAGCTTCGCACTGCTCGGTGCAGCCATGAGGTCACCACACCAGAGAATGCTTTTGGACGTTCTATGGTTCTGGCCGATCTAATTCTTTGAGAAGACCTTGGCTACGTGTTTCGGACCCGCGGGCCAACTGCGGGGCCCCTCGTCGTTTCGTGTGGAAACCAACGGCGACAATCGGTGGTGGTCGTAGCGCCGTGTGGGCATGTGGGCAAGTCGCAGAGCGGCTTGTCCACATGCCCATGCGGCCTTGTAGTGCATGAACTGGAGGCTGTCTCGTGAGCGTTGGAGTTGAAACGCTGTTTACCAGCGCGTTGGGTTTGGTTGCGCCGTGGGAGGTGGCCAAGGTGGATCTGGACACAGCCAAGCGGCGCATCGACTTTGAGGTGCGCTGCAACGCCAAGTTGCTCAGTTGCCCGCACTGCAACACCCCGGCGCAAGGCATCCATGACCGCCTTCGCCGCTCGTGGCGACACCTTGATTTTTTCCAGTTCGAAGCCTGGCTGCACGCCGATGTGCCGCGGGTGGCCTGCACTGGCTGCGGCAAGACCACGCAGGTGGGTGTGCCCTGGGCTCGCGAAGGCTCTGGCTTTACGGCGCTGTTTGAAGCCTTGGCGTTGTCGCTGTGCCGTGAGCTGCCGGTGCGGCAAGCCGCTGCACTGCTGCGTTGTGCCGACAAGCCCCTGTGGCGGCGCATTGAGTACTATGTTCAACAGGCCCGCGCAATCGACGACATGAGCGAGGTACGTACCGTGGGCATCGACGAGACAAGCCTGCGGCGTGGGCAGCACTACATCACTGTCGTGCACGATCTGGCTGCCAAGCGCCTGCTGTTTGCCACCGAAGGGCGCAGCCACCACTCCGTGTTGGACTTTGCCCAAGACCTCAAGGCCCATGGCGGCGATCCGGCTGTCGTGCATCACGTCTGTCAGGACATGAGTGCTGCCTACACCAAGGGGGTGGGCTTGGCGCTGCCGGCAGCTGCCATCAGCTACGACCGCTTCCATGTCGTCAAGATGGCCATCGAGGCCATGGACGAAGTGCGACGAACCGAATGGCGCGATCAGCCCCATGCCGTGCACGCGGCCTTGGGCGGCACGGACCGCAAAGTGCTCAAGGGCCTGATGTGGGGCATGCGCAAGAACCCACCTGCCTGGAGCGGCCAACAGATCAGCGCCATGCACTGGCTGCAGCACTCCACGCTGAAATCTGCGCGGGCGTGGCGCCTGAAGATGGCCCTGCGCGAGGTCTATGGCGCAGCGCTC
>CAIZPE010000341.1 GCA_903934795.1 uncultured bacterium | reverse complement strand
GACGGACAGTCGTATTTTCTGACGGCGCTGCCCTTCAATGCGGTCACGCTGATCCTCGCGGTCGACCTCATCTGGCATTATCGGGCCGACCTGGGCATGCCAGCGGGAAAGGCGAAGGCTGATCGCTGAGCGAACGGATGACTCTCGCGTCGGGCGGGGGGCCGATGAAACGGCTGCGGCTGGCGCCGCTCCCGGTCGGGCATGATGGACGGTCCGGATGCCTGCGGTGTCGTCCCGGCAGCAGGCCGCCCGGGCCGGCACCCTAGCGCCCTGCCCTCACACCAAGGAACCCGCCATGAAGCGCCCCCTCATCGTCATCCTGCTGAGCCTGGCAACGCCCTGGGCGCTCAGCGCCACGCTCAAGGGCGCCGTCTTTTCGCCGGAACCCGGTGTGATCTGCGACCGCAAGGCCCAGTTCTGCGCTGACGCGCAGGGCATCTCTCTGGGACTGACCCGCGCGCACCTCGGCCCCCAGGCCGAGGAGACCATGCTTGCCCGCATCAGGGAGGCCGGCGGCCCGGCCAACTACGACCTGACCTGGTTCGGCTTGAGCAACGGCGTCGACTGCAAGACCCGGGATAAGGTCTGCCACACCGGCAAGCACAGCGGCAAGGTCGACGCCGCACATACCCGGGCCCTGTTCGGGCAGTAACCCGCGGCCGCGGCCGTGCGCAAGGGCGCGTCCGTGACGACGCCCCGCAGGCCGCTCAGCGCCCCGAGCCAACCGACTCCTGTGCAAGCAGCTCGGCCACCCGCAGTTGCAGCTGCTGCGGCGACACATCGGCGGCGGCCAGTGCCGGCCCCACCCGCAGCCCGACCCGACTGAAGAACCCCCGGCGAAACGGCCGGACCATGGCCACGCCACCAGTCACGCGCGAGAAGAAGCTGCCCCAGAGATTGCTGAGCGCCATGGGCACGACCGGCACGGGATGGGCCTGCAGCAGCTTCATCACCCCGCCCTTGAAAGGCGCGAGACGGCCGTCGCGGGTGATGCCGCCCTCGGGGAAGATGGCAAGCAGATCGCCCTCGGCCAGCACCCGCTTGCCCTCGATGAAGGCGCGCTCGTAGGCGTCAGGATCTTCCTTCTGCGGCGCCACCGGAATGGCCTTGCACAGCCGGAACAGCCAGCCCATCACCGGCATGGCGAAGATGCGGTGGTCCATGATGAAGCGGATCGGCCGCGGGCTGGCGGCCATCATGAGCACGGCATCGACATAGCTCACATGGTTGCAGACCAGGATGGCCGCGCCCGAGACCGGGATGTGCTCTTCACCCTGAACCCGGAAGCGGTAGACGCAATGGGTGAGCAGGAAGGCCATGAAGCGCAGCAGGTACTCCGGCACCAGCAGGAAGATGTAGACAGCCACCACCGCGTTGACCAGGCCCACGATCAGGAAGACCTCGGGAATGCTCAGCCCGGCGCCCAGGAGCAGGCCGGCGCCCAGGCTGCTGACGATCATGAACACCGCGTTGAGGATGTTGTTCGCGGCGATGATGCGCGCCCGGTGCGTTGGCTGGCAGCGGGTCTGGATGAGCGCGTACATCGGCACGCTGAACAGGCCCACGCACAGCGAAAGCAGAAAGAGGTCGAGCATCACCCGCCAGTGCGATGCATCGGCCACGAAGGCGCCCAGCCCCTGCAGGCCCGAGGGCGCGAGGCCGCGCGAGGCGAAGTACAGGTCTACCGCGAAGACGGTCATGCCGAACGCACCGAGCGGCACCAGGCCGATGTCGACATGCCGGCGGCACAGCCGCTCGCACAGCAGCGCGCCACTGCCCACCCCGAGCGAGAACAGCACCAGCAGCAGGCTGGCCGCCTGCTCGTCGCCATGCAGCACATCGCGGGCAAAGGCCGGAAAGAGCGACAGGAACACCGCGCCGAAGAACCACATCCAGGAGATGCCGAGCATCGAGCGGAAGACCACGATGTTCTCGCTGCCCAGCCTGAGGTTGCGCCAGGTCTCGCTGATCGGATTCCAGTTGATGCGCAGGCCAGGGTCGCTTGCCGGCGAGGTGGGTACGGCGGCGGCGGTCAGCCGCCCGATCACCGCCAGCAGCACACAGGCGCCGGCCGCCAGGCGCGGCCCTTCACCCGGAATGGCGATGAGCAGGCCGCCGGCGAGCTGGCCGAGCAGGATGGCCACGAAGGTGCCCATCTCGACCATGCCGTTGCCGCCGGTGATCTCGCGCTCGCTCAGGTGCTGGGGCAGGTAGGCGTACTTCACCGGCCCGAAGAGCGTGCTGTGCACCCCCATCAGGAACACGCAGGCGAGCAGCACCGGCACATGGCTGGCGATGAAGCCGTAACCGGCCAGCAGCATCACCGCGATCTCGAGGTTCTTCACCCAGCGCATCAGCCGCCCCTTCTCGAGCTTGTCGGCCAGCTGCCCACTGGTGGCCGAGAGCAGCACGAAGGGCGCGATGAACAGCGCGCCGATCACCAGGCCGGCCATCGACGGCGGCAGCCAGCTCACCTGAAGCTGGTAGGTGATCATCACCGTGAACGCGAACTTGAAGAGATTGTCGTTGCCGGCCCCGGTGAACTGCGTCCAGAAGAAGGGCGCGAAGCGGCGCTGGCCAAGCAG
>CAIZPE010000340.1 GCA_903934795.1 uncultured bacterium | reverse complement strand
GGTGCCCGAAGGCGTCAATGCGCTCGGCGTGCCGGCGGGCACCGCGGTGATGGTTTCGCCCATCAAGGTCACCGGCACCACCGAGCTGCGCGGCACCGAAGTGCACTTCATGGCCGACGAAACCATCTTCACGCATGTGGAGTACCACTACGAGATTCTGGCCAAGCGGCTGCGCGAGCTTTCGTTCCTGAACAACGGAGTGCGCATCAAGCTGGTCGACCAGCGTCAGGGCAAGGAGGAAGACTTCGCCTTCGCGGGCGGCGTGCGCGGCTTCGTCGAGTACATCAACCAGAACAAGACTGCGCTGCACCCCACGGTCTTTCATGCCACCGGCAGCCGCGATACCGAAGCGGGCCTGAGCATCGGCGTGGAAGTGGCCATGCAGTGGAATGACAGCTACAGCGAGCAGGTGCTGTGCTTCACCAACAACATTCCGCAACGCGACGGCGGCACCCATCTCACCGGCCTGCGCGCGGCCATGACCCGCGTCATCAACAAGTACATCGAGGAAAACGAGCTCGCCAAGAAGGCCAAGGTCGAGACCACCGGCGAAGACATGCGCGAGGGCCTCACCTGCGTGCTGAGCGTGAAGGTGCCCGAGCCCAAGTTCAGCTCGCAGACGAAAGACAAGCTGGTGTCCTCCGAGGTACGCGCGCCGGTTGAAGAGCTGGTGGCCAAGGCGCTGGAAGACTTCCTGCAGGAGAAGCCCGCCGACGCCAAGGCGATCTGCGGCAAGATCGTCGAGGCCGCGCGAGCCCGCGACGCTGCCCGCAAGGCGCGCGACATGACTCGCCGCAAGGGCCTGCTTGATGGTGTGGGCCTGCCGGGCAAGCTTGCCGATTGCCAGGAGAAAGACCCGGCGCTGTGCGAGATCTTCATCGTTGAGGGTGACTCCGCCGGCGGCTCGGCCAAGCAGGGGCGTGATCGCAAGTTCCAGGCAGTGCTGCCGCTGCGCGGCAAGGTGCTCAATGTGGAGCGCGCCCGCTTCGAGAAGCTCATCTCCTCGGAGCAGATCGCCACGCTGATCACGGCGCTGGGCACCGGCATTGGCGCCGGCGAGAACGGCAGCGGCGGCTACAACGCCGACAAGCTGCGCTATCACCGCATCATCATCATGACCGACGCCGATGTCGACGGCAGTCACATCCGCACCCTGCTGCTCACCTTCTTCTATCGGCAGATGCCCGATCTGGTCGAGCGCGGCCACATCTACATCGCCCAGCCGCCGCTCTACAAGGTCAAGCACGGCAAGGAAGAGCGCTACCTCAAGGACGACCACGAGCTCAACCAGTACACCCTGCGGCACGCGCTCGACGGCGCGGTGCTGATGCCAGCGCGAGGTGCCGACCCGATCAGCGGTGCGGCGCTGGGTGAACTGGCTCGCCGCTATCTGGTGGCCGAGGCTGTCATCGACCGCCTGGCCCGCATCATTGACCCTGACGCCCTGCGCGCCATGCTGGAAGGCCTCGTGCCCGACCTGGGCACCGAGGCTGCCGCTCAGGCCACGGCCACCGAACTCACCGCGGCGCTGCGCGCCCGCGTGCTGCCCGGTCAGAGCCCGGCCGATGTCCAGGTGCTGGCCCACTACGACGAGCGCCGCGAACGCTGGCAGCTGAACATCGAGCGCCGGGTGCACGGCAATGTGCGCCTGTCACACATCGACGCCGACTTCCTGCTGACTGCCGACTACGCCACCCTGGCCGAATGCGCCCGCACCGTTGATAGCCTGATCGGCGAGGGCGCCGAGGTGCGTCGCGGCGAGGGCGATCGCCAGCGCAGCCACGCGGTGGACAGCTTCCGCGGTGCCATCCGCTGGCTGCTTGCCGAGGCCGATCGCGGGGTGGCTCGCCAGCGCTACAAGGGCCTGGGCGAGATGAACGCCGAGCAGCTCTGGGAAACCACCATGGACATGAGCGCGCGCCGCCTGCTCAAGGTGCAGATCGAGGACGCCATCGCGGCGGACCAGATCTTCTCCACGCTGATGGGCGATGAGGTGGAGCCGCGGCGGGCGTTCATCGAGCGCAATGCGCTGGTGGCGCGGAATATTGATGTGTGATCAGGCTGGCAGCCAACCCCTGAACATCTTTCTTTTCGGTCGGCTGTAACCAGCGAGCTTCCTCTTGCGAAGAACAGTGCGTGTCGGTCATCTGACACTCACTCAACCCCCAAGCAAGGAGCTCACATGTCCAGCAAGATCAACGTCACTTCCGTCCTGCTCGCCGGCGCCATCACCAGCCTCATGGCCGCTGCGGTGCATGCTGCCCCGCTGGCCAAGGAAGACACGGCGGTAAAGAAGGAGAAGTGCTACGGCGTTTCGCTGAAAGGCATGAACGACTGTGCCGCTGGCCCGGGCACCACTTGCCAGGGCACCTCCACCACCGATTTCCAGGGCAACGCGTGGAAGTTCGTGCCTGCCGGCACCTGCAGCAGCATCGTTGTGCCTGGTGGCAAGAAGGGCTCGCTCAAGCCGATCAGCGCCTGAGATCCGCAACGCACCCAAGCGGGAACGATGCGATGCACCTCCCCAAACCCTCGGCCTGGGGTTCTCGCTTGGCGGCATGCCAGCCGGTACCACCAGCCGGTGTTGGCTTCAAACATGAGCACGCAGACGCCATCGCCGCCGATGCCGGCTACGACGGTTTCTTCGAAGTTCATGCCGAGAATTACATGGGCGCTGGCGGCATGCCGCATCGGCTGCTCGAGCGCCTGCGGCGTGACCATGATGTCTCGCTGCATGGGGTGGCGCTGTCGATCGGCGGCAGCCAGCCGCTGTGCCGCGAGCATCTCGCCCGCTTTGCGGGGCTGGTGAATCGCTACCAGCCCGCTCTCGTCTCCGAGCATCTGGCCTGGTCGACCCATGCCAGCTGCTACTACAACGACCTGCTGCCGCTGCCCTACACCCCGGCCACGCTCCTGAGCGTGTGCGACCACATCGACCAGGTGCAAACGGCAATCGGCCGTCGGCTGCTGCTGGAGAACCCGGCGACCTATGTCGTCTTCAAGGAATCCACGATCCCGGAATCCGCGTTTCTGGCCGAGGTCGCGCGCCGCACTGGTTGTGGTCTTCTGCTCGACATCAACAACCTGTTCGTCAGCGCCGTGAACCATGGCCGCTCGGCGAGCGCTGACCTCGACGCGTTTCCGATCGAGCACATCGGACAGGTTCACCTCGCCGGTCACTCGGTGCAGGCCGAAGTCGACGTTGGCGGGCGCCTTCTGATTGACAGTCACGACAGCGTTGTCGCCGATGTCGTGTGGCAACTGTTCGAGCGCGCAATGCACCGTGGTGTTCATGCGCCTACGCTGATTGAATGGGACAGCAAGCTGCCGCCCTGGGCTGAGCTGAAGTCGCAGGCAGACATCGCGCGCAGCCTCATGCATCGCGCACTTCGTGTCGAGGTTGCGCATGACTGAAGCCGCCCATGCGGCAGGCTTCGCGCCGGCCCTCTTTGAGCCATCTGCACCTGCGCCCGACGGACTCCTGACGCCTAGCCGCTACGACATCCATCGCAACAATGTCACCGTCAGCCTGATCGACGCGATCGCTGCCATCTACCCGGCTGTCGAGCGCATCACCGGCACAGACTTTTTTCGGACGATGGCGCGCCTGCATGTTCGTGCAATGCCGCCGTCGTCACCGCTGTTGTTCGACTACGGTCGGGACTTCCCCGGCTTCATCGAAGGCTACCCTCACGCGCAACAGATGCCCTGGCTAGGCGATGTCGCGCGCATCGAACGAGCCTGGCTCGATGCCTATCACGCCGCTGACGCCAGGACGCTGAGCGTCGCGGACCTCGCGGCAGTCGACCCGGCTGCCCTTGTCGACGCGGTGCTTGTGCCTCACCCGGCGGCGCGCGTCATCCGTTCGTGCTACCCGGCACTGTCGATCTTCGTGATGAATCGGCAGCCGGCAGAGCCCGATGCCCGACTCGAATCAGACATCGCTGAAGATACGCTCGTCACCCGGCCGGCGTTCGAGGTGATGGTCCGTTCTCTTCCGCCCGGCGGTGCGACCTTGCTCGTTGCGCTGATGGACGGCAGACCGCTCGGCGAGGCCGTCGCCTGTGCCGTCGACGACAGCGACGCCTTCGACCTGCCGGCAAACCTGTCGGGCATCGTCGACGCGGGCGTGTTCACCCAAATCCGACTCCGAAAGCCCACCCGATGAATGCCACCACCTCCCTCGACAGCGCCGCACGGGGCCGCATGCTGCAAGCAATCCTCACCGCCCGTGACTGGGCTAGAACGGGCGCCTGGCCGCCGCTTGTGCAATTGGCGCTGCGCGTCGCGCTGGCGGTGCCGTTCTGGAAGTCCGGCATCCTGAAGTGGAGCGGCTTTCTCGAGCTGAGCGACACCGCGGTGGCGCTGTTCACCGACGAGTTCATGCTTCACCTGCCCGGCGGGCCGTATTCGTTCCCGGCACCTGCGGTCACGGCGTTCGCTGCCGGTTGCTTTGAAGTGGTGATGCCGGTCCTGCTGGTTCTGGGTCTTGGCACCCGCTTCGCCGCTGCCGCGATTCTGGGGATGGCATTGGTCATCCAGTTGACGGTGCCCGATGGCTGGCCAATCCATCTGACCTGGGCGGCGCTGGCGCTGGCCTTGATGGCGAACGGTGCCGGCCCGATGTCGATCGACCACGCCCTGGCCCGGCGCCTGAGCGGCTCGACCGCAGGGTCACGCTGATGACCTGCGATCACGCCCGCGTGCACTGGCGGATTCATGCGCGCTGGCAAGACAACCGGCACTGCGGCGGAACGATACCGCCGCGTTGCACCGGTGCGGTTTTGCGCGGACACTTGCGGCCTCCCGCAACTGCCGGAGTCACCGGCGCTGAGGCCTGCCCATGGTCGATCCGGACCCGAATGCTGACGAGCAGCGACTGCATGCCTTGTTCATCAGCGCTCTCGACGGCGACAACCGGGCCTACGCGACGTTTCTGACGCAGATGGCGCGGCGTCTGCGGGCCTACCTTCGCCGTCGGCTCTTCGGGTGGCCCGACGATGTCGAAGACCTTGTTCAGGAGTGTCTGCTCGCGATGCACAATCAGCGGCAGTCGTATCTTCGCGAGCAGTCGGTGGTGGCCTGGGCCCTGGCCATCGCGCGTCACAAGGTCATCGATCTGCTCCGGGCGAAGACAGCGCGCGAGCAGTTGCACGAGCCGCTGGACGCCGCCGAAAACTTTCTTGTGGCTGCGGCCGACGATGAAGCCATGGCGCGGCGCGATGTGCTGACCCTGCTGGCCGAGTTGCCCGACCGCCACCGGTTGCCCATCATGCATGTGAAGCTGGAGGGCCTCTCGGTGGCCGAGGCAGCGCAGCGGACGGGCATGTCGGAATCGGCCATCAAGGTTGGCGTGCACCGGGGGCTGAAGGCGCTGGCGGCCCGATGCGGGGTAAGGAGCGGCAGTGAAGACCGATGAGCTGGTGGAGATGTTGGCGCGCGGCGCCGAACCGGTGCCGCGCCATGCGGCGGGCAATCGACTGCTCGCTGTCGTGGCGTTGGGCATGCCCCTGACCGTGGTCCTTGTCGCTGTGTCGTTCGGCATCCGGCACGATCTGGGGCGTGCGCTCGGGGAGCCACTGTTCTGGATCAAGTTCGGCGTGCCGCTGGCCGTGGCGATCGCAGCCGGCTTGTCGCTGCGCCGGCTGACAAGCCCTGGTGTGCCGGCGGGCCCTGCCTGGCGGCTCGGGGCGTTCACCGTGCTGGCGCTGTGGGTGCTGGCCGCGCTGCAATGGACGGGCCTGTCGGAGGCGGCCCGCGCCGAGGCGCTCTGGGGCAGCACCTGGCGCGTGTGCTCGATGAGCATCGCCGCCGTCAGCCTGCCCCTGCTCGTGTCCATGTTGACCCTGCTTCGCGGGCTGGCGGCGCCCACGCGCCCGGCACTGGCTGGCGCCGCTGCGGGCCTGCTGAGCGGCGGGCTGGGCACGATCGCCTACGCCTTGCATTGTCCGGAACCAGGGCTGGCCTTCGTCGCCGTGTGGTACGTGCTCGGCGTGGCTATCGTAAGTGGCGTTGGCGCGGCACTTGGGCGACGCATGTTCCGGTGGTGAGGCGGCCGACTCGCTTCACGGTCATGTGCCGTCTTGAGCGACAACCACCTGCTCACCGAAAACTGGATCGGCCGACCCTAGGCAGACGGATGCAGAGGCCGCGCCCCGCCTCAAGCACTGGCGTATCCTGCGGCCGATGCAGCTCACCATCTTCGGGACGCCGGTCGTGCGGCGCGTGTTGCGGCTCTTCTCGCTGGCCTGCCTGCGTCTGGCCGGCTGGCGGGTCGAGGGTGCCTTGCCCGCGGGCGGCGGCAAGTGCGTGCTCATCGCGGCGCCGCACACCTCCAACTGGGACCTTCCCTGGACGCTGATGGGCGCCTTCGCGCTCAATCTGAACATCGTCTGGATGGGCAAGGCCTCGATCTTCTCGCCGCCCTTCGGTCCGCTGATGCGCTGGCTGGGCGGTATCGCGGTGCGGCGCGAGCAGGCCAACAATCTCGTGGCCGCTTCGGTGGCCGCGCTTACCGCGGCCGACGGGCCGGTGCAGCTGGTGGTCCCGCCTGAGGGCACGCGCAGCGCCACCCGGCGCTGGAAGACCGGCTTTTATCACATCGCCCAGGGCGCGAAGCTGCCGATCCAGCTCGCGTTCATGGACTACCCCAGCCGCCGCATGGGCCTGGGCCCGGTGTTCCAGCCCACCGGTGACATCGAGCAGGACATGGCCACCATCAAGGCCTTCTACGCGCCGATGCGCGGCCGCAACCCGGGCCAGTTCGACGCCAGCTGAGCCCACCCCGATGCAAGGCGCGCGCATCCTGCTGGTGGAAGATGACGAGCGGCTGGCGCAGCTGGTGTGCGCCGCGCTCGCGCGCGAGGGTTTTGAGGTGGCGCATTGCGCGCGTGGCGATGAAGCCCCGGCGCGCATCCTGGACGGCGGCTTCGATCTGGTGCTGCTCGACGGGCATCTGCCGGGCAAGGACGGTTTCGAAGTGCTGCGCGAGGTGCGCGGGCGCTTTGCCGGGCGCATCGCCATGCTCACCGCCCGCGATGACGACATCGACCAGGTGCTTGGCCTGGAGGGCGGCGCCGACGACTATCTCGCCAAGCCGGTGGCGCCGCGGGTGCTGCTCGCCCGGGTGCGCGCCTTGCTGCGTCGTGATGCCGCCGCGCCGGCCGCGCTGCGCTTCGGCCCGCTGCTCATCCGCCCCGAGGCCCGCGAGGTGCGCCTGAACGACCAGCCGGTGCCGCTCACCACCGCCGAGTACGACCTGCTGGCCTACCTCGCCGGCCGGGCCGGCCAGGTGGTCAGCCGTGACGACATCATGCAGGCCCTGCGCGGCCTGGAGTTCGACGGGCTCGATCGCGCGATAGACGCCCGCATCTCGCGGCTGCGCCGGCGTATCGGCGATGACCCGGCCAACCCGACGCGCATCCGCACCGTGCGCGGCCAGGGCTATCTCTTCATGCCCGACTGAACCCGCGCG
>CAIZPE010000339.1 GCA_903934795.1 uncultured bacterium | reverse complement strand
GGCGTACCCGGGCAATCGCCGGGCTGTCGCAAGTGACGGACCCGCGTGACGGGCTCCGCTGCGCCTGCCCCGGCTCGCGAAAGCGGTCCCCGGGGCGACGTTGACGGTCGCCGACGACTGTCAGCCGCCTGCGCCAGCAGGCACCGTCGACCTGCGCACCGCCCTGCGGTGCATCCCCAGAGCCCAGGGCATGGGCTCGAACCGACGGACCGACTTGCAGCAGCAAGCGCCGTCGGGGCCAACGCCGCGTGCCGCGGCGGCCAGCAGCAAGACCTCGGCATAAAACGGGAGTGGTGTCCCGTGTCCCTCGTGGTTCCCGTTGCGCTCAGGCGCTCGGGACGGACAGAAACACTTACCAGACCGACTTCACACCAGCGACAGCGAACCCGCCCGCCCCCCAGGGGCAACCAACCGATCCGACAACGGAGACCGCCAGCAGCAACCGGATGCGCGACCTGAACTACCAGCTCAAGCAGCTCTGCCACCGCAACCGCGACGGCAGTTTCGCCACGCAGCGCGACCGCGAGCGTGTGCTCGACCTCGTGGCCAACCAGCTCCAGGAGGCAGGCTTTCGGCATCTGGGCGCCACCAGCCTGAAGCCCAAGCACGTGGACGGCCTGGTGGCGCGATGGCAGGCCGAGGGCCTGGCCGTCGGCACCATCAAGAACCGCATGTCAGCGATCGGCATATACCGGCCACGGCGGAGTCGGCGTAATCCGGCCACTGGCGAGCTGATCGGACGGCTGCGGAGTCGGCATATACCGGCCAGCACGGAGTCGGCGTAATCCGGCCAGCGCGTAGTCGGCATATACCGGCCAGTCGGCGCCGCCGCGAGCGTCTCGAGATCTCTGACCCGACCGCTACCCTGCGAGCTTTTTGCTCGAGGGGGTCGCGGTGGGTCGCAGGAGGATCGAGATGTTCCAGTACCGCCAAGTTCTCGTGCGTCTGCGTGCAGGCGACACCATCCGCGAGATCGCCCGCGCCGGCCTGATGGGGCGCGACAAGGCTGGCGAGTTGCATGCTCTGGCCCTGAGCAATGGGTGGCTCGAGAGCGGCGCCGAGCTGCCCGATGACGAGCAGATCGCCGCCGCGCTCAAGCCGGCGCGACGTGCGGTATCGACGATCTCGACGGTCGAGCCGTTTCGCGCGGTCGTTGCTCGTTGGGCCGACCTTGGCGTGCAGAGCCGCGCCATCCACGCCGCACTCCGGCGCGAGCACGGCTTCACCGGCAGTTACTCGGCCGTAGTGCGCATGGTGCGCGCGCTGTCCGCGCAGCGCCCGCCAGAGGCCACCGTCCGGCTGAGCTTCGCGCCAGCCGAGGCCGCGCAGGTGGATTTCGGCGCCGGACCAGTGTTGATGCATCCGGACGGCCAGCCGCGGCGCACCTGGGCCTTCGTGATGACGCTGTGCCACAGCCGGCATCAGTACGTCGAGTTCGTCTGGGATCAGAGCTCGACGACCTGGCTGGGCTGTCACCGCCGCGCCTTCGAGTGGTTCGACGGCGTGCCCCAGCGGGTCATCGTCGACAACGCCAAGTGCGCCATCGTCAAGGCCAGCAAGCACGACCCGCTCGTGCAGCGCGCCTACGCCGAGTGCGCCGAGGGCTACGGGTTTCGCATCGACGCCTGCCCGCCGCACGATCCGCAGAAGAAGGGCATCGTCGAGTCCGGGGTCAAGTACCTCAAGGGCAACTTCCTGCCCACGCGCCACTTCCGCGACCTCACCGATCTGAACCGGCAGGCTCGCGAGTGGGTGATGCACGAGGCCGGCACGCGCAAGCACGGCACCACCGGCCAGCAGCCCCTGGCGCTGTTCGCGCTCGAGCGCCCGCTGCTGCGCAGGCTGCCGGCACAGGCGCCCGATCTGGGCAGCTGGCACCGCTCGGTCGTGCATCGGGACTGCCACATCCAGCTCGACCGGGCCTACTACTCGGCACCCTATACCCTGGTCGGCCAGACGCTGTGGGTGCGCCTGACCGACGGTGCCGTGACCCTGTACCAGGACTACCGGCATCTGTACACCCACGCTCGCGCCCGCCGTGCCCGCGAGCGCATCACCTGCGCAGAGCACCTGCCGCCGGACGCCCGCGCCTACTTCGAGCACGACCGACGCTGGTGCCACGCGCAGGCGCAGATCATCGGCGCGCACTGCGCCGCACTGATCGAGCAGTTGCTTGGCGAGCGCGTCGCCGAGCGGCTGCGCGCCGCCCAGTCGGTGATCGCGCTGAGCAAACGCTACGGCAACAAGCGCGTGGAGATGGCCTGCCAGCGAGCGCTGGCCCATAACAGCGCGCGCTACCTCACGGTCAAGACCATCCTGACCACCGGCGCCGACCTGCAGCCGACCACCGGCATCGACACCCCCACCGCGTACCGCGCCACCCGCTTCACGCGCAGCGCCGCGGATCTGTTCGCCAACCCGACCACCGACCCATCCACCACCACGACCGTGCACTGACAGGAGCTGACCATGAGCACCCTGAACCCCATCCCCGAACTCGCCCCGCAGCTCAAGCAGTTGCGCCTGTCGGGCATCCTCGACTCGCTGGAGATCCGCAACCGGCAGGCCATCGAGGGCAAGCTTGCCTACACCGACTTCCTCGCGATGCTCGTGGGCGACGAGATCGCGCGGCGCGAGAACAAGAAGTTCGAAATGCGGCTGCGCCGTGCGCAGTTCCGCACCACCAAGTCGCTCGAACAGTTCGACTTCGCCCGGGTGCCTGGCCTGAACCGCGCACTGGTCAACGATCTGGCCGCCGGTCGCTACATCCACGAGAAGGCCCCCGTGCTGATCGTCGGGCCCAGCGGCATCGGCAAGAGCCACCTTGCCCAGGCCCTCGGGCACTGCGCGGTGCGCCAGGGCATCGACGTCACCTTCACCACCTGCACCGCGCTCACCCAGTCGCTGAACGCCGCTCGCGCCACCGGGGTGTACGAGCGCAAGCTCGCCGCGCTCGCGCGCGTGGGGCTGCTCATCATCGATGACTTCGGTTTGAAGCCGCTGCGCGCGCCCGCCGACGAGGATCTGCATGACCTGATCGCCGAGCGCTACGAGCGACTACCCACGATCGTCACCAGCAACCTGGACTTCGCCGAATGGGACCACGCCTTCGCCACCAACCGACTGCTGGCCAGCGCGACCATCGACAGGCTGCGCCACAACGCCTACTGCATCGCGCTCGAGGGGCCCTCCTACCGCGACCCGAAGGTCGCCCCGGCGAACTCCAAGCCAGCCCACGAGCGCACCCCGAAATCTGCGGCAAAATGACCTATTGACAGCAACCCCTCGGGACGCTTCTCGGCAACCCGCCTACTGGCCGGTATATGCCGACTCCGGGTGGCCGGTTTATGCCGACTCCTGACACCGCATGGCCGAGTTGCGCTGGTGGGCCGAGAAGATCGGCAAGAGCAACGTGATCGCCCGCGACAACCACCACTACGGCATCGGCAACCGGCAGCACGTCACCAACGTCAGCAAGGCGCGGGAACTCCAGGGCAGCGACCTCGGCCGGGTGAGCGACCCGCACACCGCCATGTCGCTGCGGCTGCAGGCTGCCTTCGGGCTGCGGCGCGAGGAGTCCATCAAGATCCGGCCGGAATGGGCCGACCGGGGCAACGTGTTAGCCCTGAAGGACACCTGGACCAAGGGCGGCCGGGCGCGCGAGGTGCCTGTCCGCAATGCGGAGCAGCGGCAGTTGCTCGACGAGGCGAAGGCCCTCGCCGGCAAGGGCAGCCTCATTCCGGCTGACAAGACCTACGCCGAGCAGTTGCGTCGATTCGAGCACCAGTGTGCCGCCGCCGGTATCCACCGGGTGCACGGCTTCCGGCACCAGTATGCGCAGGTGCGATATCGGGAGTTGACGGGCTGGGCTGCGCCGGCAGCCGGCGGGCTGCGGTCACGGGAGCTGACGGCTGAGCAGAAGGCGCTTGATCGGGAAGCCCGGCTCACGATCAGCTCGGAGCTGGGGCATGAGAGGGAGCAGGTAACGGCGGTTTACCTGGGGCGATGACTGCAATCGACCCTGAGGAGACATCCACGGCACCGAGTTCGTCGCCCTGAAGCAGACCGAGCTGTACCGGCTGGCGCAGCAGCACGCGGCCACCTTCATCGCCCACGCCCGAGGCCATCACCAAATCGGAACTGCCACGGTTCGTCACAAGGATGAGTGCAAGAGTGCTTTCCCATCGGACGCGACGACCTGCGCGTCGCGTCGGTCAGAGTCAATCGCGCGGTGCAAAAGGCGTGACTACTTGGAGCGAAGCCAGTTCACCAAGGTGACGCGCGCGATGCGCCACATGGCTCGATGATCTTCCCACTCGTCGAGACGCTTTCCGGTCATACCGCCCAACCATCCGCTGCGATCCGAGTGAAGGAGCGAACCACCATGGGACAGCGCGGACCTTAGCGAGTACAGCTTTCGTCGATCGCTGTTGGTGACCGTCGGTCCCGGAGCAAAGCGGCTGACGAAGTCGGCGAACTGCGCGGTGGGTCCCTTGCCGACGGATCGTTTGCACTTGACACACTTCTCTGCCTCCTCTGGTGGAGGCATCAGCGCCTCGATGGCACTGACCAACGCCGTGAAGGACGCAGAACGTGAGATGTTCGATACACGTTGCGCATGCTGGAACCAGAAGGCTGCGCGCAAGAAGCGGTCACGATCCTCGCGTGAGGCGGAGTAGAAGCGATCAAGGAGCCCAGCGAAGTCAGCCGGAAGGTCGAGTATCTGGTCGACGGTGATCCCGACGCGCTTGTAGTACTCGTTTGTCGGGGTGAGTGCGAGGGCAGGTTTGCCGCTAATATCGAAAAACTTCTCCACCCTCCCGTTCGCGCCCTTGTACGTATAGCCCTCTTGGAGGAACTCGCTCTTCCAGTTGTC
>CAIZPE010000338.1 GCA_903934795.1 uncultured bacterium | reverse complement strand
CCACCTGGCGGAACCGGTCGAAGACCAGCAGCCGCTCGCGCAGCCGCGCCAGCAGGCGTTCTCGCGCCATGGGGGTTTCAAAGACCCAGACCCCGACGATCATCATCAGGTTGGCCGGCGAATCCATTCTCAGCCAGGCCGTGTCGACACCTGACATCCGCTCGCGGTTCATGCGCTCCTCCGTTGGCCGGCCGTCTGCTGCGGCCAGAACCTATAATAAGGAACCCGATTGCCGCGCGGAGAGCACCGATGTCAGAACTGGCCAGAGCATTCGAACAGGCTGCGGCCGACTCGCGGCTGCTGCCCGAGCGCCCCGACAATGCCACGCTGCTGAAGATCTACGCGCTCTTCAAGCAGGGCAGCGAGGGGGACGCCACCGGCAAGCGGCCGGGCTTCGGCGACATGATCGGCCGGGCCAAGTTCGATGCCTGGGCCGGCCTGAAAGGCACCCCGAAAGAAGAGGCGATGCGCCAGTACGTCGCCCTGATCCGCGAGCTGAAGGGCTGAGCGGGCACGGCGGCCGCTACACGAAGTAGCGGTCGAAGTTCTCGTTCACATGCTCCTCGATCTTCGGCTTGAACGCCGACAGCAGCAGGCCCAGGCGGGCATCGAGCCGCACCTCGTCCTTGGTGACTGCGAGCTCGCCCTGCACGCCGCTGCGGCTGAAGCGCAGCACGTTGCCGTCCCACTCGCTGGCCACGCCGTACTCCGACGACAGGTCGTCGGCAACCTTCTGCGCCGCCGTGCGGGCCTTCTTCAGGCCGAGCCCGTGCTTGCGCTTGAGATGGATGTCTGCCAAGGGATTCTCCCGGGATCTGCCCGCGCCGCGCCCGTCGCGACCCGACTCTGCGCCGATTCTAGGGCCTGAGGGCGGGTATCTCGAAGACCTGCCTCAGGTACTGCATGTAGGCATCGTCATCGCACATGTTCTTGGACGGGGTGTCGGAGAGCTTGGCCACCGGCTGGCCGTTGCAGCGGACCATCTTGATCACGATCTGCAGCGGCGTGCAGCCGAGGTCGTTGGTGAGGTTGGTGCCCACGCCGAAGGCGAGCCGCGCCCGCTCGTGGAATCGCCGGTACAGCTCGATGGCCAGCGGGAAGGTGAGCGCGTCGGAGAAGATCAGGGTCTTGGTGCGCGGATCGACGCGGTTGGCGTCGTAGTGCGCGATCAGCCGCTCGCCCCACTCGAAGGGATCGCCGGAATCGTGGCGGGCGCCGTCGAAGAGCTTGCAGAAGTAGAGATCGAAGTCGCGCAGGAAGGCGCTCATGCCGTAGACATCCGACAGCGCGATGCCGAGGTCGCCGCGGTACTCGCGCGCCCAGGTCTCGAAGGCGAAGGTCTGCGAATCACGCAGGCGCGGGCCCAGCGCCTGGCAGGCCTGCAGGTACTCGTGGGCCATGGTGCCCAGCGGCGTCATGCCGTACTTCATGGCGAAGTACACATTGGAGGTGCCGGCGAGGTGCGCGCCCATGCGGTTGGCGCATTCGATCAGCACCTCCTCGTGCCACAGCCGCGAGAAGCGCCGACGGGTGCCGTAGTCGGCGATCTTCATGTCGGCCAGCGAGGGATCGCCGGCGATCAGCGCGATCTTGTGCTCGAGGCGCCGGCGCCCCTCGGCGTAATCGGGCACCCGCACGGTGTTGCGGAAGTAGATCTCGTTGACGATCGCCAGCACCGGGATCTCGAACAGGATGGTGTGCAGCCAGGGACCCCGCACCGTGATGTCGATCTCGCCCGGCGCGCTCGCCGAGGGCGTCACCGACACATACTTCTCGTTCATCTGGAACAGGCCCAGGAAGTCGACGAAGTCGCTCTTGATGAAGCGCAGCGAACGCAGGTAGTCAAGCTCGCGCTCGCGAAAGCGCAGCGTGCACAGGTGCTGGATCTCTTCGCGGATCTGGTCGATCAGGCCGGCCAGCGGA
Organism: uncultured bacterium; assembly: GCA_903934795.1. Taxonomy (GTDB): domain Bacteria; phylum Pseudomonadota; class Gammaproteobacteria; order Burkholderiales; family Burkholderiaceae_E; genus Quisquiliibacterium. Next base: position 6,156 of record CAIZPE010000338.1, on the reverse strand, counting down.
ATGCCAGGGTTGCGGCACTTGAAGCGGTACTCCACCTGCGCGCCCGGAAAGTGATGCAGCACCACCTGCATCATGGTGAACTTGTACAGATCGGTGTCGAGCAGCGAGTGGATGATCATGGCGATGGCGCCTGGCGGGCCGGGGGCAGCCAGTGTAGTGCAGGCGGGCGGCGGCGGTGAGCGCGCCCACCCGCCTGATCGCGCATCTGGACATGGACGCGTTCTATGCCAGCGTCGAGCTGCTGCGCTATCCGCAGCTGCGCGGCCAGCCGGTGGTGATCGGCGGGGGCCGCGCGCACCAGCCGGTGACCGGGCCCGACGGCGAGCTGCGCTTTGCCACGCTGCGCAGCTACGCCGGCCGCGGGGTGATCACCACCGCCACCTACGAGGCCCGGGCCTTCGGCGTGCGCGCCGGCATCGGCCTGATGAAGGCCGCGCGCGTGGCCCCCGACGCGGTGCTGCTGCCGGTCGACATGGAGGAATACCGGCGCTACTCGCGGCGTTTCAAGGCGGCGGTGCGCGAGATCGCGCCGCTGGTGGAGGACCGCGGCGTGGACGAGATCTACATCGACCTCACCGGGCTGGCCGGCAGCGCGCCCGATCCCTGGGACGCCGCGCACGCGATGGGCGCCCGGCTGCGCCAGGCGGTGCAGGCGGCCACCGGCCTGTCATGCTCGATCGGGATCACGCCGAACAAGCTGCTCTCGAAGATCGCCTCCGACCTCGACAAGCCAGGCGGGCTGACGCTGCTCAGGCCCGAGGACATCGCCACACGCATCTGGCCCCTGCCGGCATCGCGCATCAATGGCATCGGCCCTAAGGCGGCCCAGCGCCTGCAGGCGATGGGCATCACGCTCATCGGCGAGCTGGCAGCGGTGCCTGCCCACCAGCTGGTGGCGCACTTCGGGCGCAGCTACGGCGCCTGGCTGCACGAGGCCGCGCATGGGCGCGACGAGCGCCCGGTGGTTACCGCCAGCGAGCCGAAGTCGATCAGCCGCGAGACCACCTTCGAGCGCGATCTCGACCCGGTGCAGGACCGGGCCGAGCTCTCGGCACGGTTCACCGAACTGTGCCAGCGGCTGGCCGAGGACCTGCGCCGCAAGGGCTATCTGGCGCGCGCGATCGGCCTGAAGATCCGCTATGCCGACTTCCGCACCGTCACCCGCGACTTCACCGCGCCGCAGCCCACCCGCGACCCGGCGCTGATCCGCCGCCATGCCGGCGAGTGCCTGCGCCGGGTGCCGCTGGACCAGCGGCTGCGCCTGGTCGGCGTGCGCGCTGGCAGCCTGCACCGCGAGGGCGAGTTGCCGCCGCCTGGGGTGGCCGAGCCCGGTCCGCCGGCTCAGGCCAGCCTGCCCCTGTTCGGAGACGGGTGAAGGAAGGCCCGGTGATGTCCGGTGAGCGTCGCGGGTTAGAATCCGGGGATTGTCCGCCTGTGGAAACCCAAGATGACGCACATCGTCCTCGAATCCTGCATCCGGTGCCGCTACACCGACTGCGTCGATGTCTGCCCGGTCGACTGCTTTCGCGAAGGCCCGAACATGCTGGTCATCGACCCCGATGAATGCATCGACTGCGCGGTGTGCATCCCCGAGTGCCCGGTCGAGGCCATCAAGGCCGAAGAAGACGTCCCTGCCGACCAGCAGAAGTTCATCGCCCTGAACGCCGAGCTCGCCAGGGACTGGCCCAGCATCACCCGCACCAAGCCCGCCCTGGCCGATGCCGATGACTGGAAGGACGTCAAGGAAAAGCTCCAGTACCTGGAGCGCTGATGCCCGAGCTGGCCTTCGGACTGCGGTTCGAGGACCTGTACCGGCAAGCGGGGCTCGCGAAGACCGATGCCGCCTTCCTGGAGGTGCTGGCCGGCCGTGATCCGGCGCTGGCCCAGCGTCTGAGCGCGGCCCGAGGCCAGCCCGACGCCCTGAGCGCGCGCGACGAGGCGGCGCTGCTGCTGGCCCTCGCGCCGCATCTCGATGCCTTCATCGCCGAGCTCTTCGGCATCGCCGAGGAACTGGGCGAACTGCGTGCGGCGCAGCAGGCGCTCGCCCCGCTGGTGCGGGTGAAGTGGAAGTTCGTCAAGCGCAAGGCGCTGCTCACCTATCCCGACCTGGCCGCGCTGGCCGGATTCGACGCTGACGCCGCGCTCTCCACGCTGGAAAGCTGGCTGGGCGCGCCCTTCGAAGAGCTCGCCTTCGCCGACGCTGTGCTGCGCTGGCAGGCCGAGCGGCTCGCCGAACGCCTCGAGACCGCGATGCGCTACAGCGCCTGGGCGGTGCACAGCGCCGAGGGTCAGGCCCGTCACGCGCAGGGCGTGCTGTTCCGGCACCCGGTGCAGATCGATCCCGCTGCCCTGCTCGCCCATGCCCGGCAGGCGGACCACCACGGCGTCACCATCACCCGGGTCGATCTGCGGCAGCTGCGCCGGCGCGAAGGCTTCGACCTGACCGATGCCGGCACCGACCTGCGCGGCGCACTCGACCAGGCGAACTACTGCCTGTGGTGCCATGCCCAGGGCAATGACAGCTGCTCGCACGGCATCCGCGAGAAGGCCGGCGAGGCGCAGGCGCGGGCCTTCCGCCAGAGCCCGCTGGGCGTGCCGCTCACCGGCTGCCCCCTGGAGGAGCGCATCTCGGAGTTCCAGCAGGCCAAGGCGCAGGGGCATGCCGTGGCCGCGCTGGCGCTGATCACCCTCGACAACCCGATGGCGGCAGCCACCGGGCACCGGATCTGCAACGACTGCATGAAGGCCTGCGTCTACCAGCAGCAGACCCCGGTGGACATCCCGCAGGTGGAAACCCGCGTGCTGCGCGATGTGCTCGACCTGCCCTGGGGCTTCGAGGTCTACTCGCTGCTCACCCGCTGGAACCCGCTGAACCTGCGCCGACCGCTGCCCCTGCCCGCGAGCGGCCGCACCGTGCTGGTGGTGGGCATGGGGCCGGCCGGCTTCACGCTGGCCCATCACCTCATGAACGAGGGCCATGCGGTGGTGGGCATCGACGGGCTGAAGATCGAGCCGCTGCCGCCCGCGCTCAATGGCGTGGGCGAGGACGGCTCGCCGCAGCCCTTCGAGCCGGTCCTCGACATCGACAGCCTGCGCGAGCCGCTCGGCCAGCGCGTGAGTGGCGGCTTCGGCGGCGTGGCCGAATACGGCATCACGGTGCGCTGGGACAAGAATTTCCTCACCATGATCCGGCTGCTGCTCGAGCGCCGCGCGGCCTTCCGGCTGATCGGCGGCGTGCGATTCGGCGGCACGCTCGACACTGCCGGCGCCTTCGCCCTGGGCTTCGACCACATCGCGCTGGCCACCGGCGCGGGCCGCCCGACCACGCTGGACATCCCCAACGGCATGGCCCGCGGCGTGCGCACCGCCAGCGACTTCCTGATGGCGCTGCAGCTCACCGGCGCGGCGCGCGCCGACTCGCTCGCCAACCTGCAGCTGCGCCTGCCGGTGGTGGTGGTGGGCGGCGGCCTCACCGCGATCGACACTGCCACCGAGTCGCTGGCCTACTACCCGGTGCAGGTCGAGAAGTTCCTGGCCCGCCACGAGGCGCTCGTCGCGACGCAGGGCGAGGCCGCGGTGCGCGCCGGCTGGACCGAGGAGGAGCGCGAGCTCGCCGACGAGTTCATCGTCCATGCGCGGGCGATCCGCGCCGAGCGCGAGCGCGCCGCCCGGGCAGGCGAACCCGCGCGGTTGCTCGAGCTGCTGCAGGCCTGGGGCGGGGTCACCATCGCCTACCGGCGCGGCCTGACCGACAGCCCGGCCTATCGCCTCAACCACGAGGAGGTCGAACGGGCGCTCGCCGAAGGCATCGGCCTGGGCGCCGACCTGGCGCCGCTGGCCATCGATCTCGATCGCCACGGCGCGGCCGCGGCCATCCGGCTGCGCCGGGCGGGCGACGGCAGCGCCCTGACCTGGCCGGCCCGCACGGTGTTCATCGCCGCCGGCACCCAGCCGAACACCGTCGCCGCCCGCGAAGACCCGACGCATCTGCGCCTCGACGGCCGGCACTACCAGCTCATCGATGCGCAGGGTGCGGCACTGCCGGCGCCCGCGCCCGCCGGCGGCAAGCCGGCCCGGGCCGAGGTGTTCACCAGCCGCTTCCACGACGGCCGGCTGGTGTCCTTCTTCGGCGATCTGCATCCCGCCTATGCCGGCAATGTGGTTCGGGCCATGGCCTCTGCCCGGCAGGGCAGCCCGGTGGTGTCGCGCGCCCTGGCGTCCCGGCCGCCAGCCAGCGACGAGCCCTTCCCGGTCTTCGCGGCCCGGGTGGGCAACGCACTGCGCGCGCGGGTGCACCGGGTGAGCCGGCTCGCGCCGGGCATCGTCGAGGTGGTGGTGCATGCGCCGCTCGCGGCCCGGCGCTTCCAGCCGGGCCAGTTCTTCCGGCTGCAGAACTTCGAAACCCGGGCGCCGCGGCCGGCACCGGGCGGCCTGCCCACCCGGCTGGCCATGGAGGGCCTGGCCCTCACCGGCGCCTGGGTCGATGCCGACGCCGGGCTGGTCTCGACCATCGTGCTCGAGATGGGCGGATCCTCCGACCTGTGCGCCCGCCTGCAGCCCGGCGAGCCGGTGGTGCTGATGGGGCCCACCGGCGAGCCCACCGTGATTCCCGCCGGCGAGCAGGTGGTGCTGGTGGGCGGGGGCCTGGGCAACGCGGTGCTCTTCTCGATCGGCGCGGCCATGCGCGCGGCCGGCTCGCGGGTGCTCTACCTGGCCGGCTACCGGCGCGCCACCGATCGCTTCATGACCGAGCGCATCGAGGCGGCGGCCGACGCGGTGATCTGGTGCTGCGACGAGGCGCCCGGCTTCACCCCCGCTCGCGCGCAGGACCGGGCCTTCAGCGGCAATGTGGTCGATGCGCTGCTCGCCTGGAGCGAGGGCCGCTTCGGCGAGCTGCCGGTGTCGGCGGCGCGTGCCGATCGGCTGCTCGCGATCGGGTCAGACCGCATGATGGCCGCGGTGGCCGCAGCCCGCCACGGCCTGCTGGCCGGGCACCTGCGGCCCGGACTGACCGCCATCGCCTCGGTGAACGCGCCGATGCAGTGCATGCTCAAGGAGATCTGCGCGCAGTGCCTGCAGGCCCGGCGCGACCCCGCTGGCGGCCCGGTGCGCTATGTGTTCGCCTGCATGGCCCAGGACATGCCGATGGACGAGGTCGACTTCGGCTTCCTGGACGCCCGGCTGCGGCAGAACTCGCTGGCCGAGAAGCTCACCCGGCGCTGGCTGCCGGGCTGCCTGCAGGCCGCCGGTCAGCCGACAGCGTCGGCCTGATTGTGCAACGCAGCATTAGCGATTATCCTCTCGGGCCCGGCGCATCCCGGCAGCCCGCGGCACTGGAGACCCACCATGTTGTACCAACTGCGCGAAGTCCAGAGGGCAATCCTCAATCCGGTCTCGACCTGGGCGGAGTCCATGAGCAAGCTGTACGCCAACCCGTACAGCCCGCTGTCCTACCTGCCGATGGCCAACCGCATGGCGGCCGGCCTCGAGCTGCTGCACCGCCTGGGCAAGGAATACGAGAAGCCCGAGTTCGGTCACCGCAGCACCCGCATCGGCGACCACGATGTGACCGTGGCCGAGCGTATCGAGATCTCGCGGCCCTTCTGCCGCCTGATCAAGTTCGAGCGGCTGCTGCCCAGGGCGCTGGCCGCCCGCGCCGACGACCCCACCGTGCTGGTGGTGGCGCCGCTGTCGGGCCACCATGCCACGCTGCTGCGCGACACCGTGCGCGCGCTGCTGCCCGACCACAATGTCTACATCACCGACTGGATCGACGCCCGCCAGGTGCCGCTGTCCAGCGGGGCCTTCCACCTCGATGACTATGTCGCCTATGTCATCGACTTCATCCGTCACCTCGGGCCGGATGTGCACCTGATCTCGGTGTGCCAGCCCACCGTGCCGGTGCTGGCCGCGGTCTCGATCATGGCCGCACGCAAGGATCCGAAGCTGCCGCTGACCATGACCATGATGGGGGGGCCGATCGACACCCGGCGCAGCCCCACCGAGGTCAACAACCTCGCCACGAACCACAGCTTCAGCTGGTTCGAGCACAACGTGATCTACACCGTGCCCGGCAACTACCCGGGCGCCGGCCGCCGGGTCTACCCGGGCTTTCTGCAGCACGCCGGCTTCGTGGCCATGAACCCCGATCGGCAT
>CAIZPE010000337.1 GCA_903934795.1 uncultured bacterium | reverse complement strand
GGCCCACGGCCATCTTCGCCAACATGAAGGCCGTCCTGGTCAACCGGGTGGGTGACTTCGGCTTTGCGCTGGGCATCGGGCTGGTGCTGGCCTACTTCGGCACCATGGACTACGCCGAGGCCTTCAAGGCGGCGCCCGGCCTGGCCGACAAGAGCGTGCAGATCATCCCGGGCACTGACTGGTCGCTCATGACCGTCACCTGCATCTGCCTGTTCATCGGTGCCATGGGCAAGTCGGCGCAGTTCCCGCTGCATGTCTGGCTGCCCGACTCCATGGAAGGCCCCACGCCGATCTCGGCGCTGATCCACGCCGCCACGATGGTCACCGCCGGCATCTTCATGGTGGCGCGGATGTCGCCGCTCTTCGAGCTCTCCGACACCGCGCTGGGCTTCGTCATCACCATCGGTGCGATCACCGCGCTGTTCATGGGTTTTCTGGGCATCATCCAGAACGACATCAAGCGGGTGGTGGCCTACTCCACGCTTTCGCAGCTCGGCTACATGACGGTGGCCCTGGGCGCCTCGGCGTATTCGGTGGCGATCTTCCACCTCATGACCCATGCCTTCTTCAAGGCGCTGCTGTTCCTCGCTGCCGGCTCGGTGATCATCGGCATGCACCATGATCAGGACATCCGCAACATGGGTGGCCTGCGCAGGTACATGCCCATCACCTGGATCACCTCGCTGCTGGGCTCGCTCGCCCTGATCGGCACGCCGTTCTTCTCGGGCTTCTACTCCAAGGACTCGATCATCGAGGCGGTGAAGCTCGCCAATGTGCCCGGCGCGGGCTTCGCCTACTTCGCCGTGGTGGCTGGCGTGTTCGTCACCGCCTTCTACTCCTTCCGCATGTACTTCCTGGTCTTCCACGGCAAGGAGCGCTGGATGCAGGCCGGGCAGGCGCATGGCGCGCATGACGCGCACGCCGCACACGACGATCATGCCGCGCACGATGACCCTGCAGCCCACGACGATCACGGCCATCATGGGCTGGGCCCCAACGACCGCCCGCACGAGTCGCGGCTGGTGGTCACCCTGCCGCTCGTGCTGCTCGCCATTCCCTCGGTGCTGATCGGCGCCATCGCCATCGGACCCATGCTCTTCGGCGACTACTTCAAGGGCGTCATCACCGTGGCCGAGCGCCATCCGGCGATGGCCGAACTGGCCACCCACTTCCACGGCTGGGCAGGCATGGCCACCCACGCGCTGAGCACGCTGCCCTTCTGGCTGGCGGTGGCGGGCGTGGCCTTTGCCTGGTACTGCTACCTCGTCAATCCGGCGCTGCCCACAGCCATCCGCAATGCCACCGGCGGCATCAACCGGCTGCTCGAGAACAAGTACTACATGGACCGCATCAACGAGGTGGTCTTCGCCGGCGGCGCACGCCTGCTCGGCACCGGCCTGTGGAAGGCCGGTGACCAGGTTCTCATCGACGGCCTCGCGGTCAACGGCTCGGCGCGGGTCACCGGCTGGATCGCCTCGCTGGTGCGCCTGGCGCAGTCGGGTCTCATCTATCACTACGCGGTCGTGATGATCGCCGGCGTGGCGGTGCTGCTCTGGTGGTTCGTGCCCCTGATCAAGCGCTGAACGATTCTGGAGTTCTCTTTCGCCATGAGTGCCGGTTTCCCCTTCCTGAGTGCCGCGATCTGGATCCCGATCCTGGTCGGCGGCTTCCTGCTGGCGGTGGGCAACGACCGCAGCCGCGGCGTGGTGCGCGGTGTGGCCCTCGCCGGCGCGCTGCTCGGGCTGCTGCCCACGCTGTCGATCGTCGCCGGCTTCGACGGCAGCACCGCCGATTTCCAGTTCACCGAGAAGCTGCCCTGGATCGAGCGCTTCGGCGCCCACTACCACCTGGGCGTGGACGGCCTGTCGATGTGGTTCGTGCCGCTCACCGCCTTCATCACGGTGATCGTCGTCATCGCCGGCTGGGAGGTGATCGAAGACCGTGTCGCGCAGTACATGGCCGCGTTCCTGATCCTCTCGGGGCTCATGATCGGCGTGTTCAGCGCCCTGGACGGCCTGCTGTTCTACGTGTTCTTCGAGGCCACCCTCATCCCGATGTACATCATCATCGGTGTCTGGGGCGGGCCCAACCGGGTGTACGCGGCCTTCAAGTTCTTTCTCTACACCCTGCTCGGCTCGCTGCTCACGCTGGTCGCGCTGATCTACCTCTACCTCAAGTCGGGTTCCTTCTCGATCCCCGACTGGCATGCCCTGCCGCTGAGCATGGCCGAGCAGGTGCCGATCTTCCTCGCCTTCATGGCCGCCTTCGCGGTCAAGGTGCCGATGTGGCCGGTGCACACCTGGCTGCCCGATGCCCACGTTGAGGCGCCCACCGGCGGCTCGGTGGTGCTGGCGGCCATCATGCTCAAGCTCGGCGCCTACGGCTTCCTGCGGTTCTCCATGCCGATCGCGCCCGATGCCAGCCACGAGCTGGCCGGCTTCGTGATCACCCTGTCGCTGATCGCGGTGGTCTACATCGGCCTGGTGGCGCTGGTGCAGACCGACATGAAGAAGCTGGTGGCCTACTCCTCCATCGCGCACATGGGCTTCGTTACCCTGGGCTTTTTCATGTTCAACCCGCTCGGGGTGCAGGGCGCCATCCTGCAGATGATCTCGCACGGCTTCATCTCCGGCGCCATGTTCCTGTGCATCGGCGTGCTCTATGACCGCATGCACTCGCGGCGCATTGCCGACTACGGCGGCGTGGTCAACACCATGCCCATGTTCGCGGCCTTCTTCCTCTTCTTCACCATGGCCAACTGCGGTCTGCCGGCCACCTCCGGCTTCGTGGGCGAGTTCCTGGTGATTCTTGGCGCGGTGCAGTTCAACTTCTGGATCGCCTTCGGCGCAGCCGCCACGCTGATCCTCGGCGCAGCCTATTCCCTGTGGATGTACAAGCGGGTGGTGTTCGGTGCCGTGGCCAATGAGCAGGTGGCCCAGCTCAACGATGTCAACCGCCGCGAGTTCTGGATGCTTGCGGTGATGGCGGTGGCGGTGCTCTGGATGGGTGTTGCGCCCCGACCGATGACCGATGCCACCGATGCCTCGGTGACGGCGCTGCTCAAGCACGTCTCGGTCTCGAAGATCAGGTGATCCCGATGGACAAGCTCAACCTGCTCGCGGCCCTGCCCGAGATCGTGCTGCTGCTGGTGGCCTGTGTGGTGCTGATCGCCGATGTGGTGCGCGGCCGTGGCGCTCCGGTGTCTGGCATCGACCGCCTGGCCCTGATCGCGCTCTTCGCGCCTTTCTTCGCCGTGCTCTCCCAGACTGGCTCGCCCACCGAGTACGCCTTCAACGGCATGTATGTGGCCGACGAGTTCGCGCGGCTGCTCAAGCTGTGCGCCTGCGTGGCCACCGCGGTCACGCTGCTCTATGCCCGCGCCTACATCGCCGAACGGCAGATGTACCGTGGCGAGTTCTACACCCTGGCGCTGTTCTCGCTGCTCGGCCAGATGGTGATGATCTCGTCGAACAACCTGCTGGTGACCTACATGGGGCTTGAGCTTATGTCGCTCTCGCTCTACGCGCTGGCCGCGCTGCGGCGCGACTCCGGCCGGGCCACCGAGGCCGCCATCAAGTACTTCGTGCTGGGCGCGCTGGCCTCGGGCTTTCTGCTCTACGGCATGTCGATGCTCTACGGCGGAACCGGCAGCCTCGACCTGCCCGATATCGCCAAGGCGATCGCAACCGGTCAGGCCAACCGCACCGTGATGGTCTTCGGGGTGGTGTTCATCGTGGCGGGTCTGGCCTTCAAGTTCGGCGCGGTACCTTTCCACATGTGGGTGCCCGACGTCTATCACGGCACGCCCACCGCGGTCACCCTGCTCATCGCCGGCGCGCCCAAGCTCGCGGCCTTCGCGATTGCCTTCCGCATCCTGGCCGAGGGCCTGATCGGCGTGGCCGCCGACTGGCAGCAGATGCTCACCGTGCTCTCGGTGGCCTCGCTGGTGGTGGGCAACCTGGTGGCCATCGCCCAGACCAACCTCAAGCGCATGCTCGCCTACTCCACCATTGCGCAGGTGGGCTTCGTGCTGCTCGGGCTGCTCTCGGGCGTGGTCGGCGGAGACCCGAAGGGTGCGCCCGAGGCCTACAGCGGATCGCTCTTCTACATCATCACCTATGTGCTCACCACGCTGGGCACCTTCGGTCTGATCCAGATGATGGCGCGCGCCGGCTTCGAGGCCGAGGAGATCTCCGATCTGCGCGGCCTGAACCGGCGCAGCCCCTGGATGGCGCTGGTGGCGCTGGTGCTGATGTTCTCGCTGGCCGGCATTCCGCCCACGGTGGGGTTCTACGCCAAGCTGGCGGTGATCCAGTCGGTGGTGGCGGCGGGCATGATCTGGCTCGCGGTGCTGGCGGTGCTCGCCTCGCTGGTGGGTGCCTTCTACTACCTGCGTGTCGTCAAGACCATCTACTTCGACGAGCCGGAAGACACTGCGGTGCTGGCGCCCGGCGCGGCCGCCCGCGCGGCCATGGGCGTGAACGGCGCGCTGGTGCTGCTGCTGGGCGTGCTGCCCTCGCCGCTGATGAGCGCCTGTCTGAACGCCATCCGCCAGGCGCTGGCGAGCTGAGTCCGGCGAACCCCATGAGCAGCCGCCTCGAGGAGACCACCCTGGCCAGCGAGGTGGCCTACGAGGGGCACTTCCTCAAGATCCGCCGTGACCGGGTTCGCATGCCCGATGGCCGCACTTCCGGCCGCGAGTATGTGGTTCACCCGGGCGCTGCGGCCATCGTGCCGCTCTTTCCCGATGGCCGCGTGCTGGTCGAGCGCCAGTTCCGCTACCCGCTGCGCAGCACCTTCGTCGAGATCCCTGCGGGCAAGCTCGACCCGGGCGAGACCTCGCTGCAGACCGCGCGGCGTGAACTCACCGAAGAGACCGGTTACCGGGCCCGCGAGTGGGCGCTGCTCACCCGCATCCACCCGGCCATCGGCTTCGCCGACGAGTTCCTGGACATCTTTCTGGCTCGTGATCTCGAGCAGGTCGGTCGCCAGCTCGACGAGGGCGAGTTCCTCGAGATCGACATCGTCACCCTGGGCTGGCTGATGGATGAACTGCGCGCCGGCCGCCTCACCGATGTCAAGACACAGATCGCCGTGCACTGGCTCGATCGCCTGACGAGCGGCCAATGGGACTGGCCGGCCTTCGATCTCGGCTGACTCTGACTGCCGTGCCCACGCGGCGCATCCTGGGCCTGGCAGCGGGCCTCTTCTGTGTGGTGCTCGGTCTGGCCGGCTGCGTGATCCGGCCCGCGCCGGTGCCGCTGAGGCTGCTTGCGTTCAATGACTTCCACGGTCATCTGCTTGCGGCCGAGAGCGGCACGGTGGAAGTACCTGATCCGCAGGACGGCACCCCACGCCGGCTGCGGGCCGGTGGCGCAGCCCATCTCGCTGCCCTGATCGCGCAGCGCCGCGCCGGCGTGCCGCATGCGCTGGTGCTGTCCACTGGCGATCTGGTGGGGGCCAGTCCGCTCACCTCGGCGCTCTTTCGTGACGAGCCGACCATCGAGGTGATGAACCTCATCGGGCTGGACGCCAATGTGGTCGGCAATCACGAGTTCGACAAGGGCGTGGCCGAGCTCATGCGGCTCATTCGCGGCGGCTGCGCGGCGCCGGTGCCCGAGTCGCCCCTGGACAGCTGCGCCGGGCCCGAGGGGCGGTTCCCGGGCGCGCGCTTCACCATGCTCGGTGCCAATGTGGTCGATGCGGCTGGCCAGGCGGTGTTGCCGCCGGCGCTGGTCCGGCGCATCGGACCGGTTCGCGTTGGTCTGGTGGGTGCGGTCACCCGCACCACGCCCACCATCGTGTCGCCCGCGGGGGTGAGCGGGCTGCGCTTCGAGGATGAGGCGCAGGCCATCAACCGGCAGGTGAGGGCGCTGCGCGAGCAGGGCGTGGAGGCGATCATCGCGCTGGTGCACGAGGGCGGCGCGGCGCAGGCCGGGCCCGGCCACGAGGGCGATTGCAGCCAGGCGCGCGGCGAGATCTTCCAGATCATCGACCGGCTCGACCCTGCCGTCGATCTGGTGCTCTCCGGGCACACCCATCAGGTCTACAACTGCGTGCGCCGAGGCATTCGGGTGATTCAGGGCGGCTCCTACGGCCGGTTGCTTTCCGAGGTCGATCTGCTGCTCGATCCGGCCAGTGGCGATGTGATCCGCGGTTCGGTGCGGGCGATCAACCGGCCCGTGGCCAATGGCCTGGATACCCGGGCGGCGGATCGCGGGGCAGTGGCCGTCGTTCCCCCGGATGCCACGGTGGCCGCCCGGGTAGCCCACTATGCGGCGCTGGCCGCGCCGCGCAGCGCGCGCGAGGTGGGCCGCCTGCTCGCGCCGGCAACGCTCGCGGCCGCGCCCGGTGGCGACAGCCCCGCGGGCAGGCTGGTGGCCGATGCCCAGCTCGCCGCCACCCGTGGCGCGGCCGAGGGCGGCGCGCAGATCGCGCTGATGAACCCCGGTGGGGTGCGGGCGGAACTGCGCCCGCGAAACGCCGAGGGTGTTGTGAGCTATGGCGACGCCTTCGCGATGCAGCCCTTCGGCAACAGCCTGGTCACCATGAGTCTGAGCGGCGCGCAACTGCTGGCCGTGCTCGAGCAGCAGTGGGCCGGTGTGAACCGTGACCGGGCGCGAATCCTCCAGCCCTCCGCCGGCTTCCAGTACCGATGGGAGGCGCGCGCGCCGGCCGGCGCCCGGGTGGTGCCCGGCTCGCTCAGGCTGCATGGCGAGCCGATCGAGCCGGCGCGCAACTACCGGGTCACCGTCAACAGCTTCCTGGCGGAGGGCGGTGATGGCTTCAGCCTCTTCACCGAGGGCAGGGAGCGCCTCGGTGGCGCACAGGATCTCGATGCCCTGCTTGCCTGGCTGCGCAGCCGGTCGCCGCTCATGCCCGAGACGACACCCCGCATCGAGCGGGCCGACTGAGCGGCCATGACCGAGCCGGCAGCGTCGCCCCGGCCGCCGATTCCGCGCGGCGTCTGGGTGCTCGGCTTCGTCAGCCTGTTCATGGATGTCTCCTCCGAGATGATCCACAGCCTGCTGCCGCTCTTCCTGGTGAGCGGGCTGGGCGCAAGCATGCTCATCGTGGGGGTGGTCGAGGGCATGGCGGAGGCCACCGCGCTGGTGGTCAAGATTTTCTCGGGTGCGTTGAGCGACTGGATCGGTCGTCGCAAGGGCCTGGCCCTGCTCGGCTATCGCCTGGGGGCTGCCGCCAAGCCGCTGTTCGCGCTGGCGGGCGGGGTGGGTCTGGTGATTGCCGCCCGCTTCATCGACCGCGTCGGCAAGGGCATCCGCGGCGCGCCGCGCGATGCGATGGTGGCCGATCTCAGTCCGCCGGCGATTCGGGGCGCGGCGTTCGGCCTGAGGCAATCCCTCGACACGGTCGGCGCCTTCAGCGGCCCGCTGCTGGCCACCGCGCTGATGCTGTGGTGGGCGGGTGATTTCCGGGCAGTGTTCTGGGCTGCCTGCCTCCCGGCGCTGATCTGCGTGCTGCTGCTGGCCGTGGGTGTCAAGGAGCCCGAACGCCCTCCGGCCCCACCGGCTGGCAACCCCCTGCGGCGCGAGGCCCTGGCCCAGTTGGGCGCGCCTTTCTGGCGGGTGGCGCTGGTGGGCGCGGTCTTCACGCTGGCGCGGTTCAGCGAGGCCTTCCTGGTGCTGCGCGCGCAGGACCTCGGCATGACGATCGCGCTCGTGCCGCTGGTGATGGTGGCGATGAACCTTGCCTATGCGGTGTGCGCCTTCCCCTTCGGTCGCCTGGCAGATCGCGTCGACCATCGTCTGCTGCTTGCAGCCGGCGTGATGGTGCTGGTGATTGCCGATTGCCTGCTCGGTCTGGCCGATCATCTCGCCGTGCTGCTGGCCGGCGTGCTGCTCTGGGGCGTGCACCTCGGTATGACCCAGGGACTGCTGTCGGCCATGGTGGCCGAGGTGGCGCCCGCGCATTTGCGCGGCACGGCCTTCGGTCTGTTCAACCTCGCCTGCGGCGCGGCCATGCTGCTGGCCAGTGTGCTGGCCGGCGCCCTGTGGGATGCCTTCGGTGCGAGGGTCACCTTCCTGGTTGGCGCGGCGCTGTGCGTGCTGGCCTTGCTCACGATCGCCACGCTGCGCGCGCCGCGGCGTTCGGGCTGAGGCCGCGGCCGCTGCGGTATAGTCAGACCGGTTCCGGAGGGTTGGCAGAGCGGTCGAATGCGGCGGACTTGAAATCCGTTGTAGGGCAACCTACCGGGGGTTCGAATCCCTCACCCTCCGCCAGATGACTGCCAAAATGGTCTAAGGCGATCCGCCGAACAAGACTAAAGCCCTGAGAGATCAGGGCTTTTTTCTTTGGGCGTCTCGGAGCGTCCATTGACAGCCGATCCCGACCGGGGGCATTTTTGGGGGCATGCGGGGCAACCAGGTGGGGGCATTTTCCCCGCCCGGGGCATCCCGCCGCCGGGAGACGCCCCCATGCCTCTGACCGATCTCGTGTGCCGCAACGCCCGCTGCCCCGAGGGCAAGCCCTACGTGCGCCTGGCCGACGGCGAGGGTCTGTACCTTGAGGTCACCGCCGCTGGCGGCAAGCTGTGGCGCTGGAAGTACCGCTACGCCGGGAAGGAGAAGCGCCTTGCCCTGGGAAGGTACCCCGAGGTGCCGCTGGCGCGCCGCGTCGAGCGCGACCGCGACCGGGGCACGCAGCGGGTGATCCAGGGCGCGCGCGAACTGCGCGACGAGGCCCGCGAGCGGCTGCAGGCGGGCGAGGACCCCGGCGCCGAGCGCAAGCTGCGCAAGCGCGCCGCGCAGCTCGCCGTGGAGCGCGCCTTCGAGGCGGCAGCCCGGCGCTGGTGGGAGGGCTGGAAGATCAACAAGACCGCCCGCTATGCCGACTACGTGCTCGGGCGGCTGGTGTCGGACGCCTTTCCGCTGATCGGGCATGTGCCGGTGGACGAACTGCGCAGCGCGCACTTCATCGCACTGGCGCGCCGGCTCGAGGAGCGCGAGGTGCCGGAGCTCGCGCGGCGTGTGCTGCAGACCTGCGGGGTGGTGATGCGCTGGTCGGTGGCGCACGGGCTGGCCGATCGCAACCCGGTGGCCGATGTGAAGCCTGCGGACTTCCTGAAGCCGCGCATCGTCACCAACTTCGCGCGGGTGGGGGCGGCAGAGCTGCCGCAGCTGCTGCGGGCGATCAACGCCTACCAGGGCAGCGTATACACGCGGGTGGCCATCCAGCTGATGGCGCTGACCTTCGTGCGTACCTCCGAGCTGATCCAGGCGCGCTGGGACGAGTTCGACCTCGACGCCGCGGAGTGGACGATCCCGGCCGATCGGATCGGACGCAAGGGCGTGATGGGCAGGCGCCGCGCGCATCTGGTGCCGCTGAGCAGGCAGGCGCTGGAGTGGCTGCGCACGCTGCGGGTTGCGCGCGGTGAAGACCGGTGCCAGGGGGATGCGCTGCTCTTTCCGGGCGAGCGTGACCACGAGCGGCCGATGAGCAACGGCACGATCCTGATGGCGCTCAAGCGGATGGGCTACCGCGGGCGGATGACCGGGCACGGCTTTCGGGGGATCGCCTCGACGGCGCTCAACGAGATGGGCTACCGCTTCGACGTGATCGAGGCCCAGCTCTCGCACGTGGAGCGCGACCGCACACGGGCGGCGTACAACCACGCGCAGTACCTGGAGGAGCGGCGCGAGATGATGCAGGGCTGGGCCGACTACCTGGATCGGGTGAGAGTCGGCGGGAAGGTGATTCCGTTTCGGCAGGGGAGGGTGGCGGGCGGCCATGAACCTCGCGAAACAGGCGCGGGCGTTCGGCGAGGCGGCTGATCTCAGGGCTCGATGCCAAAAGCGGCATCGATGTCACGTGCGCTGTGCAGAACCCGCACGACGTCGATACCGTCCTCGATCGGCGCGTAGAAGATGACGTAGCGCCCGAACGGGAAGCTGCGCAGGTCGGCACCCAGCTCGACTCTCGCCCGGCCCATCAACGGCTGGCCTGCGATGAGTTCGAGCTTTTCGTCGAGCCTGTCGATCCAGCGATCAGCCTGCTCCAGGCTGTCTTCGGCGATGTGTTCCCAGATGTCGAGGATGTCGGTTGCCGCGAGCGGCCGTCGGGTGACGCGAGCCATCGTCGACTACGCGCGTTTGCGGGCTTGCCGGGCGCGGGCTTCGCGCTTGGCCTCCTCGGCGTTCCAGGCCTTGCTCGGTCCGCTGTTCAGTCCCTCGCGGATGTCTTCGCGCAACTGCTCGAGCCTGGCGGCACGCAACCGGTCCTGTTCGTCCATCAGCCGGAGTGCCTCGCGCACGACTTCGCTTGCCGAGGTGTACATGCCCGAGGCCACCTTGGCGCGGACCAGTTCCTCGAGCTGCGGTGTGAGATTGACGTTCATGCCCACGGTCGAACTCCTTGATCATGGTCTGGCTGATGTTATCAAGCCTTGTCAAAGATGGACATGTAGCGTGGAGGAGGCGGGATGCCGTCAGCGCCTGCCGAAGTGCCTGTCCGACTGGCCTGCCGGGCACGGCCCTGGCCTCGGTGGCGATTGTTCCTGCGAATCAGGTCTCGATGGCGATCGATTTCCCGGGCGCGATCCGTGGCTGGGTGGATTGCGCCTGGTCGGTCGGACCGTCGGTCGGGGCGTGGGCGAACCCGCGCGCGGCGGGTCATCGGGCGCTCCTCGCCGGGGTGCCGACTGCGGCCGGGAGCCCGTCACGTGGGTCCGTCACTTGCGCCAGTGCCCGCAATCCCTTGCTGGGCGCGGCTTTCGGCGCGTCGTCACTACCGGTGCCGCGCGTAGTGACGACGCGTAGCACTGGCGCAGCGGATGCCTGCCCGGACCCTGCCGCAGCCCGCCGATCGTCGAGCCGGCTGGCGCAGCGTCGACGATGACCTTCCGCCTGGCGGCGGTCGCACCCCCGGGATTT
>CAIZPE010000336.1 GCA_903934795.1 uncultured bacterium | reverse complement strand
TGGTCAAGGAAGTCGCTTCCAAGACCAGCGACAACGCCGGTGACGGCACCACCACCGCCACCGTGCTGGCCCAGGCGATCGTGCGCGAAGGCATGAAGTTCGTGGCCGCCGGCATGAACCCGATGGACCTCAAGCGCGGTATCGACCGTGCGGTCATCGCGCTCACCGAAGAGCTGAAGAAGATCAGCAAGCCCTGCACCACCACCAAGGAAATCGCTCAGGTGGGCTCCATCTCGGCCAACTCTGACACCGAGATCGGCAACATCATCGCCGAGGCGATGGAAAAAGTGGGCAAGGAAGGCGTCATCACCGTTGAAGACGGCAAGTCGCTCAACAACGAACTCGATGTCGTTGAAGGCATGCAGTTCGACCGCGGCTACCTGTCGCCCTACTTCATCAACAACCCCGACAAGCAGATCGCCGTCCTGGAAGATCCGTTCGTGCTGCTGCACGACAAGAAGATCTCCAACATCCGCGACCTGCTGCCGGTGCTCGAGCAGGTGGCCAAGGCCGGCCGTCCGCTGCTGATCGTGGCCGAGGAAGTCGAAGGCGAGGCGCTGGCCACCCTGGTGGTCAACAACATCCGCGGCATCCTGAAGACCGTCGCCGTCAAGGCGCCCGGCTTCGGCGATCGTCGCAAGGCGATGCTCGAGGACATGGCCATCCTGACCGGCGGCACCGTCATCGCCGAAGAGACCGGCATGACCCTCGAGAAGGCCACCCTCCAGGACCTCGGCCGCGCCAAGCGGGTCGAGATCGCCAAGGAGAACACCACCATCATCGACGGCGCCGGTGAAGCCGCCGCCATCGAGGCCCGGGTCAAGCAGATCCGCATCCAGATCGAGGAAGCCACCAGCGACTACGACCGCGAGAAGCTCCAGGAGCGCGTGGCCAAGCTCGCCGGCGGCGTGGCCGTCATCCGCGTGGGTGCCGCCACCGAGGTCGAGATGAAGGAGAAGAAGGCCCGCGTCGAAGACGCCCTGCACGCCACCCGTGCGGCCGTCGAAGAAGGCATCGTGGCCGGCGGCGGTGTGGCGCTGCTGCGTGCCCGCGCGGTGGTCAAGATCGCCGGCGACAACCCCGACCAGGACGCCGGCATCAAGATCGTGCTGCGCGCCATCGAGGAGCCGCTGCGGGCCATCGTGTCCAACGCCGGTGACGAGCCGAGCGTGGTCGTGGCCAAGGTTCTCGAGGGCAAGGGCAACTTCGGCTACAACGCGGCCAACGCCACCTACGGCGATCTGGTCGACATGGGCGTGGTCGATCCCACCAAGGTGACCCGCACCGCGCTGCAGAACGCCGCCTCGGTGGCCGGCCTGATGCTGACCACCGACGCCATGGTGGCCGAGGCCCCGGAAGACAAGCCGGCGGCCGGCGGCATGCCCGGTGGCATGGGCGGCATGGGTGGCATGGGCGGCATGGGCGGCATGGACATGTAAGCCCGGACTGGCAGCCGGTGCGCCCTGCGGGGCGCATCGACCCGCCAACCGAGAGGCCCGCGCGAGCGGGCCTTTTTTCTTTGGGGCGATGCCGCGGTCCCCCGCGGCTTTTTCGACGATACTCGCGGCTTTGCCGACGGCATCGAGCCTCACCGATGAGCACCACCCTGCCCCCCCTGCCCCTGCCGCCCGGCATCCGCAGCCGCATGCTGCCCGGCATCAACGGCCTGGACATGCATCTGCTGGAAGCCGGTGAGCCGACCCCCGGTCGACTGCCGGTGCTGCTGCTGCACGGCTTTCCCGAGCTGGCCTTCAGCTGGCGCAAGGTGATGCCCGCGCTGGCCGCCGCCGGCCATCATGTGCTCGCCCCTGATCTGCGCGGCTACGGCCGCACCACCGGCTGGGACCGCCGCTACGAGGGCGACCTCGCCTCCTTCCGCTTCCTGAACCTGGTGCGCGATTGCCTCGGCCTGCTCGGTGCCCTGGGCCTGGAAGCCGTGCACGTGGTCGGTCATGACTTCGGTTCGCCGCTGGCTGCCTGGTGCGCGCTGGTGCGCCCCGATGTGTTCCGCTCGGTGGTGCTGATGAGCGCGCCCTTCGGTGGCCCGCCACCACTCGCCGCCGATGCCGTGGCGCCCGCCACCAGCCGCCCCGCAACCCCGGCGCCCGCCGGCGGACGGCCTGCGCCCTCCGCCGCGGCCACCCGCATGGACGAGGCACTGGGCGCGCTAAGCCCGCCCCGCAGGCACTACCAGTGGTACTACGCCACCCGCCGCGCCGATGCCGACATGCGGCTGTGCCCGCAGGGCGTGCATGACTTCCTGCGCGCCTACTACCACCACAAGAGTGCCGACTGGCCCGGCAACCAGCCCTTCGAGCTCGCCTCCTGGAGTGCCGGCGAACTCGCGAAGCTGCCCACCTACTATGTGATGGACCGCGACGCCGACATGCCGGCCACGGTGGCGCCGCACATGCCCAGCGCCGCGGCGATCGCGGCCTGCCGCTGGCTGCCCGATGACGAACTTCGGGTCTACAGCAGCGAATACACCCGCACCAGCTTCCAGGGCGGGCTGCAGTGGTATCGCTGCGGCATCACCACCATCCAGCAGGCCGAACTGCAGACCTTCGCCGGTCGTCGCATCGAGGTGCCGTCGATGTTCATCGCCGGCGCTCAGGACTGGGGCATCCACCAGAAGCCGGGCGAGCTGCGGCGCATGGCCGAGTCAGGCTGCACGCGCTTCGAGGGCGTGCACCTCGTGCCCGGCGCCGGCCACTGGGTGCAGCAGGAGCAGCCCGAGGCGGTCAGCGCGCTGCTGATCGACTTCCTGGCACGGCGCGCCGGCTGAGGCCGGCGCTCAGGCGGCCGCTGTCGGGCGGCTGCACTCAGGCGGCTACCGGCAGGTCGCGGATGGCCTCGCTCGCCGGGAAGTGCGCCCATTCGTGCAGGTGGGGCTTGTAGTAGCGCCGCGCATGCAGCTGCTCGAGCGCGAGCCCGTACATGTGGAAATTGAGCACCGGCCGATCGGCCGCCATGTGGATGGAGTGCAGGTCGTCGGGCAGGAAACCGATGCCGGTGCCCGGCCCGACCGTGAAGGTCTCGCGCAGCGCCACGCCGCCGCGGCCGTCATGGTCGTAGAGCCGGTTGAGCTCCTCGCCCTGCAGGCCGACGATCACCGCCCAGGTGGTGTGGTTGTGGGCCGGGGTGTCGGTGCCGCCACGGCTGACATGGCCATAAAGGGCAAAGCGGTGGTCGGGGTCTTCGGAGAGCCGGTAGAGCGCATTGTTGCGCGCCGAGCCAGGCGGCGGCATGGGGAAGTCCTCGATCGGGAACAGCTCGCTGCGCGCGGCCAGTGCCTGCAACACGGCACGGATGGCGGCGAGGCTCTCGCGGGTGACGCCCTGGGCGGCTTCGATGCCACGCACCTGCGTGACCGTTTCGGCGATGGCCTGCTCGCGCAGGCGATGGCGGGTGGTGGCATCCATGGCAGACCCCTGTATCGACAAAATGGCTGTGGCGCGGAACGCGGGGCTGGCGGCGCGCCCGCAACTCTGGCACCGTAGACGCGGGACATCCTAACCGACCGCAACCCCCTTCAGGTCGGCCTTCTGGCCGCCGGTCCTTCGCCAGGAGAGTGCTCTTGACGCCCGAATCACGCAAGACGGCCCGCTGGCTGGCCGCACAGTACGCGAAACGCCGGCCCTTCCAGGCCTTTCCGCCCGGTCTCGCGCCCGCTGACCTCACAGCCGCCTATGCTGCCCAGGACGCCTTCGTGGCGCTCAAGGCCCGGGTCTGCGGCCCGGTGGCCGGCTGGAAGATCGCGCTCTCCAATCCGGCCATGCAGCAGATGGTGGGGCTGGCCTCGCCGGTGTCGGGCCGGCTGCACCAGCGCCAGCTGGTGGGTGGCGCCGCCCGGGTCAGCGCCTCGGCCTACGGCCGACTGATCATCGAGTTCGAGATCGCCGTGGAGATCGGTGCCGACATCAATCCGCCGGGCGGGCGCTGCTCGCCCGAACTGGCCGCGCGCTCGGTGGCCGCGGTGCGCCCGGCCTTCGAGATCGCCGACGACCGCAATGCCGACTACGCCAGCCTCTCGCACCATGCGCTGCAGATGGTGGCCGACAATGCCTGGACCCAGGGTGCGGTGCTCGGCGAGCGCCGCACCGACTGGCGCGCGCTTGATCTGGCGGCCCTGCGCGGCGAGGTGCTGTGCAACGGCGAGACCGTGGGCGAAGGCTTCGGGCGCGACCTCATGGGCCACCCCATGAACGCGCTGGCCTGGCTGGCGAGCCATGCTGACGGCCGGGGCACTCCGATGCGCGTGGGCGACATCGCCATCCTGGGCAGCATGATCACCACGCGCTTCCCGAAGCCTGGCGAGCACTGGCGCTTCGCCCTCGACGGCTTTCCGGCGCTCGACCTGCGCATCGATCCCTGACCCGGCGGGCGCGCCGGGGCTGATCGGCGGACCAGCCGGTCAGCGGATCAGTTCGGTCATGAGCCCGGTGGAACTGCCCCGGGCGGTCATCTGGCCCTGGGCGTCGAAGAGCTCGGCCTCCATGAAGGCCACGCGACGGCCGCGGCGCACCACCCGCGCCTCGACGGTGCCGGGCCCCGGCCCCATGCGCTGCAGGAAGCTCACCTTGATCTCGAGGCTGGCAACGTTGAGCTTGTGCTCGCTGTCGTACATCACGGCGTGCGCCATGCCGGCATCGAGCCAGGCGGTGACGAAGCCGCCCTGCGCGGTGGTGCCGTTGGTGTGGCAGAACTCGGGCCGCACGGTGAAACCGGCCCGCAGCCGCCGGGCCTGCGGATCCCAGGACAGCACATGGAAGTTGCCCATGGCCTCCATGAGTGCGCGACCGCTGCGCACCCGGGCCTGGAAATCATCGCTGCTGGCCTCGTCCATCCGTTTCCTCTCGTGGTTGCGAGGCCGATTGTAGGGCCGACCGTAGAATGGCCCGACTCGAAAAACCGCTCCCGACGAGCGGCGCCGTCATCGCGCCACCGGGCGCGCGCCCCGGAAACGACCCTGTCCTGACCCACACCCCATGCGAGTACTGATCGCCAACCGCGGCGAGATCGCCATCCGCATCGCGCGCGCCGCCGACGACCTCGGCCTGGAGAGCGTGGCCGTCCACGCCCAGGATGAGGCCCAGGCCCTGCACACCCGGCGGGCCACGCTGAGCCACGCCCTGCCGGGGCGCGGCGTGCCGGCCTATCTCGACATCGCAGCGCTGCTCGAGGCAGCCCGCGCCACCGGCTGCCGCTGGGTCCATCCCGGCTACGGATTCCTCGCCGAAAACCCGGCCTTCGCCCAGGCCTGCGCGCAGGCCGGTCTGGTCTTCGTGGGTCCCGAGCCCGACACCCTGGGCCTGTTCGGCGACAAGCTGCGCGCCCGCGAGATGGCCGCCGCGCTCGGCGTCCCGGTGCTGCCCGGGAGCGCTCGGGCGCTCGACATCGAACAGGCGCAGACCTTCATGGCCGGGCTGGCCGGCCGGCCGGTGATGATCAAGGCGGTGGCCGGCGGTGGCGGCCGCGGCATGCGCATCGTGCGCGAGCCGGCCGCGCTCGCCGCCGCCTTCACGCGCTGCGCGGCCGAGGCCCAGGCCGCCTTCGGCGACGGCTCGCTCTACCTCGAGGCCCTGATCGAGCATGCCCGCCACCTCGAGGTGCAGCTCATCGGCGACGGCACCGGCGCGGTCTCGCATCTCTGGGAGCGTGACTGCAGCCTGCAGCGCAGCCACCAGAAGCTGATCGAGATCGCGCCCAGCCCCTGGCTGGACGGCGCAAGGCGCGAACCGCTGCTGCAGGCGGCCTGCCGGATGGCCGCCTCGGCCCGGCTGCGCGGCCTGACCACCTTCGAGTTCCTGCTCGACGCGCAGGGCGGCTGGTTCTTCATCGAGGCCAACCCGCGGCTGCAGGTCGAGCACACCATCACCGAGGCGGTCACCGGCATCGACCTGGTCTGCGCGCAGCTGCGTATCGCGCAGGGCGCCACACTGGCCGAACTCGGCCTGACGCAGGCCGACATCCCCAGGCCGCGCGGCCATGCCATCCAGCTGCGGGTCAATGCCGAGCAGCTCCTGCCCGACGGCAGCGCCCGCCCGGCCGTGGGCAGCCTCACCCGCTGGGAACCGCCGGTGGGCCCCGGCGTGCGGGTCGACGGCTGCGGGTTCGCGGGCGCGGCCATCGGGGCGCACTACGACTCGCTGCTGGCCAAGCTGGTGGTGCATGCGCCCGAGGGCGGCTTCGCGGCGGCGCTGCGCCGCGCGCGCCGCGCCGCCGCCGAGTTCCAGATCGAGGGCGTGGCCACCTCCCTGCCCCTGTTGCGGGCGCTGCTGCAACGCCCCGAGCTCGAGCGGGGCGACATCCACACCCGCTTCATCGAGGCCCACGCCCCGGCCTTGCGGGCCGAGGCCGGGCTCGATGCCCCGACGGCGCCCGCGAGCGCCACTGCCGACGCCACCGCGGCGCAGGCCGAGGGCCTGGTGCCGCTGCTCGCGCCGCTTCATGGCACCGTGGTCGCCTTCGAGGCGGCTGCGGGCGAGCGCCTTGCCGCCGGCGCCACCGTGGTGGTGCTCGAGGCCATGAAGATGCAGCATGTGATCGAGGCGCCGGTGGGCGGCATCCTGCGCCGGCTGTGCGCCACGCCGGGCGAGACCGTGAGCGCCGAGCAGCTGCTCGCGCTGATCGAACCCGCCGAGGTCGGCACAGCCGCCCGGGCCGCGGGTGGCGACACCGATCCGGGCCGCATCCGGCCCGATCTCGCCGAATCCCTCGCCCGCCACGCGCTCGGCCTGGACGAGAACCGGCCAGCCGCGGTGGCGCGGCGCCATGCCACCGGCTCGCGCACGGCGCGCGAGAACATCGCCGACCTGGTCGACGCCGGCAGCTTCGTCGAGTACGGCGCGCTGGCCATCGCCGCGCAATGGAGCCGCCGCTCCATGGACGATCTGCAGCGCAATGCGCCCGCCGACGGCATCGTCACCGGCATCGGCACGGTCAACGGCGCGCACTGCCCGCCGGAGCAGGCGCGCTGCCTGGTGCTGGCCTACGACTACATGGTCATGGCCGGCACCCAGGGCGCCTACAACCACAAGAAGACCGACCGCATGCTGCAGCTCGCCGAGCAGTGGCGGCTGCCGATCGTGCTCTTTGCCGAGGGCGGTGGCGGGCGGCCCGGCGATGTCGACTGGCCGGGCGTGGCCTGGCTCGACCTCACCACCTTCCACCACTTCGCGCGGATGTCCGGCCTGGTGCCGCGGGTGGGCATCACCTCGGGCTACTGCTTCGCCGGCAATGCCGCGCTGCTCGGCTGCTGCGATGTGATCATCGCCACCGCGAACAGCTCGATCGGCATGGGCGGCCCCGCCATGATCGAAGGCGGCGGCCTGGGGCGTCACCGCCCGCAGGATGTCGGGCCGATGTCGGTGCAGGTGCCCAACGGCGTGGTCGACATCGCGGTGCGCGACGAGGCCGAGGCGGTGGCCGCGGCGCGCCGCTACCTGTCCTACTTCCAGGGCCCGCGCAGCGAGTGGCGGGCTGCCGACCCCCGCGAGCTGCGCCATGCGATCCCCGAGAACCGGCTGCGGGTCTACGACATCCGCCGCGTGATCGCGCTGCTCTGCGACGAGGACTCGGTGCTCGAGCTGCGCGCGGCCTACGGCGTGGGCATCGTCACCGCGCTGGTGCGCCTGGAGGGCGAGCCCTTCGCGCTGATCGCCAACGACCCGCGCCACCTCGGCGGTGCGATCGATGCCGCGGCCGCCGAGAAGGCCGGGCGCTTCCTGCAGCTGGCCGATGCCTTCGACCTGCCGGTGATCTCGCTGTGCGACACCCCGGGCTTCATGGTCGGGCCGCAGTCCGAGCGCGAGGCCGCGGTGCGCCGGGTCTCGCGCATGTTCGTGGCCGCAGCCACCATGACCGTGCCGCTGTTCACCGTGGTGCTGCGCAAGGGCTACGGCCTGGGCTCGCAAGCCATGGCCGGCGGCGGCTTCACCGCGCCCTTCTTCACCGTGGCCTGGCCGAGCGGCGAGTTCGGCGCCATGGGCATCGAGGGCTCGGTACGCCTGGGCTTTCGCAAGGAGATGGAGGCGATCGCCGATCCGGCCGAGCGTGAGGCCTTCTTCCAGGCCAAGGTCGACGAGGCCTACCGTCAGGGCAAGGCCCTGAACATGGCCGCACACCTCGAGATCGACGATGTGATCGATCCCGCTGACACCCGCCGCTGGATCCTGCGCGCCCTGCGCTCTATCCCGCGGCCGGCCGCGCGCGCGCAGCGCAAGCGCCCGGTCGACACCTGGTGACAGACCCCGACATTCACCCGAGGAGACCCGAGATGAGCGACAGCGAGATCCTGTACGACGTGTCCGAGCGCATCGCCACGATCACCATGAACCGGCCCGACCGGCTCAACGCCTACACCGGCACCATGGGCGAGCAGATGCGCGCCGCCATGCGCCGCGCGGCCGACGACCCCGGCGTGCGCGTGATCGTGCTCACCGGCGCCGGCCGGGGCTTTTGCGCCGGCGCCGACATGAACAACCTGAACACCATCAGCAGCCGCGGCCGCAGCGGCGGCAGCCAGGCCAACGGCGCCGAGGCCGCCGCCGGCCAGGCCTTCGACCCCGATTCCAGCCCCGACTACCAGACCCAGCACTCCTACTTCCCGGCCGTGCCCAAGCCGATCATCGCGGCCATCAATGGCGCCTGCGCCGGGCTGGGCCTGGTCTACGCGCTCTACTGCGACCAGCGCTTCGCCGCCCGCGAGGCCCGCTTCACCACCGCCTTCGCGCGCCGCGGCCTGATCGCCGAGCACGGCATCAGCTTCACGCTGCCGCGGGTGGCCGGCCACTCGGCCGCCCTCGATCTGCTGGTGTCGGCCCGCAAGTTCGACGCCGACGAGGCCCTGCGACTGGGCGTGGTCGACCGGGTCTACCCCGGCGAGCAGCTGATGGCGGCGGTGCGCGAGTACGCCGCCGACCTCGCGGCCAATGTCTCGCCGCGCTCGATGGCGGTGATCAAGCGCCAGGTCTGGGGGGTGGCGCAGCTGCCGCTGCGCCAGGCCATCGAGGTGGGCAACCAGGAGATGCTGGCCAGCTTCGGCAGCGAGGACTTCAAGGAGGGCGTGGCGCACTTCGTGGAGAAGCGGCCCGCCGCCTTCACCGGGCGCTGACGGCCGACAGCGGGAACACCCGCGGCCGCGGCCCGGCAAGGACCGCGCTCACACCACCTTCGCCGCGCGCAGCGCGGCGATCTGCGCGGCGTCGTAGCCGATCTCGCCGAGGATGGCCTCGGTGTGCGCGCCGACCGCGGCCACCGGCCCGATGCCCCCGTTGCCGTGGGCAAGCCGGAAGCCCGGCCCGACCAGACGCACCGGGCCGTGCGGGGTGCAGACCTCGCGAAGCAGCCCGCGATGGGCGAGCTGCGGGTGCTCGGCGATCTCGGCCAGGCTGTGCACCGTGGCGCAGGGCACATCGGCCGCGGTCAGGCGCCGCTCCCAGTCCTTGGGATCGCCCTGCGCCATGCCGTCCTCGATCAGGGCGCGCAGCGCAGCGATGTTGGCGGTGCGCGCCGGCCAGTCGGCAAAGCGCGGGTCGGTGAGCGCGTCGGCGCGGCCGATGGCCTGCAGCAGGTTGGCGAACTGCCGGTCGGTGAGCACCGCCAGCACGATGTGGCCGCTGCCGCAGCGGAATCGATCGGCGGTGGGCTTGCGGCTCACCGAACCATTGCCCAGGGGCGGGTGGCGATGACCCACCACCTGCCACTCGGCCATCTGGCCGTTGAGGAAGTTGAGCATCGCGTCGAGCATGGCCACATCCACGAACTGGCCGCGGCCGGTGTGCGTGCGCTGATAGAGCGCGCTCACCACCGCGAAGGCGGCCATCATGCCGGCGGTGACATCGGCAGCCGCGAAGCCGGCGCGCATCGGGCCGCTGGCGGCATCGCCGGTCATCGACATCAGGCCCGACATCGCCTGGATCTTGCCGTCGAAGCTGGCGGTGCGCGCCTCGGGCCCGGTGCTGCCGAAGCCCGAGAGCCCGCAGTAGATGAGGCGCGGGTTGAGCGCCGAGAGCTGCGACCAGCCCATGCCCTTGCGTTCGAGCACGCCGGGCCGGAAGTTCTCGCAGACCACATCGCAGCGCGCGGCCAGCCGGTGGACGATCTCGCGCGCCTCGGGGCGGCCCAGGTCGAGGGTGAGGCTGCGCTTGCCGGCATTGACCGCCATCCAGGACGGCGCCATGTCGCGCGCAGCCCAGGTGGCATCGAGCGGATTGCGGCGCATGTCGTCACCGTCGACCGGCTCGATCTTGATCACCTCGGCACCCTGCATGGCGAGCTGGAAGGTGCTGTAGGGGCCGGCGAGGTAGTGGGTGAAATCGAGCACCCGCACACCGGCCAGTGGCGGCGGTCCGTCATCCGGCGCGGCCGCGCCTGCGCTTGCGGCCTCGCCCGGTCCGGCGCCCGCAACCTGACCCGGGCCCGACGCCGCGCTCACGCGCCGCCGCCCGCGGTGGTGAGCGTGGCGTCGCGCACGCCCTGGGCGACCTGCTTGATCCGGTCGTTGTCGGCACGGCGCTGCGCGATCTCCTCGGGGCTGAGCCGGGCGAGGTTCAGGTAGTCGTCGCGCCAGTCGGCCGGTCCTGGCCAGACCTGCGGATTCTGCACCGTGGTGCGCGGCGCAGGCGCGGTCTCGAGCAGACGCAGCGCGAGCTCGAGCGTGGCCTGCTGCGAGGCACGGTCGTGCGGCAGGCCGGCGGCATTGCCCAGCGGAAAGTCGCTGAACAGGAATCGGGGCACGCCGCACAGCTCGACGATGTCACGGGCCGCGCCCATGACCACCGTGGGCAGGCCGGCGGCCTCGAGGTACCGGGCCACCAGCGCCATGGTCTGGTGACAGACCGGGCAGTTGGGCAAGAGCACGGCGACATCGGCGCCATCGGCGAGGCATCGCGCCAGCACCTCGGGCGCGTCGGTCTCGAGGGTGTGGCGCTGGCTGCGGTTGGTGGGCACGCCGTGGAATCGCGCCGCGACCGCACCGATGCGCCCGGCGGCGGCCGCGCGACGCAGTGCAGGCAGGGGAAACCAGCAGCCCGAGTCATCGGACATGAAGCTGCGGTGCACCCCGACATGGGAGATGCGCAGATCGTGGTCGATCGCGGTGTCGCCGGAGTACACCTCGTAGAACTTGGCCGCCGCGTTGTAGGGCGAGTTCGGCCCCTGGTCGCCCTTGTCGGGCTGGTAGGGCGCCGCGGTGGTGAGCAGGGCCACGCGCGACTCGGCCAGCGGCTTGCGCAGCGGCGTGAACGGCACCTGCGCGTACTGCGCATAGCGGTAGGGGTTGCCGTAACCCAGCGCGTCATACCAGGCATGGGTGCGGTCGATGTAGCGGATCGGCTGCTGGCTCCAGGCCGCAAAGCCGAGCTCGTCGTCGAGGGCGTCCTTCATGTCATCTCCCATGGTCAATGACGGCGAGCATACCGCTGCCCCTGCGGCCATGCCGTCCGGCTGGCGTCAGCCCGGAATGCCCGGCGTGCGCCGGGGTATGCTCGCGCGCCATGACCGGCATCGAGAACCTGCCGCTGTTCGTGCTCACCGCCGTGCTGGTCAACCTCACGCCGGGACAGGACACGCTCTATGTGCTCGGGCGCGCCGCGGCCGGCGGCCCGCGCGAGGGCATCGCCGCGGCGCTCGGGGTCAGTCTGGGCTGCCTGGGCCACGCGATCGCGGCCGCGCTCGGGCTGGCGGCGCTGATCGCGGCCTCGCCCACGCTCTTCGGCCTGTTGCGCATGGCCGGCGCGCTCTGGCTGGTCTGGATCGGCGCCGGCCTGCTGGCCAAGGCATGGGCCTTGCGCGGCAGGCCATCGCCGTCCTCGGATCCCCTGCTCCCGACGGCAGGCATCGCCGCACGCGCCAACGCAGACACCGGCCGCCCCTGGCGTGCACTGGCCGAGGGCTGCCTGGGCAACCTGCTGAACCCGAAGGTGGCGCTTTTCTTTCTGGCGCTGCTGCCGCAATTCGTGGCCGCCGATGCCGCCAGCCCCGCGCGGGCCATGGCGCTGCTCGGCCTGGTGTTCTGCGCGACCAGCACGCTGTGGAGCCTCGCGCTCGCGCTCGGGGCGGCCCGCCTTGCTGCGCGCCTGTGGGGCGATGGCACGGACGGCGGGCGGCGCGGCATCGACCCGCATCGGGCCCGCCGGCGCGATGCCGCCCTGCACGCGGCCGCGGGCCTGCTGATGCTCTGGCTGGGCGCGCGCCTGGCCGGGGCCTGAACCCGGTCGATAGGCCCGCCTGCGGAACCTGCCGCCCCGCGCCGCGCTACGCCATGGCCCGCGCCGCCATCGGGCATGGGTAACATCGCCCCCAAGGAGAGCCCTGCGCCATGACCGTGATCACCTGCATCGAAGACCTGCGCCGCCTGCATCAGGCCCGCGTGCCCCGCATGTTCTACGACTACGCCGACTCCGGCTCGTGGACCGAAGGCACCTACCGCGCCAACGAGAGCGACTTTCAGCGCATCAAGCTGCGGCAGCGGGTGGCGGTCAATCTCGAGAACCGCTCGATCGCCGGGCGCATGGTCGGCGTCGATGTCGCCATGCCGGTGGCGCTCGCCCCCACCGGGCTCACCGGCATGCAGCACGCCGACGGCGAGATCCTCGCGGCGCGCGCAGCCGAGCGCTTCGGGGTGCCCTTCACGCTGTCCACCATGAGCATCTGCTCGATCGAGGACGTGAAGGCACATACCCGCAAGCCTTTCTGGTTCCAGCTCTATGTGATGCGCGACCGCGCCTTCATCGAGGGCCTGATCGACCGCGCCAAGGCCGCCGGCTGCGGCGCGCTGGTGCTCACCCTCGACCTGCAGATCCTCGGCCAGCGCCACAAGGACCTCAAGAACGGCCTGTCGGCGCCGCCCAAGCTCACCCTGGCCAACATCCTGAACATGATGACCCGGCCGCGCTGGTGCCTGGGCATGCTCGGCACCTCGCGGCGCCAGTTCGGCAACATCGTCGGCCATGTGAAGGGCGTGGCCGACATGTCCTCGCTGTCGGCCTGGACCGCGCAGCAGTTCGATCCCACGCTCAACTGGGGCGATGTCGAGTGGATCAAGAAGCGCTGGGGCGGCAAGCTGATCCTCAAGGGCATCCAGGATGTGGAAGACGCCCGGCTCGCGGTGCAGACGGGGGCCGATGCGCTCATCGTGTCCAACCACGGCGGCCGCCAGCTCGATGGCGCGCTGTCGTCCATCGCCTCGCTGCCGGCCATCGTCGATGCCGTGGGCGATCGCATCGAGGTGCACATGGACGGCGGGGTGCGCAGCGGCCAGGATGTGCTCAAGGCCGTCGCCCTGGGCGCACGCGGCACCTACATCGGGCGCTCCTTCCTGTACGGCCTGGGCGCCATGGGCGAGGCCGGCGTGACCAAGGCCCTGGAGATCATCGCCCGCGAGCTCGACCTCACCATGGCCTTCTGCGGTCGGCGCAATCTCGCCGAGGTCGGACCCGACATCCTGGTGCCGGGCAGCTTCTGACGCGGCCGGCGCCCATGCGCCTGGCCGACTTCTCCAGCTCCACGGTCCTGGCCGGCTTCATCACCGTGCTGGTGGGCTTCACCAGCTCGGCGGTGATCGTCTTCCAGGCCGCGGCCGCGCTCGGCGCCACGCCAGCGCAGCTCGCCTCGTGGATGCTCGCGCTCGGCGTGGACATGGGCGTCACCTGCATCGGCCTGTCGCTGCGCTGGCGATTGCCGGTGGTCACCGCCTGGTCCACGCCCGGCGCGGCGCTGCTCGCCGTCTCGGGCGGCGGCACCTCGATGGCCGAGGCTACCGGCGCCTTCCTGGTGGCGGCCGGGCTCACCGCGCTGGCCGGCTTCTCCGGGCTGTTCGAGCGCACGCTCAATCGCATCCCCATGGCGATCGCCACCGGCATGCTCGCCGGCGTGCTGCTGCGATTCGCGCTGCAGGCCTTCGGCGCGCTCGCCTCGCCTTCGGGCCTGGTGCTGGCCATGCTGCTCGCCTGGCTGGCCGGGCGCCGCTGGCTGCCGCGGCACGCGGTGCTGCTCGCCTTCGGGGTGGGCATCGCCCTGGCCAGCGCACAAGGCAGCCTGCGGCTGGACAGCGTGCACTGGACCTGGGCGAGCCCGCAGTGGGTCACGCCCAGCCTGTCGATGGCCTCGCTGATCGGCGTGGCCCTGCCGCTGTTCATCGTGACCATGGCCTCGCAGAACCTGCCCGGCGTGGCCGCCATCCGCGCAAGCGGGCACGCCACGCCGATCTCGCCGGTGCTGGGCTGGATCGGCGTGGTCAACCTGCTGCTGGCGCCCTTCGGCGCCTTCGCACTGAACCTCGCTGCGATCACCGCCGCGATCTGCATGGGCCGCGGAGATCAATCGGCAAAGCCCCGCCCACCCACGAGCACCACGCGCAAGGAAAACCACCCGTGGACGCTGCTCATCAACCCAGCTGCCCCCATGCGCCGGGGTACGACGCTTTTTCGGCCCACGGGCGAGGTGGTCGGTTTCAATTGCCAACTCAACCCCAAGTACCGG
>CAIZPE010000335.1 GCA_903934795.1 uncultured bacterium | reverse complement strand
CCGATCTGGCTCGGCGGTGTTCGGCGCGCCCGATCCCGGCGGCGGCTATGCCGGCGTGGTCGGCCGGCTGCGCGGCGCGGCCGACGCGGCCCGCGCGGCCTGAGCCCCGGGGCGCGCGTGAATTCCGTTGCGGCCGCCGGCCGTTGCTTTCCGGCCCGGGCGGTGATCATCGATCTCGACGGCACCCTGCTCGACACCGCGCTCGACCTCGCCGAGGCGGTGAACCGCATGCTCGCCGATCTCGGCCGGCCGGTCCTTGATCCCGTGCAGGTGGCCGCCGCAGTGGGCAAGGGCGCCGAGGTGCTGGTGCATCGGGTGCTCACCGGCCGCGCCGACGGCCGCGCCGACCCGGCGCTCTTCGAGCCGGCGCTGCGCGCCTTCCTGCGCCACTACCATGACACCAATGGCCTGCATGCCCGGGCCTACCCCGGGGTGCACGAGGGCCTGCGGGCCATGCACGAGGCCGGTCTGGCCCTGGCCTGCGTGACCAACAAGCCGCAGGCCTTCGCCGAGCCGCTGCTGGCCCGCCTCGGGCTGGCGCCGTGGTTCGCCTTCGTGCAGGGCGGCGATGCCCTGCCGCACAAGAAACCCGACCCGCGGCCCCTGCTGCATGCCGCCGCGCGCCTCGGGGCGCCCCCCGCGCTCACCGTGGCCATTGGCGATTCCCTGAATGACGCCCAGGCCGCGCGCGCCGCCGGCATGGCCGTGCTGGTGGTGCCCTACGGCTACAACGAGGGCGCCGGGGTGCAGGGGCTGGATGTTGATGCTATAGTCGATTCGCTCCAGCAGGCAGCCTGTCTCATCGAGGCGGTGCCTGCCGTCTAGCCGGCCGCACATCCCACACACTTCCCCGATCCAGCGCTTGCCCATCATGCCTTCGCTGCGAGTCTCCTCCCTCGGTCAGCACTGGCGCTCATGGCGCTGGTGGTGCTGGCGTCGCTAGCACCTCGCGCACGGCCGCGCGCCGCGCCGCCGCCCCCGGGGCTCTCGCCCCAACCGCATCCCCCGAACATCGCCCGGCCGCATCGGCCGGGCAACGGCCAGGCCCCCAGGGTCCGCCGACCGGAGAACCCGCATGACCGAAATCGAATTCAAGGCGATCGCTGCCCAGGGCTACAACCGGATTCCGCTGCTGCTCGAGAGCTTCGCCGACCTCGACACCCCGCTGTCGCTCTACCTCAAGCTTGCCCACAAGCCCAACAGCTTCCTGCTCGAGTCGGTGGTGGGCGGTGAGCGTTTCGGGCGCTACTCCTTCATCGGGCTGCCGGCCAGCACCCTGCTGCGCTCCACGCCTGATGGTGCCGAGGTGGTGCGCAACGGCAAGGTCATCGAGCGCCATGTGGGCAACCCGCTCGATTTCGTCGATGCCTACCAGAAGCGCTTCAAGGTGGCGGTTCGCCCGGGTCTGCCGCGCTTCTGCGGCGGGCTGGCCGGTTACTTCGCCTACGACACCGTGCGTCACATCGAGCCGCGGCTGGCGGGCGTGAACAAGCCCGATCCCATCGGCGTGCCCGACATCCTGCTGCTGCTCACCGAGGAGCTGGCCATCGTCGACAACCTGGCCGGCAAGATCTATCTCATGGTGTACGCCGATCCCGCCGAGCCCGAGGCCTACCAGAAGGCCAACCGGCGCCTGCGTGAGCTCGGCATGCTGCTGCGCCGCCCGGTCGATGTGCCCGAGGCTGGCGGCAGCTTCGACACCCCCATCGAGCGCGACTTCCCGCGCGACAAGTACCTCGAGGCGGTGCTCAAGGCCAAGGAGTACATCGCCGCCGGCGACATGATGCAGGTGCAGGTCGGTCAGGTGCTGCGCAAGCCCTTCCGCGATTCGCCGCTCACGCTGTACCGGGCGCTGCGCACCATCAACCCGTCGCCCTACATGTATCTCTACAACTTCGGTGACTTCCATGTCGTGGGCGCCTCGCCCGAGATCCTGGTGCGCCAGGAGCGCCTGCCCGACGGCGACCGCATCACCATCCGGCCCCTGGCCGGGACCCGTCCGCGCGCCGGCACCGCCGAGCGCGACGAGGCCGTGGCCGCCGAACTGCTCGCCGACCCCAAGGAGCGCGCCGAGCATGTGATGCTCATCGATCTCGCCCGCAATGACATCGGCCGCATCGCCCGCACCGGCAGCGTGCGGGTCACCGACCAGATGGCCATCGAGAAGTACTCGCATGTGATGCACATCGTGTCCAATGTCGAGGGCATCCTGAAGCCCGGCATGGGCCCCATCGACGTGCTGCGTGCCACCTTCCCGGCGGGCACGCTCTCGGGCGCGCCCAAGATCCGCGCCATGGAGATCATCGACGAACTCGAGCCCACCAGGCGCGGCATCTACGGCGGCGCCTGCGGCTACATCTCTTTCCTGGGCGACCTTGACCTTGCCATCGCCATCCGCACCGGCGTCATCAAGGACGGCATGCTCTATGTGCAGGCCGCCGCCGGCGTGGTGGCCGACTCGGTGCCCGAGAGCGAATGGCAGGAGACCGAGAGCAAGGCCCGCGCAGTGCTGCGCGCCGCCGAGCTGGTCCAGGCCGGGCTGCAGTGAGGAGCGCGCCATGCTGCTGATGATCGACAACTACGACAGCTTCACCTTCAACCT
>CAIZPE010000334.1 GCA_903934795.1 uncultured bacterium | reverse complement strand
GTCTTGTGGAACCAGCCGTCGCGCTGCGCGATGTCGCGGCCGTGCCGGGTCCAGTACACCGCCTGCGACAGCAGCAAGGCTGCCTTCACGTTGCCGGTGAGGTCGACCAACCGGCGGTGGAAGGCGATGTGACGGCCCAGGAGCGGCCAGATCGTGGTCAGAAGCTCGCTCGCCGTGTCGGCAGGGGTCTGCCCTTCCTCGGCGGCGTCGAAGCGCTCTGGCGGGGTTTCAGGGCTACCCGGGGCCGTCATGTCGGCAACCTCATCGCCGGGGCCTTCCTGCTTGGGCCTTCAAGGCGGCCCAGACCGCTGAAGCACGCACCCGGAACCACAGCCGGGCCGGCATGCCGACCCGGCGCTCCTCCAGCAGACCGGCCTCCCGCAGCGCCCGACGTGCGGTCTCCTGCTCCCAGCGCGACAGGCCCGTCTCCTCGGCCCACTGCTCCTGCGACTTGAGAAACCAGCCGTCGGCATCGGCGTCGAGCGACTGCGTGGTCCAGATCGCGTGCGACAGCAACAGCGCGGCATGGACCCCGCCGGCCACCGGCACCAGACAGCGGTGAAAGGTGACGGGGGTGTCGAAGACGTCGAGCAGCAGGTCCGGGGTGATCCCCAGGGCTTCGGCGCGGGCGTTCATGCCATCGCCTCGAAGTCGCGGATCACCACTTCCAGCACGGCGATGGGTAGGTGCGGGAAGGCCTGGTGCAACTGAAAGTACCGCGCTCGCGGGGCAGGCTCACCGATCGCGCGCCACGCCAGGTAGATGCGCTCGCGCGTGACATGGTCGGGAAGTGCGACGCGGCCCGATGGCCGGCGCACGCCGAGTTCGCGGCGCAGCCGCAGGGTCAGCTTGCGCCGGACCTTGAAGAGCCGGGCTATCAGCGCCGTGGAGGCGCCATGTCGGATGAAGTAGGTCTGAAGCGCATGGGCTTCGTTGACCAGGGACACGATGCGCAGACCGGCCTGCAGGGCGTCGCCGTCGACGGCCACCCCGATCTTGACGCTGCGCATCGAGGCCAGGCGGTTGAGGTCCGTCGCGGAGAGTCGCCTCAGGCCGTCGAGCATCTCACCGGCCAGGCCGGCAGCACTGAGCTCCTCTGGCCCGGCACCGGCGAGGCGCACCGTGACGTGGTTGAGCAGGACGAGACGTACCTGCGTGTCGAGCAGCGGCAGCATCAGGTGGCCTCCCCAGCAGGTACCGATCGCGACTGCCGAAGAGCGGCGAGCAGCGCCAGGAAGGCGGCAGCGGTCTCGTCCTCGGGGTCGGCGAGCCACCGGATGAACTCAGGCGGTGGCGGTGGCGGCGGGTCCGAAGGTGGTGGCTTCCGATCAGGCTCGATCAGAAAGGCCAGCGCCGACCACGCGCGACGCCTCACCGCATCGGCCTTCTGCGACTCCGGCAGTGGGAGCAGGCGGCAGCCGAGGACGGCCGCCGGATCGCGCGCAATCTCGGCATCGAAGCCCGCCTTACGGGCGAAGTCCGCAATGGCGGCTGCCGGCCCATCGACGGCCGGGCCGAGGGTGCAGTCGGATCGCTGCTCGCCCTCCTCGCGCGGCAGGTCGCAGTCCGGTCGCGCGGTCCCGGACGACATGGCCTGCCGCAAGACTTCGACCGGCTCACCGAGCCGCCGCGCCAGCGCCAGTTCGCAACCCTCTACCGTGGCCTTGACCGAGAACGAACCGGCCATCGTCCGGAAGACGGGTTCGAAGACCTCTCCATACAACGCGTCCTCCGAGATGCCGGCCCGCGCATGGGCGTAGCGCCGCAGCGCGTTCAAGCGCGGCTGCAGTGTCTTCACATCCAGCCCTGCCATGTCGGGTACCACCTCGCCGAGCGCGCGCAACCGGTCGGTGGCGTACAGGTACAGCGCCAGCGTGGCGGTATTCACCGCCAGGCCGAGACCATGCAGGGCGTCCTCCAGTGGGCGCAGCGTCAGCGCCCTGCCCTGCTCGGCCTCCAGCCGGGTCTTCAGCGCCACGATCCCGGTGGCGCGGTCCCAGAAGCTCATGTCGCCGCGCTGCTCGTTCTCGATCAGGTGGGCGGTGAGCACCTGGGTCTCCGACCGCCATGGGC
>CAIZPE010000333.1 GCA_903934795.1 uncultured bacterium | reverse complement strand
GGGCCTCGCGCGCCGCGGCGGCCTCGTCGGGCGGTCCGATCAGCCCGGTCGGTGTGGCCGCCGGCCAGCGGATCGCGCCCACCTCGGCAGCGTCGCCAAGCAGCCGCCACAGGCCGCGCAGTTCGTCGGTCCAGCCCGGCTCGCGGCGCGGGTGTGAGCGCTGGCCCTGGTTGGCCACCAGGGCGCCGCCCTCGCTGCCGGGCACGAACTTGCGGGTGGAGGCGATCGCATAGTCGCCCCAGGCGCCGGGCAGGGCCGAACCGCGGCGCGCGTAGAGCGCATGGGCGCAATCTTCCACCAGCACGGCGCCGGCGGCGCGGCAGGCCGCCACCACCGCCGCGGTGTCGGGCTGCACGAAGCCGAAGTAGTGCGGCAGGATGACCGCGCGCACCCGCTCGCGCAGCGCCTCGGCGACCGCCGCGCCGGTGAGCTCCAGCCCTGCCCCCACCGGCATGAACACCGGTCGCGCCCGCAGGGCCACGATCGGGTAGATCATGGTCGGACAGTGATAGGCCGGCACTGCCACGCGATCACCCGGTCCCACGCCGGCATCGCGCAGCGCCCAGTAGGTGGCCACCTTGCCCGAGGGCACCATCAGCGTGTCGGGCGCGAAAAAACGGCTGTCCACCGGGAAGGCAGGCCCGCCATCGCCGGCGCGACCAATCACCGGCAGGGTGGGGAACCAGGGCCGCGGATGCGCCGGCGGCATCGGCTGCAGGCGCTGGAAGAGCACCTCGGGCGCAGACATGGCGCTCAGGCGGGCAGCAGCCGCGCGAGGTGATCGACGATGCGCTGCGCCGCCTGGCCATCCCAGAGCGGCGGCCGGCGCCCGGCGGGAACCTCGCCGCGCAACGCGCGTCTGGCGGCGCGCACGATGCCCGCCGGGCGGGTGCCGGCCAGCAGGTTGGTGCCCTGCTCGACGGTCACCGGTCGCTCGGTGTTCTCGCGTACCGTGATGCAGGGCACGCCCAGCGCGGTGGTCTCCTCCTGCAGGCCACCGCTGTCGGTGAGCACCAGCGCCGCGTCCTTCCACAGCGAGAGGAAATCCATGAAGGAAAGCGGCTGGGTGTCGATCACGCCGGGCGGCAGGCTCAGGCCGGCGCGCTGCAGGCTGGCCCGGGTGCGGGGATGCACCGGGAACACCAGCGGGAGTTCCGCGGCCAGCTCGCCCAGGGCGGCGACGATGCCGGCCAGCACCGCAGGCTCGTCGACATTGGAGGGCCGATGCAGGGTGACCACGCCGTAGCGCGGCAGACCGGCGCGCAGCGAGGTGCTGCGAAAGCCGGCGGCATCGGCCTGCGCCAGCCGACCGAGCTGATGCATGAGGTTGTCGATCATCACATGGCCGACGAAGAAGATGCGCTCCTCGGGCTTGCCCTCGCGGCGCAGGTTCTCGCAGCCCGACGGTTCGGTCACGAACAGCCAGTCGCTGATCGCGTCGGTGGCCAGACGGTTGATCTCCTCGGGCATGGTGGTGTCGCCGCTGCGCAGGCCGGCCTCCACATGGGCCACCGGAATCTGCCGCTTGCGCGCGGTGAGCGCGCAGGCCAGCGTGGAGTCGACATCGCCCACCACCAGGGTGCAGTCGGGGCGCTCGCGCAGCAGCACATCCTCGTAGGCAAGCATGATCCGCGCGGTCTGGCGGGCATGGCTGCCGCCGCCAGCGCCCATGTGCACATCGGGCGCCGGTATGCCCAACTCCTCGAAGAACACCGCGCTCATCTCGTGATCATGGTGCTGGCCGGTGTGCACGAGGCGGAACCGGAACGCATCGGCGCGCGCCTGCAACGCCCGCACGATCGGGGCGATCTTCATGAAGTTGGGCCGCGCGCCGGCCACCAGGTCGATCAGTCGGGTCATCGTCTGAACCGGCATCGTGTCATGGCCGGGCTGTCCGCGGTTTGCGCCCGGTCAGCCGCCGGCCACCGGCCGGCCGATCGAGTGGTACTCGAGGCCGTGCCGGGCCACCGTGGCGGGGTCGTAGAGGTTGCGACCATCGAAGATCACCGGCTGGTTCAGGCGGGCGCGAATCTCGTCAAAGGAGGGCGAGCGGAATTCCTTCCACTCGGTGACGATCACCAGCGCGTCGGCGCCGCGCACCGCCTCCAGCGGCGAGGCGGCCAGAACCAGGTCGGCCCGCTCGCCATACAGGCGGCGGCACTCGTCGGCGGCGATCGGGTCGTAGGCGGCCACGCTCGCCCCCTCGTCCCACAGCGCCTGCATCACCGCGCGGGCCGGCGCCTCGCGCATGTCATCGGTGTTGGGTTTGAAGGCCAGGCCCCAGAGCGCGAAGCGGCGGCCGGCGAGGCTGCCGAAGCGGGCCCGCGCCTTGCGCACCAGCACGCTCTTCTGGTCCTCATTGACCTGCTCCACCGCCTTGAGCAGGCGCAGCGGCGTGCCCTGCTCCTCGGCGGTGCGGATCAGCGCCTGCACATCCTTGGGGAAGCACGAACCGCCATAGCCGGTGCCGGCATAGAGGAAGGACCAGCCGATGCGCGGGTCGGAGCCGATGCCCTGGCGGACATCCTCGATGTCGACGCCCACCGCCTCGGAGAGGCGGGAGAGGTCGTTCATGAACGAGATGCGGGTGGCCAGCATGGCATTGGCCGCGTACTTGGTGAGCTCGGCGGCGCGCCGGCTCATCACCAGGGTGCGCTCGTGGTTGCGCTGGAAAGGCTGGTAGAGCTCACGCATCACCGCCTCGGCCTGCGGGTCGGACACGCCGAGCACGATGCGGTCGGGCTTCATGCAGTCATCGACCGCCGCGCCCTCCTTCAGGAACTCGGGGTTGGAGACCACCGAGAAGCCGTGCGCCACGCCGCGCGCGGCAAGCTCCTCGGCCACCGCCTGCTCGACCCGGTCACCGGTGCCCACCGGCACCGTGCTCTTGTCGACGATGACGCGGTAGCCGGGCATGTGCCGGCCGATGCCGCGGGCCGCCGCCAGCACATGGCGCAGGTCGGCCGATCCGTCCTCGTCGGGCGGCGTGCCCACCGCGATCATCTGGATGAGGCCGAACTCGGCGGCCTGCTTCGGATCGGTGGTGAAGCTCAGCCGGCCGGCCTCGACATTGCGGCGGACCACCGGCTCGAGCCCCGGCTCATGGATGGGAATGATGCCCTGACGCAGGCGCTCGATCTTGCCGGCGTCGATGTCCAGGCAGAGCACCTCGTTGCCCATGTCCGCCAGGCAGGCGCCGGTGACCAGACCGACATAGCCGGTGCCGATGATGGTGACTTTCATATGCTCTTTCCAGTTGATTCCCTGTGCGTCGGCCCGTCGACCGAGACCCGCGAAAACAGTTGCACCAGCTGCTCCACCCGCGCCTCCCAGCCGTTGGCCGCGGCATGGGCCAGGATGGCCTCCCGCGACCAGGCTCGGGTGAGGGCGTCTTCCAGCGCGGTCTCGAAGGCGGCCTCGTCCCAGAACGGCACCAGGGTGCCGAGCTGCGGGCTGCTCACCACCTCGGCATTGCCGCCCACCGCGGTGCTGATCACCGGCAGACCGAAGGCCATCGCCTCCAGGAACACATTGGCCCAGCCCTCGTAGGCGGTGGCCAGCGCGAAGACATCGGCCGCGGCATAGTGCCAGCGCAGCGCCTCGGGCGTCTGCCGTCCGCACAGCCGCACCGCGTCGGCAATGCCCAGCGACGCGGCCTGGGCGGCCAGGGCCGGGCCGAGATCGCCCTGGTCGGCGCCGCCGCCCACGATCAGACAGACCAGATCCGGAAAGCGACGGCGCAGCCGCGCCACCACCGGCAGCAAGCGCTGGAAGCCCTTGCCGGGCACCCGGTTGCCCACCGAGATGATCACCGGCGCATCAAGGGAGAGTCCCAGCCGGGCGCGGGCCTCGGCGCGGGGCGCCGGCGCGAAGCGGGCGAGGTCCACGCCATTGCCGACCACCGTGAAGCGCTGTGCCGGCTGGCCGAGCGGCGCGCCGACCTCGCGCACCAGCGACTCGCTCACCGCGATCAGGCGGGCGGCGCCGGCCAGCGCCTCGCGCAGCGCCGGCTCGCAGGCCGTGCCGAGCAGACGCTGATCCTTGCTGCCGCGCAGGCTGAGCACCACCGGCAGGCCGAGCCGCCGGCCGATGCGCACCGCGGCGTAACCGTCGGGATAGCCGAAGTGGGCGTCGATGACCGTGGCCTGCAGGCCCGCGGCCACCCGCCGCACCGTGGCCTCGGTGCAACGGGCCATCAGCCAGCCGTCGGCCCGCTTGAGCACACCGGGCAGGCTGACGAAGCGCGGCCGGTGCACCTCGATGCCGTCCATGCGCTCGAAGCGCGGCGCCGGCGCGCGAAAGCCCGGCCGCCAGTGGCGGATGAGGGCATCGACCGGCGACCAGGCCTGCGGCGCCACCACCGCCAGCGGCAGGCGTTGCGCCACCCGGAACATGCGCTCGCGGATGAACAGCCCCGCGCCCGGCGCAGCCGGGCTGGGAAAGAGGCTGGCATAGACCAGCACCCGGGCCGGCGCGGACGGATCCGTGACGGTCAACGCAGTCCGAAATAGATGTTGGCGGTCAGAAAGCCCTGCTTGTTGCCGCAGTCGAAGCGCTTGCCGCTGAAGCGGCAGCCATGCAGGCCGGGGGTGTCGATCTGGCCGGCGAGCGCGTCGGTGAGCTGGATCTCGCCGCCGGCGCCGGGCGCCTGGGTCTCGAGCGTGGCCAGCACGCCGGGATGCAGGATGTAGCGGCCGACCACCGCGAAGGTGGAGGGCGCGGCCTCGACCGCCGGCTTCTCGACGATGGCCCGCACCTTCATGCTGGTGCCGCTCGAGGACTCGGGGTCGATGATGCCGTACTTGCTGACATCGGCGCGCGGCACCTGCTCGATGGCGATCACGCTGCCGCCGGTGGACTGAGCCACCGGCAGCATCTGGCTGAGCACGCCCTGCGGGTGGCCGTCGATGAGGTCATCGGGCAGCAGCACCGCGAAGTGCTCGTCGTCGCCGATCATCGGCCGCGCGCAGAGCACGGCGTGGCCCAGGCCGAGCGGCGCGGGCTGGCGCACGAACAGCACCTTCACATGCGACGGGATGATGTTGCGCACGGCATCGAGCGCCTCGAGCTTGCCCTTGGCCTCGAGCTCGGCCTCGAGTTCGGGGGCACGATCGAAATAGTCTTCCACCGCCCGCTTGCTGCGGCCGGTGACGAAGATCAGGGTGTCGCAGCCCGCCTCGATCGCCTCGTCCACCGCGTACTGGATGATCGGCCGATCGACGATCGGCAGCATCTCCTTGGGGATGGACTTGGTGGCGGGCAGGAAACGGGTGCCCATCCCGGCCACCGGGAACACCGCCTTGCGCAGACGCATGCCGAGCCTTCCGAAAATCGCTGGTAATCCGCCATTATCGCCCGGTCGCGCGCGCCTGAGGGCTGCCCTGCCGCAATCCCGAGCGCAGCGCCGCGGCTTAATCTGCCGGTCATGCGCGCCGGGGCGCGGGCACCGACGGCTAGAATCGCCCCACTCCCACCGGAACCCCCTCACCATGCCACCCGACCGCGTCGACACCCTGCTGCGCGCCATCCTCGAATCGGCGGTCGGCCAGCGCGCCCTGCCGGCGTCGCTGACGGCCGACACCGCCCTGCTCGGTGCGATCCCCGAGCTCGACTCGATGGCGGTGCTAGCAGTGCTGACCCAGATCGAGGAGGACTTCGGCCTGAGCATTCCCGATGACGAGGTCAGCGCCGACATCTTCCTCACCTACGGCGACCTCGCCGGGTTCGTGCGCGCCAGACTGGGGTGAGCCTGCCGCCCCGCCTGCTTGCCGAGCGTCTGACGGGCTTCGCGCACGGGCCGCGCTGGGCGCAGTGGGCGCTGCCCGGCGCCGGCACGGCGGGCCGCGGCGGGGTGCTGATGGTGCAGTCCTTCCTGGATGAGCAGCCGCTCGGCCGGCGGGTGCTCTCGGCCATGGCGCGACGCCTCGCCGCCGATGGCTGGACGGTGCTCATCCCCGATCTCTTCGGCACCGGCGACTCGGCGGGCGATCACGCCGAGGCCAGCCTCGACCTGTGGCGAGGCGACCTCGACCGGGCCTGTGCCCTGCTGCGCGCGCGAGCCCGCGACCCCGCGCCGGTGCTGATTGGTGCGCGCCTGGGCGCGCTGCTGGCCACCGATCTGGTCGGACGACTGCCCGTGCCGCCGCGAGCGGTGGTGCTGTGGAATCCACCGGCGAGCGGCGCGGCGCTGATCGATCCACTTCGGCGCCTGGGGCGGCTGGGGGCAGCTGGGTCCGCCGGGGCGACGGCGGCTGGGGGCAAAGCCGGTGCAACGGGCAAGGCGGGCGCGAGTCCGGCGGGCGACGATCGCGGCGATGGCGACGACCGCGACGACCGCG
>CAIZPE010000332.1 GCA_903934795.1 uncultured bacterium | reverse complement strand
GGCGCGGTGCGCGCGGGCGCGGCCCAGCTCGAGGCGCCGCTGCGGCCGGCCGGCCCCGGCGAGCGCCGCGCCTGGTGGGGGCTGCTCGCGCTGCTCGCCGCATTGCCGCTGGCCGCGCAGGCCTGGCCCTACCTGCCGGTGCTGGGCATCGACATCCTGATCGCGGTGCTGTTCGCGGCCAGCCTGCATTTCCTGATGGGGCCGGGCGGCATGCACTCCTTCGGCCATGCCGCATACTTCGGGTTGGGCGCCTATGGCGCGGCGCTCGGCGTGAAGGCGCTGGCCCTGCCCATGGAGCTTGCGCTGCTGGCCGCGCCGCTGCTCGCGCTGGCCGGGGCGATGCTCTTCGGCTGGTTCGCGGTCCGCCTCTCGGGCGTGTACCTGGCCATGCTCACGCTGGCCTTCGCGCAGATCGTCTGGGCGCTGGTGTTCCAGTGGGACGCGGTCACCGGCGGCAGCAACGGCCTGGTGGGCATCTGGCCCTCGGCCTGGCTGTCCTCGCGCGAGGCCTGGTACTGGCTCACCCTGGCGGTGGTAGCCGCCGGCGTGGTGCTGCTGCGCCGGATGCTGCACTCGCCCTTCGGCTTCGCGCTGCGGGCGGCGCGCGACTCGCCGTTGCGCGCCGAGGCCACCGGGATCGATGTGGCCGCGATCCAGTGGCGGGCCTTCGCGGTGTCGGGCCTGTTCGGCGGCGTGGCGGGCGCACTCTTCGCCTTCGCCAAGGGGTCGATCTCGCCCGAGACCATCGCGGTCGGCCGCTCGATCGACGGGCTGGTGATGGTGCTGCTGGGCGGCGTGCAGACCCTGGCCGGCCCGGTGGTGGGCGCGGCGGCCTTCACCTGGCTGCAGGACACCATCATCCGGTCCACCGACTACTGGCGGGCGGTGCTGGGCGTGGCCATCCTGGCGCTGGTGCTGGCCTTTCCGCAGGGCATCGCCGGGGCGCTGGGCCCGCGCCTGCAGGCGCTGCTCGCGCGCCCCGGCGCAAGCCGGCCATGAGCGCCGCGCCGCTGCTGCAGGTGCAGTCGCTGCGCAAGGCCTTCGGGGGCGTGCAGGCGGTCGACGGCGTGTCCTTCGAGCTGGCCGCGGGCGAGCTGCTCGCGCTGATCGGCCCCAACGGCGCGGGCAAGTCCACCTGCTTCAACTGCATCAACGGCCAGCTGCAGGCCGACGGGGGCCGGGTGCTGCTCGCCGGTCAGGATCTTGCCGGGCTCGGCCCGCGTCAGATCTGGCGCCGGGGCGTGGGCCGCACCTTCCAGATCGCGGCCACCTGGACCTCCATGACCGTCCTCGAGAACCTGCAGCTCGCGCTGCTCTCGCATGAGGGCGCGCTGCATCGCTGGTGGGGGCGCGCCGCCGAGCGTCATCGCGAGCCTGCCCTCGAGCTGCTGCGCGCGGTCGGCCTGGAGGCGATGGCGCAGGCGCCCTGCGGCGCGCTCGCCTATGGCGACATCAAGCGGGTGGAGCTTGCGATCGCGCTGGCCAATGCGCCGCGCCTGCTGCTGATGGACGAGCCCACCGCGGGCATGGCCCCGCGCGAGCGCCACGCGCTGGTGGCGCTGGTGCGCCAGCTGGTGCGCGAGCGCGGCATCGGGGTGCTGTTCACCGAGCACAGCATGGATGTGGTGTTCGCGCACGCCGATCGCCTGATCGTGCTGGCGCGCGGCCAGCTCATCGCGCAGGGCCCGCCCCAGGCCATCCGCGACGATGCCCGGGTGCGCGAGGTCTACCTGGGCAGCAGTCTGGCCAAGAGCGGCGTGGCCGCGCCCGGGGTGACCTCATGAGCGGTGGACCGGCTGGCACGCTGGCCGTTGGCGCCGAGCCGCTGCTGTCGGTCAGTCGGCTCGATGGCTGGTATGGCCGCGCGCAGATCCTGCGCGAGGTCTCGCTCTCGGTGGGCGCCGGCGAGGTGGTGGCGCTGATGGGCCGCAACGGCGCGGGCAAGTCCACCACCCTGAAGGCGGTGGCCGGGCTGCTCGAACGGCGGGCGGGGCAGGTGCGCTTCGCCGGTCAGGACATCTCGGGCTGGGCACCGCACCGCATCGCGCGCGCCGGGTTGGGCTGGGTGCCCGAAGACCGGCGCATCTTCACCGACCTGACCGTGCTCGAGAACCTCGAGGTCGGACGCCAGCCGCCCCGGCCCGGCGCACCGACCTGGACCGTGGCCAGTCTGTTCGCGCTTTTTCCCAACCTGGCGGCGATGCCGCAGCGGCCGGGCGGGCGCATGAGCGGCGGCGAGCAGCAGATGCTCACCGTGGCCCGCACCCTCATGGGCAACCCGCGGCTGGTGCTGCTCGATGAGCCCTCCGAGGGCGTGGCGCCGGTGATCGTCGAGCAGATGGCCCGCTCGATCAACGCCATGAAGCGCGAGGGCCTGTCGGTGCTGCTCTCGGAGCAGAACCTGCACTTTGCCGGCCTGGTCTGCGATCGCGCCTATG
The DNA here is from genome assembly GCA_903934795.1 of uncultured bacterium. GTDB lineage: Bacteria > Pseudomonadota > Gammaproteobacteria > Burkholderiales > Burkholderiaceae_E > Quisquiliibacterium. The sequence goes on along the minus strand of CAIZPE010000332.1, from coordinate 6,907 downwards.
TGCTCGAGAAGGGGCAGATCCGCTTCTCGGGCAGCATGGCCGAACTGGCCGCCGACGAGACGGTGCGCCGCGAGCATCTCGGCCTGTAGCCGCCGGCCGGTGATAGTGTCGGCGCTCCGTCCAACACCCCGGAGCGCGCCATGATCGATGAAGTCCCGCTGATCCAGACCGATGCCTTCGAGCGACCCGACCCGGCCTGGGTGGAGCAGCTGCGCGGCACGCCCACCGGTTTTCTCACCGATGCCATGGGCGGCGACGGCGCGCTCGACTACCGGCTCGCCCCGGCCATCGCCGAGCAGTACGCCTTCTGCGGCGTGGCGCTCACCTGTCATGCCGGCCCGGCCGACAATCTGGCGCTGATCCACGCCCTGCAGTCGATCCAGCCGGGCGATGTGATCATGGCCGCGGCCGACGGCTTCACCGGCTGCGCGATCACCGGCGACCTGGTCCTGGGCATGGCCCGCAACCGCGGCGCGGTGGGCTTCGTCACCGATGGCTGCGTGCGCGACCGCGTCGGCCTGCAGCGGGTGGGTCTGCCCGCCTGGGCCATGGGCGTCACGCCCAACTCGCCGCACCGCAATGGTCCGGGCACGGTGGGCCGGCCGGTGATGCTGGCCGGCCGGCGGGTGTGCAGCGGCGATGTGGTGGTGGCCGACCTGGACGGGGTGGTGGTGATCCCGCGCGAGCGGATCGCCGCCGTGCTCGCCCGCCTGCCCGCCATCCGCGAGGCCGAGGCCAAAGCCGACGAGGCGGTGCGTCAGGGCGCGATCAGCCCGGGCTTTCTCGGGGGCTGAGTTCGTCCTCGCCCTGGGTGGAGGCGCGCAGCTCCGGCACGGTGGCGGCGCGCCGCTCCAGCCAGAAGCCGCCGCGGGTCTTCATCACCCGATAGCCGATGTCGTCGCCGAGCTTGATCGCGGCGTCGACCGGCCAGGTGGGGTTGTGGATGAGCTCGCGCGCCAGCGCCACCAGGTCGCAGGCGCCCTCGCGCAGGATGCGTTCGGCATGGCTGGCGTGCACGATCAGGCCGACCGCCGAGGTGGGCACGCCGGTCTCGCGGCGGATGGCCGCAGCCAGGTCCACCTGGTAGCCGTAGGAGGCGCTCTGCCCGGCGGGCAGCGGCGAGCCGGCGATGCCGCCGGCCGAGCAGTCGATCAGGTCAACGCCCAGCCGGTGCATCTCGCGCACCAGGGCGACGCTGTCAGCCAGGGTCCAGCCGCCGGCGGCGCCATCGATCACCGACAGCCGCACGAAGATCGGCTTGCCCGCCGGCCAAACCGCCCGCACCCCGGCCACGATCTCGAGCACGAAGCGCATGCGGTTGGCGAGGCTGCCGCCCCAGGCGTCGCCACGCTGGTTGGCCAGGGGCGACAGGAAGCTGTGCAGCAGGTAGCCGTGCGCAGCGTGCAGGTCGAGCACCTGGTAGCCCGCGGCATCGGCTCGGCGCGCGGCCGCGACGAAGGCGTCGATCACGGCGTGGATGTCGGCCTCGCTCATCGCCCGTGGTGCCGCGGCGCTCTCGCCCGGCAGGGTGATGGCGCTCGGGGCGATCACATCCCAGTCGTCCCAGTCGGCGATCTCGGGGGTGCGCAGCAGCGGGCCGCGGCCCTGGTCGGGCGGCTTCTGGCGGGCCTTGCGGCCGGCATGCATCAGCTGGATGCCGGGCACCGCGCCGCAGTCTTGCATGATGTCGACGAGGCGTCGCAGGTGCGGCACCGCCGCGTCATCCCAGATGCCGATGTCGCCGACCGTGCCGCACCCGCGCCGTTCCACCGTGGTGCCTTCCTGGAAGACCAGACCCGACCCGCCATCGGCCAGCCGCCCGAGGTTCATGAGGTGCCAGTCGGTGGGCCGCCAGTGGCGGCCGGCGTACTGCCACATGGGCGCGGCCATCACGCGGTTGCGCAGCGTCACATCGCGCAGCTGCCAGGGCGAGAAGAGCAGGGTCTGGGTCATGGAAGCCGGGCTTTCAGGCGCGCGGGGCGGGTGAGGGATTGCGGGGCACCTGGGTGGCCAGCCCGAGCGCCTGCTCGAGCAGCGCCGCGGCGGCCAGCACCCGGGCATCGGCGTGCGGCGGGCCGATCAGCTGCAGACCCACCGGCAGACCGCCGGCCGTGAAACCGCAGGGAATGGACAGCGCCGGACAGCCGGTGAGGCTGAGCACGAAGGTGAGGAACATCCAGTCGATGTAGCTGGTGAGCTCCTGATCGCCGATGCGGGTGGGATAGGCCTGCTCGACCGGGAAGGGCGGCACCGCCACCACCGGGCAGGCGAGCAGGTCGTGGGTCTGGAAGAAGGCGGCCACGCGATGGAAGAGCGCGGTGCGCTCGCGCTCGGCGCGCAGCACCTCGTCGATGCCCAGGTTCAGCCCCTTCTCGATGTTCCAGATGATCGAGGGATGGATGCGGGCCCGCTCGCGCGCCAGCAGCTCGCCGCGCAGCGCACCGAACATCAGCGCCCGCTGCGTCTGGAAGGTGTCGATGCCGTGACGGAAGTCGGGGCAGGCATCGTCCACCTGCGTGCCCATCGCGGCAAAGCGCTGCGCGCCGGCGCGGCAGATCGCGGCCACTTCCGGATCGACCCGGGACAGGCCGAGATCGGGCGTGAAGCCGATGCGCCGCGGCGGCCGGGCCTCGCGCACGGCCTGCACGAAGGGCTGCGCGGGCGCGGGCATCGACCAGGGGTCTTCGGGGTGCTGCACCGAGAGCGCGTCGAGCATCAGGGCGAGGTCGGGCACATTGCGCGCCATCGGGCCCTCGACCCAGAGCGAGTCGAAGGCGGCCAGCCCGGCGCCGCGCGGTACCCGGCCCACCGAGGGCCGCAGGCCGACGATGCCGCAGTAGCTCGCCGGGATGCGCAGGCTGCCGCCGAGGTCGCTGCCCATGGCCATCCACAGGGTGCCGCTGGCCAGGCCCGCGGCCGCGCCGCCCGAGGAACCGCCCGCGGTCATGGCCAGGTTCCAGGGATTGCGCGTGGCGCCGAACACCGGGTTGAAGGTGTTGGACCCGGCGAACTCCGGCACATTGGTCTTGGCGAAGAAGATGCCGCCGCTGGCGCGCAGGGTGGCCACCGTGTGGTCATCGTGGGGTGCGATGGATTGCGCGAAGATCGGCGAGCCGAAGGTGGTGGGCTGGCCCCCGACATCGTTGTAGTCCTTGGCGGCCACCGGCAGACCGGCGAGCCAGCCCGGGCCGGGGTCGGCGGGCGGCGGCGCGGCCATCATCCGGCGCGCGTCTTCGCGGGCGATGTCGAGGAAGCGGATCGGCAGCGCGTTGACGGCGCCGTCAACGGCCTCGATGCGCGCGGCCACCGCGTCGAGCAGCTCGAGCGGCGAGAGTTCGCGGCGGCGCAGCCGGTGCACCGCCTCGGTGGCGGTGAGGCGGATCAGTTCGTCATGGCTGGACATCGGACTCTCCCTGGGGTGGGCTGCCGGCTTCCTCGACGAGGTTGCGCGGCAGCTGCTTGCTGGGTTTCACGCCGAGCTCGCGCAGCATCTCGGCCTGACGGATCACATTGCCGCGGCCTTCGCCGAGCTTCTTCTTCGCGTCGCTCCAGGCCTGGCGGGCATGATCGAGACGGGTGCCGACCGCTTCCAGATCGGTGACGAAGCCGGTGAGCCGGTCGTACAGCTCGGCGCCGCGCCGCGCGATCTCCTGCGCGTTGCGGCTCTGCGCCTCCTGGCGCCAGAGATGGGCCACGGTGCGCACCACGAACAGCAGGGTGGACGGGCTGACCAGCAGCACATTGCGCTCCCAGGCGTCCATGAAGAGCTGCTGGTCATGGGTGACCGCGGCCATGAAGGCCGGCTCGATGGGCACGAACATCAGCACGAAGTCGAGCTGGCCATAGAGCGCGTGGTAGCGCTTCTCGGAGAGCCCGCGCAGGTGGGCCCGCACCGAGCCGAGGTGCTCGCGCAGCGCGGCCTCGCGCGCGCCCTCGTCCTCGGCGCCGGCCAGCCGCTCGTAGGCCACCAGGCTCACCTTGGCGTCGATGACCAGGCGACGCGACTCGGGCAGGTGGATCACCACATCGGGCTGCTGGCGCTCGCCGTCCTCGTTGCGCTGGGCATCCTGCACCACATACTCGTGGCCCTTGCGCAGGCCCGAGGCCTCGAGCACCCGTTCGAGGATCAGCTCGCCCCAGTTGCCCTGGCTCTTGGCCGAGCCGCGCAGCGCGGTGGTGAGGTTGCGCGCGTCATCGCTCAGGGTGCGGTTCAGCTGCAGCAGGCCTTCCACCTGCTGGCGCAGCGCCGAGCGCTCCTTGCTCTCGTCGACATAGACCTCCTCGACCTTCTTCTGGAAGTCGCTCAGGCGCTGGCGCAGCGGGTCGAGCAGGCTGCCGAGCGCGGCCTGGCTCTGGGCCTGCAGGCGGCTGGTGCTGGTTTCCAGGGCCTCGGCGGCCAGCAGCCGAAAACGCTCGCTCAGCGCCTCCTGGGTCTGGGTGAGCAGGGCGAGTTTCTCGGTGGCGCGGGCCTGCTCGGACTCGAGCCGGGTCTTCGCGGCCTCGAGCTGGCCGAGCAGCTCGGTGCGTTCGACGCGCAGCTGCGCGAGCGTGTCGTCGCGCTCCCTCAGCCGCTGCTCCAGTTCGGGCACGCGGCGAGCGCGCTCGTCCAAACGGGCGCTGTCATCGCGGCTGGTGTCGAGCTGGTTGCGGGTGATCTCCCAGGCGGCGCGGGCCTGGGCGAGTTCATGCTGGCGCAGCTCAGCAAGACCTTCGGCCTGCTCGGCACGCTGCTGGGCCGCGGCGGCGGCGGCTTGCAGATCGCCCTGCACCCGGGCCGCCGAGGTTTGCCACTGCGCCTGCGCGGTGGCCACCGCAGCCTGCTGCTCGGCCAGGGCCCTGGCGGCGAGCGCGTCGCGCTCGGCCTGATGGCGACTCCGCATCAGCAGCCAGGCAAGCAGCGCGCCGATCGGCAGGCCGACCAGCAGGCCGGGCAGGGATGCGATGGGATCCATCAGGGGCTCAGGGCGGCGAGGGCACCGGATTGTTTCACAGCGCGTCCAGCGCGGCTTCGAGCCGCGTCAGGTCGGCCTCGTCGTTGTAGCCCTGCACCGAGACCCGCACGAAGCTGCGGCCGTCGTGGCGCGTCACCGGCACCTCGATGCGATGCTCATCAGACAGGCGGGCCCGCAGCGCCTCGGCGTCATCGTGCGGGACGGCCAACGGCACCATCTGGGCGAAGTCGGCATCGGCGGCGATCGGTGGCAGGCCGGTGCGCTGCGCGACGCGATGCATGAGGGCCACGGCCATGGCATGGCAGCGTGCCTGCACCGACGGCCAGTCGTGCTGGCGCTGGAAGTCGATGGCGGCGGGCACGGCGAGCCAGGCGGCGAAGTCGCGCGTGCCCTGCCATTGCAGTCGCCGCTCCAGCAGCGTGCTGCCGGTATAGGCATCGAAGCCGGTGTGGCCGCCCGTGCCGGCGACATAGCCCCAGCTGGTCACCGTGGCATGCAGGTGGGGATGGTGCTCGGGGCGGGCGTGCAGGAAGGCCGAGCCCTTGGGCGCACACAGCCACTTGTGGGCGTTGCCGGTGTAGAAGTCGGCGCCGAGCGCGTCGATGCTCAGCGGCAGTTGCCCGGGCGCATGGGCGCCATCGATCAGGGTGAGCACGCCGCGTTCGCGCGCCTGCGCACACAGCGCCTGCACCGGGAAGACGAGCGCGGTGGTGGAGGCGAGGTGGCTGGCGAAGATGAGGCGCGTGCGCGGGCCCACGCACGCCATCAGGCGAGGCACGAAGGCCTCGCGCTCGAAGGGCAGGGGAATGTCCACCAGGGTGAGCCTCGCCCCTGCCCGGTCGCACTCCCGTTGCCAGGTGGCCAGGCAGGCGCCGTACTCGTGGTTGGTGGCCAGGACTTCGTCGCCGGGGGCCAACGCCAGCGAGCGCGCGACCACATTGACCCCGGTGGTGGCATTGGGCACGAAGATCAGGTGGGCGGCCTGCGCGCCGAGGTGGCTGGCGAGCGCGGCCCGGGCCTGGGCCAGCAGGCCGGCGGAGCGACGGCCCAGGAAGTCCACCGGATTGCGCTCCATCTCCCGCTGCCAGTGCTGCAGCGCCTCGAACACCGGGCGCGGGCAGGCGCCGAAGGAGCCGTGGTTCAGGAAGGTGATGCCGGGGTCGAGCAGAAAGTGTGAGCGCATGGCTCGCGTGGGAGCAGAGCGTTCAGCCCGTGATCACGGCCGACAGGCTCTCTGCGCCGAGCAGGCGATCGGCCCACCGCTGAAGCTCGGCCGGGGTGGCCGCCTCGATCTGCTGGTCGATCGTCAATGGCAGCGGGCCGAAGCGAGCCACGAGCAGTCGCCGCAGCAGGTCGGCTTCGCCCTCGAGACGCCCCTGCGCCCGCCCCTCCGCGTGCCCGAGTTCTCGCTCCTCCCGACGCGCGGTACGCTCGTCGCTGAGCGCGCGGGCGCGGATGAAGGCGCGCTGGCGTGTCTGCTCGTCGGCGCTGATTTCCTGCAGCCGGTTCAGCGCCTGCCGGACCGCGGGTTCGTTGAGTTCGGCCATGCGTGCCTCGTCTTGCCAGTGGGTGAAGAAGTCGATCCAGGCGCTCAATGGGCGATCCAGTGCGTACGGGCCCGGTCCGGGCGGCAGCCGCCGTGCCTTGGGCAGTTCCACCAGATGGAGCTCGAGCTCGTCGCCCAGCCGGACACCGGGCTTGCGCTGATCGCGCAGCTCGAAGCACCAGGTGGCCTGGTGGGCAAGCGCCTCGTCATCGTACAGGGTGGGTGGGCCAATCCGTCCGGGAGCCCAGGACTTGCGGGCAGCGCTTTCCGCTGAATGCCCCGTCTGATCTGCCCCAGGCGCCGGCAGCGCCGATCGGCGCCGCATGGCACCATCTCGGCTTTCGAGGCGCCCAGGAGCCGTTGTCATGACCTTGCCGACCCTTGAGCAGTACACCGAGCAGGCCGCCCG
>CAIZPE010000331.1 GCA_903934795.1 uncultured bacterium | reverse complement strand
TGCCGCCGACGATCTGCATGGCCAGGTAGCGCCCGCCGATACCGTGCACCACCATGCCCGGGCGAGGGTTGCCATGCTCCTTGCCGCCATTGAGCACGGAGGGATAGGTGACGCTGTCGGCGCCCACCAGGGTCTCGAGCATGGAGACATCGATGCGGGCGCCCTGCCCGGTGCGAAACCGCCGCAGCAGGGCACCGCCAATCGCGGCGGCAGCCTGGGTGGCAGCCAGCACATCCGCCGCCTGCAGATTGGACGCTCGCGGACTGGCCTCGTCGCCCTGCTCGAGGTGCATCAGCCCGGAGATGGCGTTGGTGGTGTGGGCGAAGGCCGGTCGATTGCGCCAGGGCCCGGTCTGCCCGTAGCCGGAGATCGAGCAGTAGACGATGTCGGGCTTGACCGCCTTCACCGCCGTGTAGCCGCAGCCCAGGCGGTCGACCACGCCAGGCGCGAAGTTCTCGATGAACACATCGGCGCATCGGGCCAGATCGAGCAGCACCGCGATGCCCTGCGCGCTCGACAGATCGATCGCCACGCTCTGCTTGCCGGCATTCACCCGATTGAAGTAGGTGCTCTGATCGGTACGGCCGGGCTCGATCTGGTGCGTGACGAAGCGGGTGTCGTCGCCGGTGCCGGGTCGCTCTATCTTGATCACCCGGGCTCCCATGTCGGAGAGCAGCCGGGTGCAGTACGGCCCCGCGAGCACCCGGGTGAGGTCGACGATGAGGATGCCGGCAAGCGGCAGGGGGGAATCGGGCGGCGTCATGGCGAGCGGGCTCCTGGGCGAGTGCGACCTGCCGGATGCCGGCAATGTGCACCGGTTTGCCCGTCGAGCCGGTCGGCACGGCGCAATTTCCGGACGCCGGGGCGAGTCGCCCGCGCCTTGACCTGAGCGCCTCGGCCACCCACCATCCCGCCCTGACGAACCCCGCTGGAGCCCCTGCCATGCTGCCGCTGACCGGCTATGCCGAACGACTCTCCGTCCGCCCCGGCGAGACCCTGCGCTTTCATGTGGCCAACGCCACCGGCGATCCGGTGAGCGCGGCGGTGGTCAGGGTGATCTGCGCCGATCCGAATCCGGCGATCGGCGGCGTGACCACCGACCCCATGGACATCACCGTGCGTCGCGTGGCCGAACCCGCCCCGCAGACGGTGCCGCTCGGTTCGTACGCGGCGCTCGGGCCGGCCGGACTGCTGGCCGATGCCGATCGCCTGAGTCTCGGCCTTCGGCTGCAGCCCACGCTTGCGCTGGATCGCCGGCAGGTGATCCTGTCCTGTCGCGATTCGGACGGACGCGGCCTGAGCCTGGAACTCACCCCGACCCTGACCCTGCTCGCCCGGATGGCCACCACCGCCGGCGAAGTGCTGCTGCACGCCGAGCAGCCGGTGGAACTGCATGCGTGGACAGAGGCGGTGCTGGTCGTCGATGGCCAGGCGCGTGAGGCCCGCCTGACGGTGCGCCCGCTGGCATCGGCCCGCGCCGAGTTCACCGTCGCCCGTGCCCCGCTGCCAGGAGCCCCCGTCCCGGCGGACGGGGCCACGCGCCTGAGCCTGGCCAGCGCGAGCGCCCATGCGCCTCGGGACAGCTTCAACGGCCGGCTCGAGAACCCCTGGCTGCTCGCCAAAGCCCTGAGCCCGGAGGCAGCCCTCGCGCCGAACCCGGTCCGCGACCCCGATTGCCTGGCCGCCTGGGACTTCAGCCAGGCGATGCACAGCCAGCAGGTGATCGACGCCGGCCCTCGCGGCCACCATGGCGAACTGGTCAACACGCCCACGCGGGCCGTGCGTGGCTCCGCCTGGAGCGGCGAGGAGCACTGCTTCCGGCACGCGCCCGCGCAGTACGCGGCAATCCACTTCCATGATGACGATCTCGACGACTGCTGCTGGCCCGTCACCCACGAGATACGCATCCCCGAGGACTGCCGCTCCGACGCCTATGCGCTGGTTCTCTCTGCGGGAAGCGTGGCCGAGAACATCCCCTTCTTCGTGGTGCCGCCCCGCGGTCGGGCGACGGCACGGATCGCGGTGCTGGTCTCGACCTACACCTACACGGTATACGGCAATCATGCCCGCCCCGAGTGGATGAATGATCCCGCCTGGCGCGCGGCCCATGTGGCGCAGGCCCGCGACTGGCGCGCCTATCCCTACAACCCGGGCGAGCACCGGGACTACGGGCTGTCCACCTACAACTACCACACCGACGGTTCCGGGATCGGCCTGGTGAGCTGGCGTCGGCCGATGCTCAACCTGCGGATGGGCTACTTCACCTATCCGTATCCGGAGATCCGCGCCTCGGGCCTGCGCCACTACCCGGCCGACAGCCACCTGCTCATGTGGATGGCGCACCAGGGACATGCCGTGGACCTCATCACCGATGCCGAGCTTCAGCAGGAGGGGTTGGCACTGCTCGCCCGTTACCGGGTGGTCGTCACCGGCAGCCACCCCGAGTACCACACCACCGCCATGCTCGACGCGCTGCAGGCCTACCGCGACCAGGGCGGGCGCCTGGTCTACCTCGGCGGCAACGGCTTCTACTGGAAGATCGCCCTCGACCCGAGCCGCGAGGGCGTGATCGAGATCCGGCGCGGCGAAGGCGGCATTCGCGCCTGGGCGGCCGAGCCCGGCGAGTACCACAACCAGTTCGACGGCCAGTATGGCGGGCTGTGGCGGCGCAATGGACGCCCGCCGCAGAAGCTGGTGGGCGTGGGTTTCACGGCGCAGGGCAACTTCGTGGGCTCGCACTACCGGATTCGCCCCGAGGCACGGCAGGATCCGCGCGTGAGCTGGATTCTGGATGGGGTGAGCGCGCAGACCGTCGGCGGCGAAGGCTTCTCGGGCCATGGCGCAGCCGGCTTCGAGCTTGACCGCGTGGACACACGCCTGGGCTCACCGGCCAGCGCGGTGGTCATCGCCTCCTCGGAAGATCACCCGCCGGAGGCGCCCTGGGTGCTGGTGCCGGAAGAGCAGCTCACCCACATCACCACCATCCCCGGCAAACCCCACCGGGAGCTGATCCACGCCGACATGACCTACTTTGACTGCCCGGGCGGCGGCGAGGTCTTCTCGGTGGGATCGATCACCTTCTGCGGCGCGCTGCCAGTGAACGGATTCGACAACGACATCTCGAGAATCCTGGACAACGTGATCCGCCGCTTCAGCCGCTGACACGCGCTACTGGGGCTCGATCTTCGCGTCGCGGATGGCCTTCTCCCACTTGGCCATCTCCTGGCGATTGCGGGTGGCCAGCGCCTCGGGGCTGCCGGGCTCGACGCTGAAGCCATTGGGCTCGAACTTCTCGAGCACCTCGCGGCTGGTCACGGCGGCATTGACCGCCTGGTTGAGCCGGTTGATCGCTTCACGGGGCGTGCCGGCAGGCGCGAACACCGCGAAATAGGCGGTGAGCTCGTAGTCCTTGAGCCCGAGCGCTTCGTTGACCGTGGGCAGTTCGGGGACGGCCGTCGACCGCTTGAGCGAGGTGACCGCCAGGCCGCGGATGCGGCCCGCCTTGTACTGCGGCACGGTCACCGCGAAGTCGGCGGTGAACATCATCACCTGGCCCCCGATCAGGTCGGTCATGGCCGCTGGCCCGCTCTTGTACGGTACCGGGTTCATGCGGATGCCCGCCATGCTGGCGAGCATCTCGGAGGACACCTGCTGGGAGGTGCTGGCATAGGCGAAACTCACCTGCCCCGGCTTCGCGCGGGCGAGTTCGACGAAGTCCTTCAGCGTCTTCACCGGCGACTCGCTGTTCACCGCCACCATGAGCGGCACCGAGCCGATGTAGGCCACCGGTGCGAAGGCTGTGTCCTGATCGTAGGGCAGCTTCTTCATCAGATGCTTCAGCGCGGCATTCGTGCTGTTGGTCCCCACGAGAATGGTGTAGCCGTCAGGCGGGGCCTTGGCAACCGCATCGGCGCCGAGCATCCCGTTGACCCCAGGCCGGTTCTCGACGATCACCGACTGGCCCAGGCTCTGGGTCATCTTCTCGGCCAGGGCACGGGCGATCTGGTCGGTGGCGCTGCCGGGCGCGAAGGGAACGATCGCCCGGATGGGCTTGGTGGGGTAGCCCTGCGCGAACGCGGGGGCGCTGCAGGCGAATGCGGCAAGCAGCAGCAGACGGCGGCCAATGGACGGCATGGGTGTTCCTCCGGATGACGGGCCCGACGCGATTGCCCGACCTGCCTGTATCGGGGCTCGCGTCGCGAGGCTGACAGTTTGGCATGGATGGGGCCGGTGTCCCGATTCCTGCGCCAGCGGCGAGGCCGCCATCGTCCACGGCCTTAGGATCAGACCGGTCCGCGATGCATGAGTGCAAGCCCGAGCGGCCGGGCACCCGTCAACCCCTTCAACATGGGACCGGTCATGACCCGAACCGATCGTCGCAAGTTGCTGCTGGCCTCGGCTGGCGCAGCGGCCACCGCCGCCTTTCCTCACCGCACGCCGCTGGCGCAGGGCGGCGGCTACCCCAACCGACCGATCAAGCTCATCGTCGTCTCCCCGGCCGGCGGACTCACCGACAACTATGCGCGGATGTTCGCCGAACACCTGAGCGCGAAATACGGCCAGCCGGCAGTCGTGGAGAACCGGCCGGGTGCCAGCGGCATCATCGGGCTCGAGGCCATGGTCAAATCCCCCGCCGACGGCTACACGGTCGGATTCGGCTCGACCGGCAACTTCTTTCAGACACGCGTGCTCTATCGCAAGCTGCCCTTCGACCTCGAGAAGGACATCACCCCGATCGCGATCTTCCCGACCGGACCGCTGGCACTCGCCGCCACCGAGCGCAGCGGCATCCGCGACTACAAGGGCATGCTGGAGTACGCGCGCCGCCAGCGCACCACCATGGGCAACTACATCAAGGGCTCCTACCAGCAGATCCTGGCCGGCAACTGGAACCGCGACTTCGGCTGCCAGTTCGAACTGGTGCAGTACAAGGGCGAGGTACCGATGTGGGTCGACATGGCGGCCGGCCAGCTCGATGTGTCGATCGGCAGCTACCAGGCCTTTGCCAAGGTGCGCGACAAGGGACTGCGCCTCATCGGTGTGACAGGCCGTGCGCGTTCGCCGCGGGAACCCGAGGTGCCGACCATGATCGAGCAGGGTTTCTCCGGCCCGATCTCCCGGCTTGAGGCCACGATCAAGATGGTGGCGCACAGTTCGGTGCCAGCGCCCATCCTGGACTTTCTGGGCAAGGCAGCCGTCGAGAGCAACGAGACGGCGCGCGCCAAGGCGATGCGCGAGGCGATGGGCATCCCGGACCTGATCGTCGGGCGCGCTGAGGCACTTCGTGTCTGGCGCGAAGACGGCCCGGTGTGGGTGCGCGAAGTGCAGGCGCTGAACCTGCCGGTGGACTGAGCAGGCGGCGGGCAGGCGCCCGCATGCTCGCCCGAGGGCAAAGGCAAGCGCAGGGCTCAACCGAATCCGTAGGGGCGGTAGGCCCCGAGCACATGGTGCTCGAAGTGCGCCATGCCACGCTCGCCTTCCCCGCCCGTCAGGTGACAGGGGAACTCGGTGGGGCCCATGCGCCGCTCGAGCGGCACCCGCGCCAAGCCTGAGGTGGCCAGGCCCAGCTGGCTGGGATAGCGGTCGGTCTCGATCACCGGCCCGGCACCGCGGTACATGCCCGCGCTGCCGCCATCGAGCCAGCCGCCGTAGTAGCCCAGGCCCTGCACATCGGCCGGCGTGCCTGCGACCGCCAGGTTCAGCTCGCGCCAGCGTCCGGTGACGTCAAGCAGTCGCAGCACCGCCGACACCGGATGGCGGGTGCCAGGGGCATAACGGATCTGGTGCCTGACCGCCGCCAGCTTCACCTGGCCGCCGTCGACCATGTCGAGACGACCCTCGAAGTCGAGCGTGCGGCCCTCCTCGTCCTCGTGGGTGTTGATGTAGCCGACGTAGCGGTCAGTGGAGAACTGCGACCAGATCCGCAGGCGCCGGTGGTCGATCTCCTCGGGCTCGCGTGCAACGCCGCCATGCCGGGTGGGCGGCCCCATGCCGTCACGCAGCCCCCAGGAGTGATCGCGGATGGCATCCCAGCCATCGACCATCACCGGTTCACCCTCGCACCAGAGCGTGCCGGTGGTACGGCAGACCTGGGTGTAGCGCAGCATGTCGTAGGTGAGGTGGCCGTACTTGCTGAAGCGGTAGGGCGCCTCGAGGAAGGGTTCACCGCGCGCCTGGAAGCTCAGGTCGAAGGCAAAACCGGCGCGGGGGTCGGTCAGTGCCATGCGAACCTCCTGCAGCGGGCGGCGCACCTCGATGGCGAGTGGCCCCACAGTGAGTTCGCCGGCGGCGGGCCGAAGCACCCGGGACACCCGCAAGGTGCGCTGCTCGCCGCCGCGGGCGAGGCCCGCGAATCCGTCGATGACGTTCATGTTCGGATGCAGGCGGATACCGCACACCAGATACCAGTCCTGGGCGAAGGTGGCGCAGAAGTAGCCGTCATTGAAGTGCACATCCGAGGTGGCTGGCACATGGAACGGCGTGGGATGCTGGTGGAACGGGTACTCGTCGAAGGACGTGAGCCTCATGGGGTTCTCCGGCGCCTGCGAGGCGCGCTGGGCGGGAATCTGTCGAGGGTGTGCCGGATGTGCCCTTGCAGCACCTCTCGCGGCTCGATGTGGAGCACCCGGGTGCGCCGGGTGTGGTGAAAGAGCAGCAGGCCGAAGAGCATCGCGTAGTGCATGCCGACCTCGGCCTCGACATCGGCCAGCGGCCCGCCGGCCAGGGCCAGCACGGCGTCGCGGAAGATCACCATGATCGACTCGAGTTGCCG
>CAIZPE010000330.1 GCA_903934795.1 uncultured bacterium | reverse complement strand
TGGCCGATCAGGATCGTGATGGCGTCGCGGCCGAGATCATCTATCCCACGGTCGGGATGCTGCTGTGCAACCACCCCGACTACGACTACAAGAAGGCCTGTTTCGACGCCTACAACCGCTGGATTGCCGCGTATTGCGGCCGTCACCCCAGTCGGCTGCTGGGCTGCGGGCAGACCGCTGGCCGATCCCCGGCCGAGATGATCGAGGACTTCCGCGCGATCAAGGCACTCGGCCTGCGCGGCGTGATGATGCCCGGCAACCCGGCGCAGGAAGACTACGATTCCCCGATCTACGATCCCGTCTGGGAGGCCGCCGTGGATCTCGGCCTGCCGCTTTCCTTCCACATCCTCACCACGCGGGAAACCGCTCCGGTTCGCGGGCCGCGCATCAACAGCTTTCTGTCGATCATTCGCGGCAATCAGGACATCATGGGAACGCTGATCTTCGGTGGCGTGTTCCAGCGCCACCCGGATCTGCGGGTGGTGTGCGTCGAGGCCGATGCCGGCTGGGTGCCGCATTACCTGTACCGCATGGATCACGCCTACAAGCGCCATCGCAACTGGCTGGCCCGGGGCGTCACGCTCGACCGGCTGCCCAGCGAGTACTTCTCCGAGCACATCTACACCACTTTCCAGGATGACTGGGTGGCTTTCCGCAGTGTTGACCAGATGAACTGGAAGCGGCTGATGTGGGCCAACGATTTTCCCCACTCCGATTCCACCTGGCCGTGGTCCCAGGAAATGCTGGCCAGGCAGGCGTCCGGGCTCACCCCCGAGCAGCGAGACGCGATCCTGTGCGGCAATGTCGCCGATCTGTACCGCATCGATATCGCCGAGCTGGCGGCGGCCTGACGCTCGGGGCCCGGGTTACATCCGCTCACGATTGTCCCGCGGCGAAAGCTGCCGGGCGGTGCACGGCGGTCTCGCCGGGCGCGTTGTCCAGGAACGGGGCTGTTCCCCGATCGGAGACAACATGCGCAAGCTGAGCAATCCCCTGATCGCCATCTTCACCCTGGGGGCGATGGCCGCCGCGCCCGCGGCCCATGCCTGGGGGGATCGAGAGCAGGGCGCCCTGGCCGGTGCCGTGGTGGGGGCCCTGATCGCCGCGCAGGCGGCACGGCCCTCCGTGGTGGTGGCCGCGCCGCTCCCCCCTCCGGGGGTTGCCGGCCCCCTGCCGGTGCCGATCGCGCCCGGCTACAGCAGTTACCCGGTCGCTCCAGCCCATGCTCACCATCCCGTGGCGGTGCCCATGCCGTATCCCGTGGCACCCTATCCGGTGACACCCTACCCGGTGGCTGGCGCGCCGGTGGTGGTGGGCTACGGCTGGCGGCCGATGCCGCCCCGGTGGGTCTACCGGCCGGGCTGGGGAGAACCGGGCCGGCACCACCATCGTCACCACCACCCTCATCGCGGCTGGTAACCCCGGGCGGTGCGCGCAGATGGCTCGCCGCCGGTACGCTGCGCGCCGGCCTGCCGCCGCCCCGGTTCAGCGTGCCGGGGGCGCGGCTCGAAGGTCACCCTGACGATAGGCGCGGGCAGCCACCTGATAGAGGCTGATTGCCTCTGCCGCGAGTTCACTGGCTGCCGGGTCGTCCACCGGCCTGCCGGTGCGGGTGTCGATCACCCGCTGACGACGGTTCGGGCGCAGTTCCACCATGCGGTCGTCGCGGTAGTAGCCCAGGGTCTGCTGGTTGGCCATGAAGGCGCGCGGCTTGCGCACCCCTTCGCGCAGGATGTCATGACCGAAGAAGCGCGAGGTGTAGCCGATGCCGAGCATGCCGAGAAGGGTGGGCCCGACATCGATCTGTGATGCGAGGGTCTCGATCCGTCCGGGTGCGATGTGGCCGGGCGCCAGAAAGATCAGCGGGATGTGGTAAGCCTCCAGGGGCAGGTCCTGCTTGCCACGCCCCTGATGGGTGTGAT
This sequence comes from uncultured bacterium, assembly GCA_903934795.1. Lineage (GTDB taxonomy): Bacteria > Pseudomonadota > Gammaproteobacteria > Burkholderiales > Burkholderiaceae_E > Quisquiliibacterium. Next base: position 17,307 of record CAIZPE010000330.1, on the reverse strand, counting down.
CCGCCACCAGCACGAACAGGGTGTTGCCGAACCAGGGCCGGGTGCGTGCCTGCGCGATGAAGCGGCCGATCGCATAGTCGGTGTACTTCACGCCCCCCTCGCGCCCGCTGTGGCTCGGAATGTCGATCCGACCTTCGGGATAGGTGAAGGGGCGGTGGTTGGAGGTGGTCATGACATGGGCGAAGAAGCGCCGTCCGGCGGTATGGCGGGCGTCGAGTTCGCGCAGGGCCAGGTCGAAGAGATCCTCGTCGGCCACGCCCCAGATGTTCTCGAAGTGGATCTGCTCGGGGCGCAGGGCGGTGCGGTCGACCACGGTGTATCCGTTGCCGCCGAAGAACGCATTCATGTTGTCGAAATAGCCGTAGCCGCCGTAAAGATAGATCGGCTCGTAGCCATGCCCGGCCAGCACCGCGCCAAGGCTGAACAGACCGGCATTGTCAGGGCGCTTGACGATCGAATGCCCCGGTGTGGGCGGCACCGACAGGGTCAGCGCCTCGAGGCCGCGCACGGTTCGGGTGCCGGTGGCATACACGCGGGTGAAGAGCAGTCCTTCGGTCGCAAGGCGGTCGAGCTCGGGTGTGAGCCCCTGCGGATTGCCGAAGGTGCCCATGAACGAGGCGCTGAAGCTCTCGATGGAGACCAGCACCACATTCAGGGGTCGCGGCGCTGCGGCGCCGCCGATGACGCGCTGGAACGGCAGGTGGCCCTCGGCAGGGCCTGGCTGGACGGCCGTGGCCGGCCGGCCCTCGCCAGGGGTGTTCTCAGCTGCGGGCAGGGCCTGGTATCGAGCCGCCACCCGGCGTTCGGCTTCGGCCACCGGCAGGGTTCGATAGAAGCGCTCGTAGTCGAGCTGGTTGTGACGGAAGGCGTGCCAGAAGTCGAAGTAACCGTTGCCGGCGAGTTCGTTGAGCTGACCGTCCGGCGAAAACTCCTTCAGCCGCGCATCACACGCTGCCAGCAGCAGCGCCGGGGCCGCCAGCCCCAGAGACAGGCCGGCGCGCCAGCGATGCCGGGTGTTGCCGGCGGCATGCGCATCGTGAGCGGCCGCAGGCAGGTCGGCGAGCGGCGCGAGGCCCCAGCGCCACGCGAGGCCCCACAGGATGATGGCTGCGAGGGCGACGCCAGCCAGCAGCACCGGCATGTTGTAGGACTCGCGGATGTTCCCGACCACCTCCTTGGTGTAGATCAGGTATTCGACCGCGATGAAGTTGAAGCGCGAGGCGAATTCCTGCCAGAAGGTGAACTCGGACAGCGCCACGAAGGTGGCGAGCAGACAGAGCGGTGCGAGGATCAGCCCACTGGCAAGCCGCAGGCCGCGATCGCCCATCAGCCGATGCCCGGGCCAGATCGCCATCAGCCAGGCGAGCGGCATCAGTGCGGCCAGGCCCACGCAAAGGTCGAAGCCCGCGCCGATCAGCATGGCCGGCAGCAAACGCCAGGGCGCAAGCAGCGTCAGGTCCTGGTTGAAGACCGTGAGCCCCAGCCGGACCAGCGCGTTCAGGCCGAGAAAAAGCAGCAGCAGACGCCCGTGAGCCCGGAAGCGACCTCGAAAGGGGTTGCGGTTGCGCCACTGACGGGCGAGGGCGGGGGGCAGGAACGATGGCATGGGAGCGCTCGGGCCGCAGTCTAGCAAGCGGGCCCGGGATGGCTGCGCGGGTGAGGGCGCTCAGCGGCCGCCGCGGATCTGCACCGCCATGGCGCAGTGCTTCGATCTGGTGCGCTTGGCTGCCCGTCATGGCGCGGGCGCACCGCCACGGCACCCTCGATTGCGCCTGATGGCCTGTTGGCATGAGGGTTGCTTAGCAGGAGGGGTCGCCGGTCGCTTCGGCGATCTCCTCCACAACATCCTTCTCGATCCAGGGAGTTTCAATGACGCGTCGCACATTCCTCAAGTCGGCAGCCGCCACCGCGGCGGTCTCCGCGGCTGGCCTGCCGCCGGCTTTCGCGCAGGGCGCCACGATCAAGGTCGGCGTGCTGCACTCGCTGTCGGGCACCATGGCGATCTCCGAGACCGCGCTGAAGGACACCGTCCTGATGACCATCGACGAGATCAACGCCAAGGGCGGCGTGTTGGGCAAGAAGCTCGAGGCGGTGGTGGTCGATCCGGCCTCCAACTGGCCGCTCTTCGCCGAGAAGGCCCGCCAGCTGCTGACCCAGGACAAGGTGGCCGCGGTGTTCGGCTGCTGGACCTCGGTGTCGCGCAAGTCGGTGCTGCCGGTGTTCAAGGAGCTCAACGGCCTGCTCTTCTATCCGGTGCAGTACGAGGGCGAAGAGCTCGAGAAGAATGTCTTCTACACCGGCGCAGCGCCCAACCAGCAGGCGATCCCGGCCACCGAGTACCTGATGAGCAAGGAAGGCGGCGGCGCCAAGCGTTTCGTGCTGCTGGGCACCGACTATGTCTACCCCCGCACCACCAACAAGATCCTGCGCGCCTTCCTGAAGAGCAAGGGCGTGAAGGAGTCGGACATCGACGAGAAGTACACGCCTTTCGGTCACAGCGATTACCAGACCATCGTGGCCGACGTCAAGAAGTTCGCCGCCGGTGGCAAGACCTGCGTGATCTCCACCATCAACGGTGACTCCAACGTGCCCTTCTACAAGGAGCTCGGCAACCAGGGGCTCAAGGCCAAGGACGTCCCGGTGGTGGCCTTCTCGGTGGGCGAAGAGGAGCTGCGCGGCGTGGACACCAAGCCGCTGGTGGGTCACCTCGCCGCCTGGAACTACTTCATGTCGGTGAAGAACGGCGAGAACGACGCCTTCATCAAGAAGTTCCGCGACTACGCCAAGGCCAAGAACCTCCCGAACGCCGACAAGGTCGTCACCAACGACCCGATGGAAGCCACCTACGTGGGCATCCACATGTGGAAGCAGGCCGTCGAGAAGGCCAAGACGGTCGAGGTGGACAAGGTGATCGACGCCATGGGCGGCCAGAAGTTCAAGGCGCCCTGCGGCTTCGAGCTGACCATGGACAAGACCAACCACCATCTGCACAAGCCGGTGATGATCGGCGAGGTGCGCGCCGACGGCCAGTTCAATGTGGTCTGGAAGACCAAGGGCCCGGTTCGCGCCCAGCCCTGGAGCCCGTTCATTCCGGGCAACGAAGGCAAGCAGAACGTCTGATCGGCCCTTGATGCCTCGGCAGGATCCTCGGTAGCTGGATTCGGGGCCGGGAACGAAAACCCGGCCCCTTTTTTTTCCGGAACTGAATCCTTATGGACCTGATTGTCGACCGGCCGAGTCCGGCGCGAGGCAGCGCCGGCTTGGCGGGAGCCCGCCGCTCGGGCCTCCTGCGCTGGCGGGCGGGTCTGGCTGCCCTGATCGGCGGCCTTTTTCTGTGGTGCTGGGCGCCGCTCGCTTCAGCGCTTCCTTCAAAGCTCATCGAGCCGCTCGCCAGCGACGACGCCGACGCGCGCTCCGCCGCGCTGTCGGCGATCGTGACCACTGGCGACCCGCTCGTCGCCCGGGTGCTCGAGGCGCTCGGCGATGGCCGTCTGCACTTTGACGGTGGTGTGGCCGTGATGGTCGAGGACGGCAAGGCCCTGCGGCTGGACGATGGGTCGGCCGTGCCGGTGCCGAAGTCCGAAGCGATCATGGCGAACAACCGCCTGCGCGCCGCGATCGAGACCGCGATGGCTGGCCTGCATCTCGAGTCCGGCGATCCGAAGGTGCGGCTCGAGGCCGCCAAGGCGCTCGCCGAATCGGCCGAGGCCGGGCAGCGCGACGCGATCGCACGCGCCATCGAGAAGCAGGCCGACCCGGCGATGCTGCCCTTCCTGCAGCAGGCGCTGGCCCGCATCGACCTCGCCGATCCCGATCCTGCGCGGCGTGCACAGGCGATCCGCTCGTTTGCCAGCAGCGATGATCCGCAGGTGCGCAGCCTGCTCGCCGAGCGTCGTCGTGACGAGACCGATCCCAAGGTCCAGCAGGCCATCGACGAGACGCTGGCGCAGATCGCCTCCCGGCTGGCTCGGTCCGAATGGATCGGCCGGGTGCTCACCGGCATCTCGCTGGGCAGCGTCCTGCTGCTTGTCGCGCTCGGGCTGGCGATCACCTACGGCGTGATGGGCGTGATCAACATGGCCCACGGGGAACTGCTGATGGTTGGCGCCTACGCCACCTATCTCACGCAGTCGGTCTTCCGCGCCTGGTTCCCGCAGTGGGTCGACTGGTATGTGGTGGCGGCTGTGCCGGTGGCCTTCCTGCTTGCCGGCGCCGTGGGCATGGTGATCGAGCGCACGGTGATCCGATTCCTCTACGGTCGGGCGCTGGAGACCCTGCTGGCCACCTTCGGCGTATCGCTGCTGCTCGCGCAGGGTGCCCGGACGCTCTTCGGCGCACAGAACGTGGAACTCGCCAACCCGTCGTGGATGTCGGGCGGGCTGGAGGTCACGGCGAATCTGGTGCTGCCCTGGAACCGCATCGTGATCGTCGGCTTCGCGCTGTGCGTGCTGGCCGCGGTGGCGCTGCTGCTGGTGCGCACCAGCCTCGGGCTGTATGTGCGGGCGGTCACCCAGAACCGGCGCATGGCCTCGTGTCTGGGCGTGCCCACCGGGCGCACCGATGCGCTCGCGTTCGGTCTGGGTTCGGGCATCGCGGGCCTCGGCGGTGTGGCGCTCTCGCAGTTCAGCAATGTCGGCCCAGACATGGGGCAGGCCTACATCGTGGACAGTTTCATGGTGGTGGTGCTCGGCGGGGTCGGCCAGCTTGCCGGCACGGTGATCGCAAGCTTCGGCCTGGGCGTGGTGAGCAAGTTCCTCGAAGGCTGGGCCGGCGCGGTGATCGCCAAGATCCTGGTGCTGGTGTTCATCATCATCTTCATCCAGCGCCGGCCACAGGGTCTGTTTGCGCTGAAGGGAAGGCAGGTGGACGCATGACGCCCTGGTCTCGTCCGATGCTGTCGCGGCCCGAGTGGGCGGCCGCGCTCGGCGTGTTCTGCCTCATCGGTGTGCTCGCGCCGCTGGCCCATGTGCTGCTCCCCGAGGGCAACGCCCTGCGACCGAGCACCTACGCGGTCACGCTGGTGGGCAAGATCCTGTGCTACGCCACCGTGGCGGTGGCCATGGACCTGGTCTGGGGCTTCGCCGGCATCCTCTCGCTGGGGCATGGGCTCTTCTTTGCGCTCGGCGGCTATGCCTTCGGCATGTACCTGATGCGCCAGATCGGGCGCGACGGCAGCTATGGCGCCGACCTGCCCGACTTCATGGTGTTCCTCGACTGGAAAGCGCTTCCCTGGTTCTGGCAGGGCTCGGACCAGTGGTGGTGGGCGATGCTGATGGTGCTGCTGGTGCCGGGGCTGCTGGCGCTGGTCTTCGGCTGGTTCGCGTTCCGCTCGCGCATCAAGGGCGTTTACCTGTCGATCGTCACCCAGGCGCTCACCTACGCCGCCATGCTGCTCTTCTTTCGTAACGAGACCGGTTTCGGCGGCAACAACGGGTTCACCGACTTCAAGCGGATCTTCGGTCAGCCGATCACGGCCCCCGGAACGCGGGCTGCATTGCTCGCGGCGTCGGCGCTGTGCCTGCTGTTCGCCTTCCTGCTGTGTCGCTGGCTCGTGCGCTCGAAGTTCGGCCGCGTGCTCGAGGCGATCCGCGATGCCGAGGCCCGGGTGATGTTCCTCGGCTACAACCCGGTGCCGTACAAGCTCGCCGCGTGGGTGATCTCGGCCCTGCTCTGCGCGGTCGCCGGAGCCCTCTATGTGCCGCAGGTGGGCATCATCAACCCGAGCGAGATGAGCCCGGCGAATTCCATCGAGATTGCGGTCTGGGTCGCGGTGGGGGGGCGGGGTACCCTCGTGGGGCCGATCGTGGGTGCCTTTCTGGTGAACCTCTCCAAGAGCTGGTTCACGCAGGCCTTCCCGCAGCTCTGGCTGTTCTTCCTGGGTCTGCTGTTCATCGTGGTCACGCTGGCGTTGCCGCGTGGCGTGGTCGGCCTGGCGGCGCAGTGGCGGGAGCGTCGGCGTGCGGGCAGGGGACAAGCATGAGCGATCCGATGGGGCACCCCGGCACGCCGGCCCAGCTGAAGGCCATGCGCGATGCGCCAGAGCCTGGTGCCGGCGAGGGCGGCTTCAGCTCCGATGGCCACCGTGTGGTGCCGGGAGCGATCGATGTGTCGCACAAGGTCATCCTGTATCTTGAGGACATCACCGTCGCCTTCGACGGTTTCAAGGCGCTGAACAAGCTTTCGCTGTCGATCGACGACGGTGAATTGCGGGCGATCATCGGGCCCAACGGGGCTGGCAAGACCACGATGATGGACGTGATCACCGGCAAGACCCGGCCCGACAGCGGCAAGGCCTTCCTCGGCCAGACCCTGGACCTGACCCGCATGAGCGAGCCGGAAATTGCCCGGGCCGGCATCGGGCGCAAGTTCCAGAAACCCTCGGTCTTCGAGCAGGCCTCGCCGCAGGAGAACCTCTGGCTTGCCTGCGCCGGACGCAAGGGCTGGCTCGATGCCCTGCGCCAGCGGATCGCGCCCGGCCAGTCCGATCGGATCGACGAGATCCTCGAGACGGTGGGTCTTGCCGCCGAGCGCGATCGCCCGGCCGGCTCGCTCTCGCATGGCCAGAAGCAGTGGCTGGAGATTGGTATGCTGCTCATCCAGGATCCCAGGCTGCTGCTGCTCGATGAGCCGGTGGCCGGGCTCAGCGACGAGGAGACCGAGCGCACCGCCGAGCTCCTCAAGCGGCTGGCGGGCAGTCGCTCGGTGGTGGTGGTGGAACACGACATGCACTTCGTCGATCAGCTCGACTGCCCGGTGACGGTGCTGCACCAGGGGCAGGTGATCGCGGAGGGTGATCTGGCCAGCGTGCAGGCCGACCAGCGGGTGATCGAGGTCTATCTGGGACGATGAGATGAGCCTGCTCGAAGTCAGTGGCCTGTCGCAGGCCTACGGCGGCAGCCGCATCCTGCGGGAGGTGTCCTTCACCGCCGAGCGGGGCGAGGTGGTGGTGCTGCTGGGGCGCAATGGCGTGGGCAAGAGCACGCTGCTGCGCACCCTGATGGGCCTGCATCCCGTGCTCGGTGGCACGGTGCGACTGGGCGGGCAGCCGCTCGATGGCCTGAGCCCGAATCGCCGCGCGCTGGCGGGCATGGGCTATGTGCCGCAGGGCCGCGAGATCTTCCCGCGCCTGACGGTGGAAGAGAACCTGAGAGTGGGCTTTGCCACCGGCCGGCTGCGGCAGATCGAGGCCGAGATCTACGAGCTTTTTCCGGTGCTGGCCGAGATGCGCCGGCGTCGCGGCGGAGACCTCTCGGGCGGTCAGCAGCAGCAGCTCGCCATTGCACGGGCCCTGTGCACCCAGCCCTCGGTGCTGCTGCTCGATGAGCCCACGGAGGGCATCCAGCCCTCGGTGATCAAGGATATCGGCCGGGTGATCCGGCGGCTGGCCCGCGAGCGGCAGCTGTGCGTGCTGCTGGTCGAGCAGTACTACGACTTCGCTGCCGAGCTGGCCGATGCCTATCTGGTGATGGAGCGCGGCGAGATCGTCGCCCGAGGCGCCGGCAGCGCCATGCAGGCCGACGGCGTGCGGGCCCTGGTCGCGGTGTGAGCCCGGCGTCCGCTGTGGTGGTGCCGGCGACGCCGGCCGAGGAGCCTGTCCTCGCGCCCTACGGTGGGGGCTGGCAGGCTCGTCTCAGCCTTGAGATTGCTCTGCGGGAGGGCCGCAGCGTGGCCGCGCGCCTTGCCCATGTCGGGCCGCTGCGGGTGCAGAAGCTGCTCTGGCCCGAAGGGCCGCGGCTCGCCCATGTCATCCTGCTTCATCCGCCCTCGGGTCTGGCAGCGGGCGACAGTCTGGTGTGCGATCTGGCCATCGGCCCGCAGGCCGAATTGCTGCTCACCACCCCCGGGGCCGGGCGCTGGTACCGCGCTGATGCGCCGGCCACGCAGTCTGTGACCGTCACCGTGGATGACGGCGCCCACCTCGAGTGGCTGCCTCAGGAGACGATCCTGCATGACGGGGTGTCCGGCGAGCAGACCATGCGCGTGGACATTGCCGATCGGGCGAGCGCGGTCGGCATGGAGGTGCTGGTGCTTGGTCGGCGGGCCAGTGGTGAACGCCTGACGCAGGCCCGCTTTCAGAGCCGTCTCACCCTGCGACACGCCGGCCGGCTCCTCTATGACGAACTGTCGCGCATCGAGGGGGCGCAGACCGGGGCCGCGGCACTCGGGTCGAGTCACGTCAGCGGCCTGCTCTGGGCTGTCTCGCCGGATCTCCTGCCCGACGACATCGCCGACGCGGTCGAGGCCGATCTCGACGCGGCCCTGGCCGCGACCGCCGGCCAGGCCGAGCCAGTTGATCGACCCACGATCGGTGGGGCCTCGCGGGTCGACCCGCACCTGCTGCTGGTGCGGGTGGTGGGCAGTTCGCCCCAGTCGGTTCGCGGTGCACTCGTTGCCGCCTGGGCAAGGCTGCGCCCGCTGCTGCGCCAGCGCGAGGCCGTGCCGCCGCGCATCTGGATGACCTGATCAAAGGCACAATCGACCCTTGGGCGCGCAGCGTCGCGCCAGACCCATTCCGCCTGGAGGACCTGCCGATGGACCTGACACCCAGAGAGAAGGACAAGCTGCTGATCTTCACCGCCTCGCTGCTCGCCGAGCGGCGCCTGGCCCGTGGCCTGAAGCTCAACCATCCCGAGTCGGTGGCGCTGATCACGGCCGCCATCCTCGAAGGCGCCCGCGATGGCCGCACCGTGGCCGAACTCATGGCCCTGGGCAAGACCGTGCTCGGCCGCTCGCAGGTGATGGAAGGCGTCGCCGAACTCATCCCGGAGATCCAGGTGGAAGCCACCTTTCCCGACGGCACCAAGCTGGTCACCGTTCACCAGCCGATCGCCTGACCCGCGCCGCGGCGCACCCACTGCAGGGAGGACATCCATGATTCCAGGCGAGATCATCGCCGCCCCCGGCGAGATCGAACTCAACGCGGGCCGTCGCGTGCTGCGCGTCGAGGTCACCAATCGGGGCGACCGGCCGATCCAGGTCGGATCGCATTACCACTTCGCCGAGACCAATGCGGCGCTTGACTTCGATCGCGTCGCGGCACGCGGCATGCGGCTGAACATCGCCGCGGGCACCGCGGTGCGCTTCGAACCCGGTCAGTCGCGCTCGGTCGATCTGGTCGACTACGCCGGCTCGCGCACCGTCTACGGCTTCAATGCCGCGGTGATGGGCGCGCTCGACACCGCCGCGGGAGGCCGCTCATGAAGATCTCCCGGCAAGCCTATGCCGAGATGTTCGGCCCCACCGTTGGCGACCGCGTGCGGCTCGCCGACACCGATCTGTTCGTGGAGGTCGAGCGCGACCTCACGATCTACGGCGAGGAGGTCAAGTTCGGCGGCGGGAAGGTGATCCGCGACGGCATGGGCCAGTCGCAGGCCGGCAGCGCGGTGGCGGTGGATACCATCATCACCAACGCGCTGATCATCGACCACTGGGGCATCGTGAAGGCCGACATCGGCCTGAAGGCCGGGCGCATCGCGGCCATCGGCAAGGGCGGCAACCCGGATGTGCAGCCCGGCGTGGACATCGTGATCGGGCCGGGCACCGAGGTGATCGCGGGCGAGGGCATGCTGGTGACCGCCGGCGGCATTGACACCCACATCCACTTCATCTGCCCGCAGCAGATCGACGAAGCGCTGATGTCGGGCATCACCACGATGTTCGGCGGCGGCACCGGACCGGCCACCGGCACCAATGCCACCACCTGCACCCCGGGGCCGTGGCACATGGCCCGCATGCTCGAGGCCGCCGAAGGCCTGCCGATGAACCTCGGCTTCATGGGCAAGGGCAATGCCAGCCTGCCCCAGGCGCTGATCGAGCAGGTGCAGGCCGGCGCGATCGGCCTGAAGCTGCACGAAGACTGGGGCACCACCCCGGCCGCGATCGACTGCTGCCTCAGCGTGGCCGACGATCACGACATCCAGGTGGCGATTCACACCGACACCCTGAACGAGTCGGGCTTCGTCGAGACCACCATCGCGGCCTTCAAGGGCCGCACGATCCACAGCTTTCACACCGAGGGCGCGGGTGGCGGTCACGCGCCCGACATCCTGAAGGTGGTCGGCGAGGCCAATGTGCTGCCCTCGTCGACCAACCCCACCCGGCCGTACACGGTGAACACCGTGGACGAGCACCTCGACATGCTGATGGTGTGCCACCACCTCGATCCGTCGATTGCCGAGGATGTGGCCTTCGCCGAGAGCCGCATCCGGCGCGAGACCATCGCCGCCGAGGACATCCTGCACGACCTCGGCGCGATCTCGATGATGTCCTCCGACAGCCAGGCCATGGGCCGCGTGGGCGAGGTGATCATGCGCACCTGGCAGACCGCGCACAAGATGAAGCAGCAGCGTGGCGCGCTGCCCGGCGAGAGTCGGGCCGACAACGCCCGCGTGAAGCGCTATGTGGCCAAGTACACCATCAACCCGGCGCTGGCCCACGGCATCTCCCACGAGGTGGGTTCGGTCGAGCCTGGCAAGCTCGCCGATCTGGTGCTCTGGCGCCCGGCCTTCTTCGGCGTGAAGCCGGCGCTCATCGTGAAGGGCGGCGCGATCATCGCCGCGGCCATGGGGGATCCGAACGCGTCGATCCCCACGCCGCAGCCGGTGCACTTCCGGCCGATGTTCGGCGCTTTCGGCCGGGCGCTGTCGAGCACCTGCGTGAGCTTCGTGTCGCAGGCGGCGCACGCCGCAGGCGTGGGCGAGCGCCTGGGGCTGCAGCGGCGCGTGGTGCCGGTGAAGGGCACGCGCACCGTGCGCAAGGCCGACATGATCCACAACAGCTACACCCCGACCATCACCGTCGACGCCCAGAACTACCGGGTGCATGCCGACGGCGTGCTGCTCGCCTGCGAGCCGGCCAAGGTGCTGCCGATGGCCCAGCGCTACTTCCTCTTCTGAGCGGCGCAAGGGCGGCGACATGGGCATGCGCATCGTCGATCCCGACCGGGAGCGGCCGCCCGAGATTGCGGGACTGCCGCTGCTCGACCGGGTCGAGCCGGCGCCCGGTGACTGCGGTGCCGTGCTGCGCCTGCCTTTCGACGCCCGTTCGCGCAGCCGTCTGCGCGCCCGGCTCGCCGATGGGCGCGAGGTGGCGGTGGTGCTGCCGCGCGGCACGGTGTTGCGTCACGGGACGGTGATCGCGGGCAGCGATCTGCGTGTTCGGGTGGAGGCGGCCGATGAGGATGTGCTTGAGGTCCGGGCCGAGTCTGCGCTGGGCCTGCTGCGCGCCGCCTATCACCTGGGCAACCGCCATGTGCCGGTGCAGGTGCTGGCCGACCGTCTGGTGCTCGGCTACGACCCGGTGCTGGCCGACATGCTGGTCGGGCTGGGCGCCACGCTGCGTCGTACCTGGGCGCCCTTCGAGCCGGAAGGCGGCGCCTATGGTCATGGCCACTGAGTCGGCTTGCGGGGCCGGTGCCACGGTGGGTTTGCCCGACTGGCTGCCGGCGATGCTGCAGCTGGCCTCGCCCGCGCTGCCGATCGGCAGCTTCAGCTATTCGCAGGGCCTGGAGGCGGCCGCCTGGGCCGGTCGGGTGAGCGACGAGCCGAGCGCCTTCGAGTGGATCGACTCCCACTGGCGCAGCGCCTTCGCGGTGCGGGAGCTGCCGGCCGTGCTGGCCGCCGCGCAAGCGCTGGAGGCCGCCACCGCCGAATGCCTGCCCGGCCATCCCGATGGGGATGCGCTGCTCGCTGATCTGCAGGCCCTCGACGAAGGATTCCTCGCCAGCCGCGACAGCGCCGAGTCGCGGGCCGAGACCCGCCAGACCGGCGCGGCATTGCTGCGCTGGCTGGTCGGGCTGCATGCCGGTAGCCGCGAAGCGGCGCTGGCCCGCGCGCTGGCGGCAGGCCGATCGGGCCCCACTGCGCCGATCGCCTTCGCGCTGTGCGGCAGCGCCCAGGGCCTGCCCGCCGTGGCCACCCGCGCAGCCTGGGGCTTTGCCTGGATCGAGAACCAGGTCCAGGCCGCCGTGAAGATCGTGCCGCTCGGCCAGAGCGCCGGCCAGCGACTGATCCTGCAACTGCGGGGACGCATCGCCGATCCTGCACCTGATGAACCCTGGAGTTTTTCGCCGCTGGCTGGCGTGATGGCGATGCGCCATGAGCGGCAGTACACCCGGCTGTTCCGATCCTGATCGCAGGATCCTTTTCACGAGGTACGGATGCGCACCAAGACTCTGCCCCCGCTGCGCGTGGGCATCGGCGGCCCGGTGGGTTCGGGCAAGACCACCCTGGTCGAGATGCTGTGCAAGACCATGCGTGACAGCCATGACCTGGTGGTGGTCACCAACGACATCTACACCAAGGAAGACCAGCGTCTGCTCACGGTGGCGGGCGCGCTCGAGCCCGAACGCATCATGGGCGTGGAGACTGGCGGTTGCCCGCACACCGCCATCCGCGAGGATGCGTCGATCAACCTCGAGGCGGTCGATCGCATGCTCGAGCGCTTCCCGCAGGCCGATGTGGTGTTCATCGAGTCGGGGGGCGACAACCTCGCCGCCACCTTCAGCCCCGAGCTCTCCGACCTCACGATCTATGTGATCGATGTGGCCGGTGGCGAGAAGATCCCCCGCAAGGGCGGCCCCGGCATCACCCGCTCCGACCTGCTGGTGATCAACAAGACCGACCTCGCGCCGCATGTCGGCGCCTCGCTGGAGATCATGGCCAGTGATGCCCGCCAGCAGCGCGGCGAGCGGCCCTTCGTGTTCACCAACCTCAAGACCCGCGAGGGCCTGCAGTCGGTGATCGACTTCATCCGGGTGAAGGGCCTGTTCCAGCCGGCCACGGCCTGAGGCCGGCCAACGGCGTGGTGCGCCCAGCCGGACTCGAACCGGCACGACCGAAGTCAGGGGATTTTAAGTCCCCGGCGTCTACCGATTCCGCCATGGGCGCGCGTCCGGATTGTGGCATGAGGCCAGCGATGCCCGGCCATGCCGGGCCCGCGCTCAGCCGCGGCCGAGCAGGGGCAGGAGGGCCGGCCAGACATTGGCCAGGATGAGCGGCTGGGCCGCCTCGGTGGGGTGGATGCGGTCTGGCTGGAAGAGCTCCAGCCGCTCGCCGATACCCTCGAGCAGGAAGGGCACCAGGGCGCACTGACGGCGCCTGGCAATGTCGCGGTACATCTGCTCGAACTGCTCGCCGTAGCGACGCCCGTAGTTGGGCGGCATGCGCATGCCCAGCAGGATCACCCGCGCACCGGCAACCTGGCCGGCCGTGACCATCGCCTCGAGGTTGCGTGCGGTGGCGACGAGGTCAAGGCCGCGCAGGGCATCGTTGCCACCGAGCTCGATCACCAGCAGGCGAGGGCGGTGCTCGGCGAGCAGCGCGGGGAGCCGGGTCTGCCCGCCGGCGGTGGTCTCGCCGCTGATGCTGGCATTGAACACCGACCAGGGCGGCTTGCGCGTGGTCAGTCGCTCGGCCAGCAGCGCTACCCAGCCGCTGCCACGGCGCAGCCCGTACTCGGCCGACAGGCTGTCGCCGAGCACCAGCGCGAGGGGGGCCGCCGAGGCAACTGCGGTCTGGCCGGAGGCTGCGGGCGCGGTAAGGGAGAGCAGGGCGCCGGCACCCAGCAGGGGTAGACTCGCGAGCCGGAAGAGGAAGCGACGGCGCAGCCGGTCCGTGCCGGCGGCAGCGGCCAGTGTGGCCCGAGGCGCGGGCGGATGAAACGGTGGAGGCATGGACGCGATTATCGTCGAGGGGCTGGGGCGTCGGGTGCGCGACGCCGATGGCTGGTTGTCGATCCTGGAGGATGTCTCTTTCAGGGTGGCCCGTGGCGACACCGCGGCCATCGTCGGCGCGTCGGGCTCGGGCAAGTCCACCTTGCTGGGTCTGCTGGCCGGACTCGATCTGCCCAGTGCCGGGCGTGTGGTGGTCGGCGGGCAGAGCCTCTTCGATCTCGACGAGGATGGCCGCGCGGCCTGGCGTGCCCGGCATGTCGGCTTCGTCTTCCAGAACTTCCAGCTGCTGCCGCAGATGACGGCCCTCGAGAATGTCATGCTGCCGCTCGAGCTCGCCGGCGAGGCGGCGGCTGCCGAGCGCGCGCGCGAGCTGCTCGACCGGGTGGGGCTGGCCGAGCGGGCCGGCCACTATCCGCGCACGCTCTCGGGTGGCGAGCAGCAGCGGGTGGCCATCGCCCGCGCCTTCGCGGGCTCGCCTCCCCTGCTGCTGGCCGACGAGCCCACCGGAAGCCTGGATGCGGCCACCGGTGAGCGGATCATCGATCTGCTGTTCACGCTCAATCGTGAGGTCGGGGCCACGCTGGTCCTGGTCACCCACGACGAGGGCCTGGCCGCGCGCTGCCGGCAACGGCTGACCCTCAAGGCGGGGCGTCTCGTCCAGGCCTGAGCCGCAGCCCTGGAGGGCTGCCGCGCGCGAGCCTGGTTCAATCGCCGGGGCGCGGCGCCGCGGCACTGCGGATGAGGTCGTCGGCCTGCAGCGCGGCGCCGAGCCGCTCCACCCAGGCACGGGTCGCGGGATCGGCGATGGCGCCTGCCGCGCCGGCATCGCCTTCGCGGGCTGCGCGCAGCGCGGTCTCGATCGGCCCGGCCATCTGCTTGCCCAGCTCCACGCCCCACTGATCGAAGGGATTGATGCCCCAGAGCCAGGCCAGCACGGCGGTCTTGTGCTCGTAGAGGGCGATCAGCGCGCCCAGGGTCTGCGGGGTAAGCCTGCCGATGAGCAGCGTGGTGGAGGGGCGGTCGCCGGCATGCACGCGATGACTCGCCGCCTGAGCCGCCTGGGCCTCGCTCATGCCGGCGGCACGCAAGGCATGCTCGACCGCCTCCCGGCTGCGACCCAGCATCAGCGCCTGGGCTTGCGCGATCGCATTGGCCAGCAGCGCTTCGTCGCGGCGTTGCGGGTCGGGCCGGTCGGGAAGGGCGAGGACGAACTCCACCGGGTGCGCTGCCGTGCCCTGGTGCAGTGCCTGGAAGAAGGAGTGCTGGGCATCGGTGCCGGCCGCGCCCCAGGTGACCGCGGCGGTATGCCAGTCGAGGGCGTGGCCGGTCTCGTCCACCGACTTGCCGTTGCTTTCCATCTGCAGCTGCTGCAGGTAGCTGGGCAGCCGGCGCAGCGGCTCGCAATAGGGCGCGACCACCTCGGTGGCGGCCGGATCGAGCAGGCGGTTCCAGAAGGCGACCAGGGCGAGTGCCACGGGCGCGTTCTCGCCCAGCGGCGCCTGCGCGAAATGGCGGTCCATCGCATGGGCGCCGGTGAGCATCGACTGGAAACCCGCCGGACCGACAGCCAGCATCAGCGGCAGGCCGATCGCCGACCAGAGCGAATAACGGCCGCCGACCCAGTCCCAGAACGGGAAGAGCGATTCGGCCGCAATGCCGCTGGCTGTCGCGAGTGCGGGTGCCGCCGTGACCCCCGCGAGGTGGCGCGACAGCCCGGGGCGCGAGATGCCGGCCGCCTCGAACCAGGCCACCACGGCGTCCATGTTGCGGGCGGTCTCGAGGGTACGCCAGGACTTGGAGGCAATGATCGCCAGGCTGCGGTGAGGGTCGAGCTGAGCCTGCAGGGTCTGCCAGGCTGCGGGGTCGACATTGGACAGAAAATGCAGCCGCGGGCCGCCGGCAGCATGGGCCGCGAGAGCCTCGCTGGCAAGCTGCGGCCCGAGATGCGAGCCGCCAATACCCACGCAGATCACATCGCTCAGGACTTCGCCACGCTCGCCACGCCACTCGCCGCCGCGCACCGCCGCGGCGAAACGGGTCATGCGCTGCAGGCATTCGGCCACCTCGGCCGGTTGCCCTGCGCCGGCGGGAGCCCGCAGCGCGGTGTGCCATGCGGGTCGGTGCTCGGTGGGGTTGACCACCGCCCCGGCCAGCAGGGCGTCGCGCCGGGCGGGCACGCCGGCCGCCACCGCATAGTCGAGCAGCGCGAGTCGCTGGGCCATCGACAGCCGCTGGCGGCTGATGTCGAGGCACAGGCCGGCCGCCTCGAGGGTGAACGAGTGCACCCGCTGCGGCTCGCGCTCGAAGAGGCTGAGCAGACGGACGTTGCGGGCGGTGCTGGCCTGGGCCTGCAGCATGCCGATGCGTTGATGGCGTTCAATGGGGGTCATGCGGGTCCTCGGGTGCGGGCCAGGCGCCGGGCAGCAGCGCGGGCAGGTGGGCGGGATCCAGACCGGCGCCATGGGGATGGTCGAGCCGCCAGAGATCGGCCGCGTGGCCATGCAGCCAGGCGCCGAGACAGGCCGCCTCCCAGGCGGCGTAGGACTGGGCGAGCAGGCCCCCGATCAGCCCGGCGAGCACATCGCCGGTGCCGCCGGTGGCCAGGGCTGCAGAGCCGGTGGTGTTGATTGCCCATCGTCCGCAGGCTGTAGCAATGATCGTTCCCGCACCCTTGAGCAGCACCACGGCCCGGCGCTGACCCGCCAGGCGCAGGGCCGCCGCCAGCCGGTCGGACTGGACCGCAGCGGTGCTGATGCCAAGCAGCCGGGCCGCCTCGAGCGGGTGGGGAGTCAGCACGGTCGGGCCCTGCCGCGCGGCCAGAGCGCGCGTCAGCACCGGGTCGGACGCGATCAGGTTGAGCGCGTCGGCATCGACCACGCAGGCCTGCGCTTCAGCCAGCGCGGTGCGCAGTCGGGCGGATGCCCTGGCGCTCATGCCGAGCCCGCAGCCGATGATCACGGCCTCGACATCATCAGCCGCGGCATCGAAGGACCGGCTCATGAGCTGGGGAGCATTCCCGGCAAGCGGCACCGCCTCCGGGCAGGCTAGCCAGACCTTGCCGGCGCCGCTCGCCTGGGCGGCGGTGGCTGCCAGCACGGCGGCGCCCTGCAGACCCGGTGCTCCGCCCATGACCACGACCCCGCCGAAGGAGCCTTTGTGCGAGACCCGCGGACGCGGGCGCACCAGGGAGCGCGCCCTGTCGAGGTCAAGCAGCAGGCCGTCGGCAGGCAGAGGGACGAGCACCCCGAGCGGATCGACGCGCACCTCGCCGGCGAGCGCAGGACCCTGCCCGGTGCGCAGTCCCGGCTTGTCGGCAAGCAGGCTGAGCGTGAGATCGGCGCGGAATGCGCCGGCCCGGTCACCGCCCACCACCTCGCCGGTGTCGGCATCCAGGCCGGAGGGCAGGTCGATGGCGAGCAGAAAGACGCCCGCGCCGGCGACCGCCTGCGCCGCGGCACGCGCCGTCGCGTCCAGCGCCCGCGTCAGTCCGATGCCGAAGAGCCCGTCGATCACCAGGGCGGGCGAGGGCAGAACGCCGCCGGCGCTGAGCGCTGCCGGAAGATCGGCGAGGCAGTGCAGCGCAAGGCCTGTGGCCAGCCAGCGCTGATGGGCGTGCAGGGCATCCGGGGCACTCG
>CAIZPE010000329.1 GCA_903934795.1 uncultured bacterium | reverse complement strand
GCGATTCCTGGTCACGCCTGCGGATGCGATGGATGCGGGCAATGAAGAGCAGACGCTCTCCGATCTGACCGACACCGAAACCGTGCTGCCGCCGATCATGACGCCAGCGGGCGTGCTGCCCGGTGGCCTGGTGGTGGTGCCGGATGTCGATAGCGTGCTGGTGTTCCCAGGCACCGCGGCCGATGCAAAGAACGCGTTTGGATCGGGCGATGGCACGCTCACACTCACGCTGTCGGTACCCTTGAATGCGGGGGTGCTGAAGGCAGCGCCGGCCGCCACCAATGCCGCTGATGCGGCATCGCCGGTGACCCTCAGCGGCTCGGGCACGCGCACGCTGACGCTCAAGGGCACGGAGGCTGCGCTCAGCGCTTATCTGGCGGAGAACAACGTCCGCTATAACGGCCTTGCCGGACAGACCCTGTCCGTCACCGCCGTGCGTGCGGCCACCGCAAAACTTGGCGACATGTCGTCGGTGGCCACCATGGGTCTTTATGGCGCAAGCCGCAGCACCTCGGTGGTGCCGGTCATTGCGTCGCTCCCGGCGAGGCTCTGGGTCACTGCGCAGACGTCCTCGCAGCTCCAGTTCCCGGCCGCCAGCCTGCAGGGCGCAGGGCTCCTGCGGCTCACGCTCACGGTGCCCCAGTCGCTGGTGCTTGGCGAGGGCCAGGGTCTCTCGGCCAGTCCTCAGACGGGCGATGGTGTGGCGGTGGTTGCGGGCAGCAACGCGCGCGCGCTCACGCTGGAGGGTAGCGCTGCCGACCTGTCTACCTTCATCGCCACCGCCGGACGCGTGCGCTACACCGGTCCGGCTGGTACGGCAGTGCTGTCGACCGCCACGCCGCCCGTGGTGAGCGTGAGCTCGCCAGTCAGCCTCACGGTCAGCCTCGCGAACAGCGCGGGCAGTTCGTCGCTTCTGGTCGATCTGGTTGCGCCCGCGCAGCCTGCGGCGGCGGTGACCGGCGTTCGGATGTCGGCGCCTGCCACGCTCCCCACCACGCCGGGCGCGCGTGTGCCGCTGGTGTTCGCCGCCGATGCAATCGTCGGAAGCGGGCCGATCACACTCACGCTGGCCGCGCAGACCGGGGCCTCGCTCCACTGGCTCGCGAGTGATACGTTGAACGCGGCGGCTGACGCCGCGCTGGTTGCAGGAACCGGCAGCACGCTCACCCTCACCGGCACGGCCACGCAACTCAATGCCTGGCTCTCCACCGCCGGGTCGCTGCGGGTCGAGGCGACTGCGGACGCCTCCATTACGCTCACGGCGCTCGCCAATGGCGTGGTGTCCTCGGGCAGCATCACCGTTGATCATCATCCGGCAGACGGGGCCATCAATGGACCGTCGCTCAAGCTGCCGCAGGCGTTCACCGTGCCGGCCAACGGCGAACTTCGGCTCGCGCCGGACGCAGTGGGCGGAAGTGGCAGCCTGCAGGTGACGCTCAGTCTCGTGGCAACTGCGCCTTCGACGCCCACGCTCAGCTGGCCCGCCGATGCCACGCTCACCGATGGCACGGGTGCGCCGCTTGCCGCGGGAAGCGGCAGCACGCTCACCCTCACCGGTACGGCCGCGCAACTCAATGCCTGGCTGTCGGCCGCAGGCACGCTCCGTCATTCGGGAGGCGCTGCCACGCTATCGGTCACAGTCGCGCGCGCAGCCTCAGGCGTTACCGCGAGTGTTGCGGCTCAGTCCAACCTGGTGCCGGTGGCCGCGCCCGCGACACTGCCCGTGTTGTCGGTCACCGCACCGGCCAATGTGCTGCTCGATCCCTCGGGCACCACGCCGCTTGTCTTTGAGCAGCTGCCGTTTGCGGCCAGTGCTGGCACCGATGCGCTCACTGTCACCCTGACCGCGCCCGTGGGCGGCCAGGTGGTGGC
>CAIZPE010000328.1 GCA_903934795.1 uncultured bacterium | reverse complement strand
GACCCAGCGCCGGGCCAGCCGGGTGCGCCAGGGCTCGGCGGCGATGCGCGCCGCGAGCGCATCGACCTCGTAGGAGTAGTAGCCCGAGGGGTAGTAGCGGTCGAAGGACGCGGGCGGATCGATCAGCTGCACGGTGCCGCAGTCCGCACAGGCCGCGTAGCGGAAGGCATCGCCCAGACCGAGGTGCTGCTCGCGGGCGATGAAAGCCTCGCCCATCGGCCCGGCACAGACGCCGCAGACCCCGAGGGCCGGCTCAGCGGGGACCATGCATCCTCCGGGTCATGGCCACCGGCATGGGGCTGACCGGACGGCGAATGCCAGGCCTGGCCTGTACGACGGCCGGGGCGGACGCCGGCGCACCCACCGGCAGGGCGGCCAGCGCGAAAGCCACCGCCGCAAGGTAGAACGGGAAGTCCCAGTAGCCGATGTTCACGAAGGCCCCCCCCACCAGGAAGCCGGCGAGCGAGACCTGGATCATCGCCGCGAGCGCCACCCGTGCGCCGCCCGCCGGATCGGCGCGGTGGCGGCGGATCGCCGCACGCAGCGCCAGCCAGACCCCGCCCCAGAAGGCGAGGAAGAGCACGAGGCCGGGCCAGCCGTGCTCGCCCAGCGCCTGGAAGTAGATGCTGTGCGCGCTCTTCACATCGGTGGGATCGGGAGCATAGGCGGCAAAGGCCCGCACACCGGCATAGTCGAAGCCGCCGCCGGTCAGGCGCGCATCGGCGATGCGCAGCGCGGTCTGCCAGGCGTTGAAGCGGCCGTAGGCCGACTTGTCGCGCTCGTAGTTGCCGATGCTGGCCATGCGGTCCCAGAAGTGCTCCGGCATGAACATCACCGCGAGCACCGCGCCGATCAGGAACACCATCGCGAAAGCCACCTTGCGCTCGCTCTTGACGATCAGCAGCAGCCCCATGGCCACCAGTGCCAGCAGCGCGCCGCGCGAGTGCGTGCCCAGGATGGCCACGATCACCAGGCCGATCGCACCGACCAGGGCAGCACGCGCCCAGATTGCCGGATAGACCTTCAGCATCCAGACCATCAGCGGCACGGTCATGGTGAGCGCCACCGCGAGCTGGTTGTTGTCCTCGATCACGCTGCCCGGCGGGCCCCAGACCCGGAAGTTGCCACCACCGAGCACGGTGAACAGGCCGCCCTTGATGCCGAAGAAGGCCACCGACAGCACGGCCACGCTGAGGAAGATCCGCACCCGCCGCTCGGTGGTGAGCACGCTCAGGGTGGCGATCGCCATGAGATAGATCTTGAGCACCTCGACGATGCGCACCGACGCACGAGCGGGCTCCAGCGCCATCAGCGAGGTGACCGCCATCCAGGCAAGGAAGGCAATGAGGATGCGAAAGCGCGCCACCGAGGCAAGCAGGCGTCGGTCGCGCTCCCAGGCGAGCGAGACCAGCGCGACGATGCCGTAGACCTGTGCCCACGGAAAGTCATACGCGAAGCCCCAGGACAGCCGGTGCGGATTCATCAGACCCAGCCAGGCATAGACGCAGATGCCGAAGAAGGGAAAGCGCAGCGCCACCGGCAGGCCACCCAGCAGCAGCAGCATCAGGACGATGTCGCGGATCGCCATCGCTCAGGCAGCCAGTGGACGGGTGAGGAGATTGCCCCAGGCGCGCGCCTGGAAGCGCAGCCGTGACCGGTCCCAGGGCGTGAAGCGCGGCAGCGCCAGCGCCGGGCTGCGGCGGTCGGCGGCACCCGGGTCGGTGCTGAACGCATAGGCGAATCCCGCGCGTCGCACCATGCTCATGTGCGGGGCCTGCCAGTCCGGCCCGAAACGCCCGTTCGGGTAGGCGAAGAGCGCCGGCGACTCGCCGCTGATTGCGCGCAGGTCATCGAAGCCGCCGGCGATCTCTTCCTGGGCCTGCCCCGGCTCCAGCATCGCAAGGATGGGATGGTGTCGGGTGTGGCCGCCCAGGGTCATGCCGGCAGCCTGCAGGCCGGCCACCTGCGCGGCGTCCATCATCGGGCTGCGCGTGGCGCCAGCGCCAAGACAGTCCTCCAGGCACGCCACCGCGGCCTCGCGCCGCGGCGCGGGCAGGTGCTTGATCGCCGAGATCAGACGCGCGATGGCCTCGCGTCGCGCCGGCAGTCCGTCGAGCGGCAGCGCCGGCGCAGCGTCGAGCCCGATCGCCGCTGGCACGATCTCAGCCGCACGGGTGGCGCGCAGCGCCTCGATGATCCGGTCGTTGAACATGACCCGCCCCTCGAGGAAGCCGGTGGCCACGAAGAAGGCCGCGGGCCAGCCGCGCCGATGCAGGATCGGCGCGACCAGTTCGGCGTTGTCGCGGTAGCCATCGTCGAAGGTGAGGATCGCCGCGCGCGCCGGCAGGCCGCCGGCGACCAGCCGCTCGCAGGCGAGCCGAGGATCGAGCACCCGGAACTGCGCGCCGATCCAGTCGAGCGACTGCTCGAAGCCGGCAACATCGGGCAGCTCGGGCTGCAGCGGGTCGGGCTCGGGCAGCACCCGATGGAAGATGAAGGCGGTGAGCCGCGCCCGCGGGCCGGCCGGCGAGGCAAGCGAGGTGACCAGTCGCAGCATGGCGGTTCAGCCCAGCGCCGGCTCGGGCGCCGGTCGGGTGACCATGCCCTCGGTGCCCGCCTGTGCGCGCAGCCACAGCTCCAGGGTCATCATCACCCACACCAGCGTGCCGTAGTAGCCGGCATGGCCCAGCCGCACCGCGCGGTGCACCTCGTGGCCGAAGCCCGCGCGCAGCACACCGCGGTCCTCCAGCCCGAGCAGGGCATCGATCGCACGCTCCGACAGCCGGGGCTGGCCGAGCAGCCATTCGCCGAAGGGCATGCCGAATCCATGCTTGGGCTTGTCGAGGATCTCGTCGGGCAGGAAGCCGCGCAGCGCCTGGCGGAAGAAGTGGCGCAACTGGCGACGCTTGAGCTTCTCGCCCGGAGCCAGCCGCAGCGAGTGCGCCGCCACGGGCTCGGTGAGCATCGGAAAGGCCACCTCCACGCCCGCCGCGTGGCACATGCGGGTGACCTTGGGCAGATCGTTGTCGCCGAGGGTGAACTTGAAATCGTAGGCAAGCAGCCGATTGAGCTGCGTGCCGGCCTGACTGCGCGACCAGACCTCGCGCTCGAGCGTGAGCGGCTGGAAACCCGCGGCAAGCACCAGATCGCCGAGCACCGCATCGGCCCCGAAGAGGTTGAGCAGGTTGTAGCGTGCCCCCAGACGGTCGGGCAGCGGCAGGCGGGCCTGCTCGACATAGCTGCGCGCCTTGCGCACCGGCCAGGCCTGCATCAGCCCGAGCGGCCCGAAGAGCAGCGGCTCGAGCAGGTGGCGGCGTGCCCCGGCCGGCAGCCGCTCGTAGAGCGAGAACAGCCACTGCGTGGCATAGCGCTCGTTGCCGCCATAGAGCTCGTCGCCACCGTCACCGCCGAGCAGGCGCATGACGCCGGCCTGCCGCGCGATCTGCGCGCAGACCAGTGTCGGCACGGCCGAGGCATTGCCGAAGGGCTGCTCGCTGGCACGGGCCAGGCGGTCGATCGCGGCCTCGGTCTCGGCCACGCTGAGCACATGCTCGGTGTGGTCGGTGCCGAAGTGCGCGGCCGCAAGCCGCGAGTAGCGCCGCTCGTCATAGGCGGAGACATCGAAGCCGATCGCGAAGGTCTTCACCGGCTCGCCGCGCACCTCGCAGGCCAGACCGGCGATGGTCGAGCTGTCGGTGCCGCCCGACAGGAAGCAGCCCAGCCGGCCGCGCGGCACATCGGCCGTGCACTCGGCCACGCCCTCGCGCAGCGCGCTGAGAAAGGCCTGGCGCTCACGCACGAAGTCGAAGGGTTCTTCCTCCTGGAAGCTCGGCTGCCAGTGGGTGAGCACCCGCGCCGAGCCGCGCTCGATCACCAGCATCTGGCCGATGTCGAGACGCGACACCGACCGATGGATCGACAGCGGCGCGGGGATGACATGGAAATGCGCATAGGCATGCAGCGCGGCCGGGTCGAGCTCCACCGGCAGGCCGAGCAGCGCGCACACCCGGGCCGGCCGGCTGGCCAGCGCCACACGGCTGCCACGTCGGCCCCAGTAGAGCGGCAGGCTGCCAAAGCGGTCGACCAGCGCCACGCCGCGACGCTCGCGAGGATCCCAAAGCAGCGCAGCATGCTCGCCAGAGATCTGCCCGGGCAGCGCCTCGCCGTGGCGCCGCCACGCCGCCAGCAGCGCTGCGCCCTCGCCGCGGATGCGGGCCAGACCGGCAAGCTCGGGCTCGCGAAAGCGCAGCCGGCCGAAGCCGGCCACCCGCAGGCCTTCGCCGCCTGGCTCCTCATGGCTGAAGGACTGCAGCCCCCCCGTCGAGAAACGGGCGGGCGTTCCGGTGTCGAGGCAGGCTTCCAGCCAGGGCATCGACATGCCCGCACCGTTCATACCAGCACCTCGCGCGCCGGCGGATGGGAGAGGAAGGCGGCCGGGCTCGCGCTCGGGCCGTAGGCGCCGGAGCGGAACACCGCCACCAGATCGCCCGGTCCGGCGCTGGGCAGCGCCATGCGATCGGCGAGCAGGTCGAGCGGGGTGCACAGCGGCCCGACCACGCTCTGCACCTCGGTATGCGCGGCGTCGAGGCGGTTGGCGATGGCCACCGGGTAGTTCTTGCGCAGCACCTGGCCGAAGTTGCCGGAGGCGGCCAGGTGGTGGTGCAGGCCGCCGTCGGTCACCAGAAAGACCTGGCCATGCGAGACCTTGCGATCGAGCACCCGGCAGACATAGACGCCGGCCTCGGCCACCAGGTAGCGACCGAGCTCGAGCACCAGCGGCACCCCGAGCGCATCGCGGGCCCGCGCGACCAGCGCGCTCAGCGCCTCGCCGATCGGGGCGAGCTCGAGCGGCTTCTCGCCGGGGAAATAGGGCACGCCGAAACCACCGCCGAGATTGAGCCAGTCCATGCCGTCAGGCGCGCCGGCGCACAGCCGCTCGGCCAGCGCCACAACGCGCTGCTGCGACTCGATCAGCGCGGCCGCGTTCAGGTTCTGCGAGCCGCTGTAGACATGCAGGCCGCGCAGGCGCAGGCCGGCCGCGCGAATGCGGGCGATGGCCGCGGGCACGCGCTCCTCGTCGATGCCGAAGGGACGCGGTCCGCCGCCCATGCGCATGCCGGCTGCCTTCAGCTCGAAGGCGGGGTTCACCCGCAGCGCGAGCTGCGGCGCAAGGCCCAGGCGCTCGCCGGCCGCCAGGGCCTGATCGAGCTGACTCTCGGACTCGAGGTTGAGCGTGACGCCGGCGGCCACGGCCTGCGCGATCTCGGCCGCGGTCTTGCCGGGGCCGGCAAAGCTGATGCTGGCCGGATCGGTGCCGGTGTCGAGCGCGGTGCGCAGCTCGGCAGCCGAGGCCACATCGAGGCCGTCGACCAGGCCGGCGAGCAGGTGCACCACCGCCGGCATGGGGTTGGCCTTGATCGCGTAGTGCAGGTGCAGCGCCGCGGGCAGCGCGCCGCGCAGGGCGGCCACCCGGTCGATGATGGCGCGGCGGTGGTAGGCGTAGAAGGGCGTGCCCCCCACCCGCTCGACCAGGCGCGACACCGGCAGCGCGCCGATGGCGAGCTCCGCGCCGAGGCGCTGGAAGGCGTCGACCGTGGCGTGCTGGGCGAAGACGATGCCGCTCATGCCGCCTGCGCGAACAGGCCGGCGCGCTGCTCGCCGAGCAACCGGCGATCGATCTTGCCGTTGCCATTGCGTGGCAGGGACTCGGCCTGCCAGTCGATCTGCGCCGGCACCATGTAGGCCGGCAACGCATCCCGGCAGACCTGGATCAGCGCCGCAGCATCCGGCGCCAGCCCCGAGGCGGGCTGCGCCACCACCACCACCGCCTGGCCGAGCACCGGATGGTCCACGCCGAAGGCGGCGGCCTCGGCGACCAGACCGCTGCGGTAGAGCACCTCCTCGATCTCGGTGGGGCTCACCCGGTAGCCCGAGGTCTTGATCATCTCGTCACGACGGCCGACGAAGTACAGGAAGCCGTCCTCGTCGCGGCGCACGGTGTCGCCCGACCAGACCGCCATCTCGGGCAGCACCAGTTCAGGATGCTGGCCGGGCAGTGGCCGGAAGCGCTCGGCGGTGCGCGCCGGATCGTTCCAGTAGCCCATCGCGACCAGCGCACCGCGGTGCACCAGCTCACCGGGCTCATGGGGCGCGCACTCGCTGCCGTCCTCGCGCACCACCCGGATCTCGGCGTTGGGGATGGCCTTGCCGATGGAGTCCGGTCGGCGGTCGACCTCGGCCGGGGGCAGATAGGTGGAGCGGAAGGCCTCGGTGAGACCGTACATGAGGAAAGGCTCGGCAGCGGGCATGCGCGCACGCAGCGCGGCCAGGGTCGTGCCAGGCATGGCGCCGCCCGAGTTGGTGAAGTAGCGCAGGTGGGCCGCCGACTCGGTCGACCAGGGCAGCGCGGCCAGCTGGATCCACAGCGGCGGCACCGCGGCCAGCCCGGTGATGCGTTCGCGGCCGAGCGTCCGCAGCAGGTCGCCCGGCAGCAGGTAGTTGTGCAGCACCACCGAGGCGCCGGTGGCAAACGCGGTGGTGAGCTGCGACAGGCCGTAATCGAAGGACAGCGGCAGCACCGCGAGCAGCCGGTCGTGCGGCCCGTTGCCCAGATACGCCGCGACGCTGCGCGCGCCGGCCACCAGGTTGCGGTGCGAGAGCACCACGCCCTTGGGTCGGCCGGTGCTGCCCGAGGTGTACAGGATGGCCGCCACGTCGGCATCGATCACACGATGCGGCGCGCCGGGCGGGTGCGAGAGGAACGCGGTCAGGGCGAGCACCACCGGCGCGCGGTCGGGCCCGGTCTCGGCTGGTGCAATCTCGGCTGGCGCAAGCTCGGCCGCCGCGGCGCCGGTGAGCACCACCATGCGCAGATCGGGCAGACCGGCCAGCCGCGCGCGCAGCGAGCGCCAGCGCTCGGCGGTGGTGACCAGCAGCCGGACATTGCAGTCGGCCAGCACATGCTCGGCCTGCTCGGCACGCAGCACCGGATTCACCGGCACGAACACCGCGCCGGCCGCGGCCGCGCCAAAGAGCGCCACCACCGTCTCCTGGCGCTTGTCGAGCCACACCGCCACCCGCTCGTGGCGCTGCACACCCACGCCGCTCAGCGCGCCCGCAAACCCGCGCACTGCCGCGGCCAGACCGGCGTAGTCGAGCTCGCGCCGGCCGCAGGTGAGGGCAGGGGCGCCGGGCAGGCGTTGCGCAGTGGCGAAGAGCAGTTCGTGAAGGAGCTCGGACATCGGGAGGCAGGCGGACCGGGTCGGCGGACTCTAGCGCAGCGCTTCGGCGCCGCGAGTTGCATTTCTCACGGCCCGGCGTTGCCAACGGCACTGTGGCTGATCGAAGCGACGGCCGGTTGATCCGGCGCAATGCCCGGCGATCCGGCACTTGGCCTACTGGCCGCCCATCCCTCGCGCGACCGGCAGCCCATGAACACCCGGGTCTTCCTCACCATCGACACCGAATTCACCATCGGCGGCGCGTTCCGCGACCCGGACCGGCGCCGCCCGGTGGGCGCGCGCAGCGTGCGCTGCCCCACGCGGGAGGGCCAGGCCGGGCTGGGCTTCGTGCTCGACACCCTCGAGGACCACGGTCTGCGCGCCACCTTCTTCATCGAGACCCTGCAGACCGCCTGGTTCGGCGACGGGCCGATGGGTGCGATCGCCGCCGAGATCGCCGCCCGTGGACATGACGCCCAGCTCCACCTGCATCCGGTGTGGACCTGGTTCGATGCGCCGGCCTGGCGCGCGCGCCTGGCCGATGGCCGCCCGAACGACGACGCCGACGGCCGCTCGCCGGCCGAGCTGATCGCCTGGATCCGGCGCGGTCAGGCGGCCTTTGCACGCTGGGGACTGCCGCCGCCGGTGGCGCTGCGCACCGGCAACCTGCGGGCCGATCGCTCGGTCTATCAGGCGATGGCGGCCTGCGGGCTGAGCATCGCATCCAATGTCGGGCGCGGGCTGTTCGAGCCGCGTGACCCGGCGCTGCGGCTCGATGCCGGGATCCACCGGATCGGCGGCGTGCTCGAGTTGCCGGTGCTCAGCTATGCCGAGCACGCCCTGCCCGGACGGCCGCGCGCCAAGTGCCTGACCGTGGCCGGCGCCTCCTTCGCCGAGACCCGGTTCCTGCTCGAGCGCGCCCACCAGGCGGGCGCGCCGGCGGTGGTGCTGCTCACCCACTGCCACGAGTTCGCGCGCGGCGACCCGGCCGGCGAGCTGCGCCCGAACCCTACCAGCCAGCGCCGCCTGCGCGCCCTGTGCCGCTACCTGGCCACCGCGCGGCGCCGCTTCCGGGTGGGAACCCTGGGCGAACTCGCCGGCGATCGACCGGTGCCCGCCGCGGCGGCAGCCCTGTCGGTGCCGGCGCGACTGGCCTGGCCCCGCATGATCGCGAACCGGCTGGCCGACATCGGATGCCCGGGATGCTGAGGCGGGTGACCCTCGACACCGGGTCGGACGCGCGGGTGGCCGAGATGCGCTCAGGCGACAGCACCCGGCCGGCCCGCGCGGTGCTGCTGCTGGGCATCGACACGCCGATCGGGCTGGCCCTGGTGCGCGAGCTCGCCGGCCATGGCGTGGCGGTGCACGGCATCGCCCGCTCGTCGCGCGCGGTGGGCCTGCACGCCCGCGGCCTGGCCTCGGGACACTGCCACGGCGCGCGTGACCCGGCATTGCTGGCGCTGCTGCGCGAACTCGCCACGCGACACGGCGCGCGACACTGCTTCGCGGTGTCCGAGAGCGACATCGCCTGGCTGAACCGTCACCGCGAGGCCCTGCCCGGGATCACGCTGATGATGGCCGACGAGCCTCGCCTTGCGCGTGTGCTCGACAAGGCCTCGGTGTACCGCACCGCCGCGGCGCTGGGCATCGCGGTGCCACAGAGCTGGCCCGTGGCCGACGCCCAGGCCGCGCAACGCGTGCCCGCCCTGGCGCGCTACCCGGTGGTGGTGAAATGGGCCGACCCCAACCGGGTGGCCGACCGACTGCATGCGCTGCGCCTGCCGCTGGAGAAGGCGCGCTACTGCCACGACGCGGCCTCGCTCGCCGCGCTGCTGGCGCGGTATGCGCCGGTGGGTGAATACCCCCTGGTGCAGGCGCAGGTGCCGGGCGAGGGCATCGGCCAGATGCTGCTGATGCACGAGGGCCGCGCCGTGCTGCGCTTCGAGCATCGGCGCCTTCGGGAATGGCCGCCGGAAGGCGGCACCGCCACCTGCTGCGAGAGCGTCGATCCGGCCCGCGATCCGGCGCTGATGGCGCAGTCGGAGGCGCTCCTGAAGGCGCTCGACTGGACCGGACCGGCCATGGTCGAGTACCGCCACGACCCGGCCAGCGGCCGCAGCGTGCTGATGGAGGTCAATGGCCGCTACTGGGGCAGCTACCCGCTGGCGCAGCAGGCCGGCACGCACTTCGCCTGGAACCATCTTCGGCTGGTGGCGGGGCTGCCCGTGATGGCGGCCGCCTCCGAGCCCCCGGGGCGGCAGTGCCGGTTTCTGGTGCCCGACACCCGGCGACTGCTGCGCATCCTGTTCGCACCCCGACTGATCGCCGATCGCAGCCTGCGCTGGCAGCGCGGCCGCGAACTCTGGCGCTATCTCGCCTATCCGATCGGCCAACGGCGCGGCCACTATGTGTTCCGCGGCTCGGATCCGCTGCCATGCCTGGCCGACCTGATCGGCATCGCCGCCGCGATGCTGCGCCGGTGAGCGCGCGCAGCGGCGTCGATGGCCCGGCCTTGATCCAGCGCAGCGCCGGCACCAGGCGGCGCTGGGAGCATGGCGCGGTGATGAACAGCCGCCTTCGTCCGGGCACGCCCACCGCGCTGCTCGCGCTCTGCCTCAGCGCCTGGCTGGTGGCCTCGCCGCACGCGGTGTTCAACCTCGCCGACCGCAACCAGGACTTCGACCAGCATCTTGCCTGGGCTTTCCAGGTAGGACAGGGGCTGGCGGCCGGCGACCCGTATCCGCGATGGATGCCGCTGGGCAACCGGGGCCTGGGCGAGCCCGCCCTGCTCTACTACTCGCCGGCCTACAGCCTGGCGGTCTCGCTGCTGAGGCCGCTCACCGATGCCACCTGGAGCGCGATGCGGCTGGTGGAATTCCTCGCGCTGCTGGGCCTGGGCCTGGCCGGCTGGGCGCTGCTGCGTCGCTTCGCGCGGCCCCTGCCCGCGCTGCTGGGTGCGATGGCCTGTCAGGCCACGCCGATGGTCTTCATGCTGTTCAACCACTTCAACGGCTTCCCCTGGGCGAGCAATGCCGCGGGCTTCGGGCTGCTGCTCTGGGCGGCGCTGCGCCTGCCCGCCATGGCGCGACGCCACGGCGACGCCTGGGCCGGCCCGCGCGCGCCGTCCGCGACCGATGGCCTGCTGCGGGTGCCGGTGGCCTGCGCGGTGGCGCTGATGACGCTCACGCATCTGGTGTCCACCCTGATGGCGCTGATCTGCCTCACCCCGGCGCTGGTGTGGCTGTGGTCGGGCGGCGTTCAGGCCGGCCGGCGCGCGCTGCTGCGCGCCGCGCTGTCGTGGGGGCTCAGCGCCGGCCTGGGGCTGGCCCTGGCCGGGGTGTTCCTGCTGCCGGCCCTCGCCTCGATGGACCTGATCAGCGCGCGCGAGTGGACCGAGACCTATCGGCCGCATGATGCCTTCTCGTTTCCCACCGTCACCGCCTGGCGCTACGGCATCCGCTGGTTCGGTTTCCAGTGGCCGGTGTCGCTGGTCTGCCTGGGGCTGACCGGGGCAGGGGTCTGGCTGCTGCGACGGCAGCGCGCTCGCAGGCCGGAAGCTCACGGTCCCGAAGGCATGCGCACCGAAGGCGCGCGCGGTCAGCAGGCCGGGCGCACACATGGGCAGGGCATGGTCGTGGCGCATGCCCCGGCGCGGCGTGCCGCCATCGCCCTGCTGATCGCGAGCGCTTGCGCGCTGCTGCTCGCCAGCGAGCTCAGCCTGCCGCTGTGGCTGATCGACACGCCCCTGCGCAAGGTGCAGTTCCCGCACCGGTTCCTGTTCGTGTCCTCGATCAGCGCCAGCTGGGCCCTGGCCCTGCTCGCCGGCAGCGGACCGGCCGATGATCGGCTCGGCCGGCGTGTGGCCGTGGCCGCACTGCTGGGGGCCGCGCTGCTCACCGCGCTGCTGGCCACGCGGCTCGTGCTGCGCGACGGCGAGCCGGTCAATGCCGGGGACGACACCATCCGCGCCTACGGCAGCTACAGCGAATACACCCTGCCCTGGCAGCGCCCCGCGGCCCTGGACTGGCAGCGCGCCGGCGGCCTCGAGGCCGAACTCGCGCAGACCGGGGTGCGGCTGATCGCGCCTGCCGGCAACGGCGCAGGCGGCTGGCGCTGGGTGCTGGCCACCGGAGAGCCGCAGCGCATCCGGCTGCCGGTGCTCTGGTTTCCGGCCTGGCGCCTGACGCTGGATGGCGCGCCGCACCCCGCGAGCGCCGATCCGCAGACCGGTCTGGTCGCGCTGACACTGCCCGCCGGCGAGCATGCGCTGCGGCTGCGCTGGCAGCGGCTGCCCGCCGAACAGGCCGGCGCGGCGCTGTCGCTGCTGGCGCTGGCCGTCTGCGCGCTCGTGCTGTGGCGCGATGCACGACAGCGGCGGCAAGGCGCACGGCGAGCCTCTCGGGCCGCCGCACCCGCGGCGGCCACGGCATCGCGATGAGCCCGGCGCTCTCGCTCTACCTCGACGCGGTGCGCATCGGCGCGGCGCTGTTCGTGGTCTACGCGCATTCCAACCTGCGCTTCCTGCTCCCGGCGCCGCTGCCGCTGGCCGAGTTCGGGCACTCGGCGGTGGTGGTGTTCTTCGTGCTGTCGGGCTATGTGATCGCATATGTCGCCGAGGGCCGCGAGCGCGACGGGATCGACTACGCCGCGGCGCGGATCTCGCGCATCGTGCCGCTGGCCCTGGTGTCGGTGCTGGCGGCGCTGGCCGCCGATCACCTCGGCCGCCAGCTCGCACCGGCGCTCTATCAGGTGATTCCAGCCGACCGGGTGCTGCTGCGGCTCGCGCTGAGCGCGGCCTTCCTGAACGAGACCTGGTGGCTGTCGGTCATGCCGTTCTCGAACGTGCCCTACTGGTCGCTGTGCTACGAGGTGGTCTACTACCTGCTCTTCGGCATCGCGCTGCACGCCCCGCCGGGCTGGCGCGGGCCGGCGCTCGCCCTGGTCGCCTTGCTGGCGGGCCCGAAGATCCTGCTGCTGCTGCCTTGCTGGCTGCTCGGCGTGGCGGCCTGCCGCTACCGCGGCGACGCGCGCTGGCCTGCAGGTCTGGCCGCTGCGCTCTGGCTGGGATCGGCAGGTCTCTTCTGGCTGCACCATCGGCTCGACCTGATGCGCGGCTTTGCCGACGGCCTGCTCGCGCCGCGGGTGAGCCCATGGCTGATGGAGCACCTGGCGTTCTCGCGCTACTTCGCAGCCGATGTCTGGCTGGCGGGCGTGGTGGCCCTGAACTTCATCGCCGCCCGCCGCCTGCTCACCGCGCGCGGTGCGCCCGCGGCCGGCCTGCGCAACGCGGCAGCGCGGCTGGGCATGCTGACCTTCGCGATCTACATCCTGCACTTTCCACTGCTCTATCTCGCCGGCGCGCTGCTCACCGGCCTGACGCCCGGCCCGGCGAAGTGGGCGCTGGTGGTGACTGGCGCACTGCTTGCCGCCGTCACGACCGGCGCGCTGGTCGATCGCAGCCGTCCGGGGCTGCGGCGCTGGCTGGTCCGCCTGGGCAGACAGGCACTCGCGGCCGCGCCCGCGCGCGGCAGCTCGCGGCTCACCTGAGGGGCTGCATCGGATGCGTGCGATGACGGCATGGTGCGCCAGACGGGGACAGCCTTGATCGGGGCGGCATGAGCGAGCTGGCATGAGCCACGCAACGTCGCGCGAGCGCACCCGCCGCGCAGCCCAGGCCGCGCGCCTGGCGGCGCTCGCGGCCTCGCTGCTGCTCGCCCTGCTGCTGGCCAGCCAGTGGCTGAGCCTCGCCCAGCGCCAGAGCGGCTTCTACGACACCCTCATCTACACCGACGCGCTGCGCGCAAGCCTGCGCGAAGGACAGCCGCTCTACGGCCCGGCCCATCACCGGCTCGCAGCCGATGTGCGGCCCCGCCTGCCGCTCGCGGAGGCGGCCGACTTCGACCTGTTCTTCTATCCCCCGCCTGCCCTGCCGCTGCTCGCCTGGATGGCCTGGCCCGACGCCCTGACCGTGGCCCGGCTGTGCGCGCTCGCGCAGGCCGCGCTGGTGGCGGCCTGCGTCCTGTGGGCCTGCCGGCAGGCCTGGCCCCCGGGCAGCGGACACCGGGGTCGCGCCGGCCTGGCCAGCGCCTCGGCGGTGCTGCTCGCACTGGCCGGCGCGCCCACCTGGCATCTGGTCACCGCGGGCAACCTCAACGCCCTGCCGCTGGCCGCAGCGGTGGGCTTTCTCGTCTGGCAGCGCGACCGCCCCGCGCTGGCGGGCGCCCTGCTGGCCGCGGGTATCGCGCTCAAGCTCTATCCGGCAGTGCTGCTGCTCACCGCGGTCGCGGGCGGCCGCCATCGCGCGATCGCCTGGACAATCGGCTGGCTCGTGCTGCTGGCGACGCTCGCCCTGCCCTGGGTGCCCTGGGCCGAGCAGCGCTGGTATGTGCGCGAGCTCATGCCCTGGCTGGGCGCTCACTTCGACGCACAGCTCGGCGGCCAGTCGCTGCACGCCGTGCTCGACCGGTTGGCGCACTGGGGCGAGGACCACGGCCTGCGCGGCGATCTGGTGCGGATTCCGCCCGCCATGGCCGCGGTCGTCTCGATTGCCTCGCTCGGCCTGTTCGGGGCCTGCGCGCTGGCCGCCTGGCGCGGCCGCCGCAGTCCGGCGCGGCTGCGGCTGGTGGCCTGCCTGCTGCTCGCGCTGGTGCCCTGCCTTTCGCCCAAGGGCCATGTGCATGCCTTCGTGTTCGCGATCCCGCTGCTCGCCCCGCTGTGGGTGTCGATGCTGCGCCATCCGGCGTGGTGGCCGCTGGGCGGGCTCGCCGCGATCGCCTGGCTGGTGCCGGTGTGGACGGGTGCCGCCTGGCTGGCCGAGGCGCCGGCCGCGCTGCGCGAACTCTGGTACGCGCGACTGCTGATCCTCACCGGGGCAGGGGTGGCACTGGGCCTGCGTCAGGCCCTCGGCAGCGCCACGAAACCGGCCGGCTGTCAGCGCCAGACTCCCCCCGGCCGCGCCGGCTTGCCCGCCGTGCCGCTGCCCGGTATCGATGCCGACGGGGTCGCCAGGGCCGGCTTTCGGCCGCCCGCGTTGCCCCGCCATCCACCCCGATGAAGATCCTGCTGATCGCCAACCGTGCGCCCTGGCCGCCGATCAACGGCGCGACCATCCGGCACTACCACATCATCCGCGCCCTCAAGGCTCGCGGCGACGAAGTGCATGTGTTCGGCTTTGCCGAGGCCGACGAGCGCGAGCGCGCCCAGGCCGAGAGCGCCCTGATGGCCGACTCGGCCCTGATCGAGACCCTCGACCCGATCGAGCGCTGGCTGGGCGCCGGCCTGTCGCTGCTCGCCGGCGAGCCGCTCTCGGTGGGCTGGTTCCGCAACCGGCGGCTGGCCCGACGCTGGCAGGCCTGTCTGGCCGAGGTGCGCCCCGACCTGATCGTGGCCCACTCCTCCAATGTCGCGCCCTATGTGCCCGCGGCCCTGCGCGATCGCGCCTATCTCGACATGACCGATGTCGACTCCGAGAAGTTTGCGCAGTACGCGCGCGCCGGCCGCGGCCCCGGGCGCTGGCTGCATGCGCTCGAGGCACGGCGTCTGCGCCGGCTCGAACTCGACGCGGTGGCGGGCTTCGCCGGCACCTGCCTGGTCACCGAGCGCGAGATGCAGAGCCTGCTGCCCGACCTCGATGCCGCGGCGCGCAGGCGTCTGGTGGCCATCCCGAATGGCGTGGACACCACGCTCTTCTGTCCGCCTGCACCCGGCACCGATCCGCGCGACGCGCTGCCCGAGGACGAACGCGAACACCTCGCCGGCGACGGACCCAACCTGGTGTTCACCGGCGTGATGAACTACCCGCCGAATGTCGATGCCGCGATCTGGTTCGCCCACGAGGTGCTGCCGCGGGTGCGCCAGCGCCACCGCACGGCGCGCTTCATCGTGGTCGGCGCACGGCCCGATGCCCGGGTGCGCGCGCTGGCGGCCATCGACGGCGTGCGGGTCACCGGCTTCGTGGCGCGATCGGTGCCCTACTTCCACGCCGCCTCGGTGGGGGTGCTGCCGCTGCGGATCGCGCGCGGCATCCAGAACAAGGCGCTCGAGGCGATGGCCTGCGCGCTGCCCTGCGTGGCCACCCGTACCGTGGCCGACGGCGTCTCGGCCGAGGACGGGCGGCATCTGCGGGTGGCCGACGAGGCGGACGGTTTCGCCGCCGCGGTCTGCGACCTGCTCGACGGACCCGAGGCGGCCCGGGCCATGGGCCGGCGCGCCCGCGACCATGTCGAGCGGCACTTCGGATGGGCACCGCTGATGCAGCGGCTCCTCGATGACATCGACGCCCGCCTCGGGCGCAAGGCGGCCTGATGAAGATCCTGCACATCCTCGACCATTCCCTGCCGATCCACACCGGCTACACCCTGCGCACCCGCGAGATCGTGCTGCATCAGCGGGCGATGGGTTGGCAGACCGCGCACCTCACCTCGCCGCGCGCCAATCCTGGCGAACCGGCGCGCGAGACCGTGGGCGAGCTGAGCTTCCTGCGCACGCCGGCGCCCGCCGGCCCGCTGCGCGCGCTGCCGGGCCTGTGGCCACTGGCCGAGATGCGCGCCACCCGGGCACGACTCGACGAGGCGGTGCGCGAGGAGCGGCCCGATCTGCTGCACGCCCACTCGCCGGCGCTTGATGCCTGGCCGGCGATCGGCGCGGGCCGCCGCTTCGGCCTGCCGGTGGTCTACGAAGTACGCGGCTTCTGGGAGGACGCGGCGGTGGACCACGGCACCACCACCGAAGGGGCGCTGCGCTACCGCGCCACCCGCTGGCTGGAGACCCAGGCGCTGCGCCAGGCCGACGCGGTGACCGCGATCTGCCACGGCCTGGCCGACGACATCGCGGCCCGAGGGGTGCCGCGCGAGCGCATCACCCTGATCCCCAATGCGGTCGACACCACCCGCTTCGCGTTCTCCCCGGGATCGACCGCGGCGGCGCGCGCCGCGCTCGGTCTGGGCGAGGGGCCGGTGGTGGGCTTTCTGGGCTCGTTCTATGCGTACGAAGGACTGGCGCTGCTGCTGCGCGCGCTGCCCGAGGTGCTGCGCGTGATGCCGTCGGCGCGGCTGCTGCTGGTCGGCGAGGGCGAGGAGGACGCGCGCCTGCGCGCGCTCGCCGGCGAGCTCGGTCTGGGCGCCGCGGCGGTGTTCACCGGTCGGGTGCCCAATCACCAGATCGAAGCCCTGTACGACGCGGTGGATGTGGTGGCGTTTCCGCGCCTGCCGATGCGGCTGACCGAGCTGGTGACCCCGCTCAAGCCGCTGGAGGCGATGGCCCGCGGCAAGCCGGTGCTGGCCTCCGATGTGGGCGGCCATCGCGAGCTGATCGAGGACGGCCGCACCGGCCTGCTCTTTGCGGCCGGCGATCAGGCCGCCCTGTCTGCGGGATTGCTGCGGCTGCTCGGCGAGCCCGACCTGCGCGCCGGCCTGCAGGCGCGCGGCCGCGACTATGTCGAGCGGGAGCGCACCTGGGCGCGCAGCGTGGAGGGTTATCGCCGCGCCTACCGGATCGCCGCCGAGCGCGCCCGCGCGCGCGGTCGGGTGCCTGTGCCGGGCTGAGTCTGCTCAGCGTCGCGCGCGGCCGCGCACGCTCCGGTCACCGCCCTTGAGGCCGCGCAGCGCGGCCCGTGCCTGATGCCGGCCTACTGGCTGCCCCACCCGGAGGGCAGCCGACATGCCAGCGCGACACCACTTCCCGTCTTCGCAGACCGCCCGCGGGCGCGTGACGGCCCGTTGCCCATCGCCGGCAGCGGACATCACCGGCGCCGGACCTCGCCTGCGCAGCGCGCGCCGGGCATGAGCGCGCTGCATCTGGCGATCGACCCGGACCCGGCACGCCGCGAGCAGGCCAGCCAGCGCATGGCCGCCAGCCTGATGCGTCAGGGTCTGCCGGCACCGCGCTGGCATGACTGGGCCGGCATCCGTCTTGGCTGGCACGCCACGCCAGGCTGCCCGGACCCGGAGGCGCAATGGCGGCTCTTCGACGGCGGACTGGTGGCCTGCGTGGGCACGCTCTTCTACCGCGGCCTGAGCGGCGCCCAGGCGCTCGATGCGCTGTGGCTCGACTTCCACGGCGCGCGCTGCGCGGCCAGCCACGAGCTCGCCGGCGAGTACCAGGTGGTGCTGGCCCGCGACGGCCGCCTCTGGTCCTTCGGCGATCCGCTCGGCATGATCAAGCTCTACGAATCGGCCGACGGCAGGCTGCTCTCGACCTCCTGGCTCGCCTGCGCCGACGCCCAGCCGCATCGCAGCATCGACCCGGTCGGCGCGCTCGACTACCTCTTCAATGGCGCCAACCACGGCAGCCGGACGGTCTGCGAGCAGGTGCGCATCGCCGACCCGGCACTGGTGCGCGAGCTCTGCCGCGGCCTGCGGGTGCCGCTCTTCGGGCCCACCTACTGGCTGCCGGGCGAGCCCTTCACCGACGCCGAGGAGGCGCTCGCGCGCATCGGCGGGCGCCTGCGCCATCTCGCCGAGGGCTGGGCGCACGGCTTTCCCGGCCGGCTGCGGGCCGCGCTCTCGGGCGGCTTCGATTCACGGCTGCTGCTGGCTGCGGCCCGGGCCACCGGGCAGACCCCCGCGCTGCATGTCTACGGCGGCCCGGACAGCGCCGATGTGCGGGTGGCGCAAGCCATGGACCGCGCCCTCGGCCTGGGCCTGGCCACGGTCGACAAGCAGCGCCTGGAGCAGCAGTTGCGGCAGACTGCGCCGCCCGACCCCGCGGCCGATCTCGACTTCTTCGACGGCCTGCCGATCGACGGCATCGAGGACGCGGGCGCCGATCGCCAGACCCGTCTGGCGCAATCGGCCGACGGCGCGCTCGCCCTGAACGGCGGCGGCGGCGAGGTGCTGCGCAACTTCTTCTACCTGCCCGACCGGCCGTACCGTCCGGTTGATCTGGTGCAGGTCTTCTACAGTGGCTTCGATCCGGCAGCGGTGCGCCAGCCCCGGGCGCTGGCCGCCCTGCAGGCGCACCTCGCCGACACCATCGCCGCCGAGACCGGCTGCCGCGGGCCGCTCAGCCGCCGGCAGGTGGAGCTGGTCTATCCGCTGGTGCGCGGTCGTTACTGGACCAGCCGCAACAACTCGATGGCAGCGCGTTGCGGTCATTTCCTCACGCCGCTGCTCGACCCGGTGATCGTGAAATCGGCGGCGAGACTGCCGCTGGCCTGGAAGGACTATGGCCGATTCGAGGCGAGGCTGATCGAGCGCCTCGCGCCCGAGCTTGCCGGACTGCCGCTGTGCTACGGATTCAGCCCGGCCGAGGGCCCACCGATGGGCTATCGGCTGTCGATGTGGCTGCAGCAGCGGCGCCCGCCCTGGTTGCGCGCGGCGAGCGCCCGCTGGCGGGCGCGGGCCGGCGCGCGTCGCGCCCCCGCGGCGAACGGCTCGGCCAATGCCGTCGAAGGCAGGCCAACGCGCTTCGAGGCCACCGACTCGCTGATCGATGCCGCCGCGCTGCGCAGTCCGGCGCAGCGCGCCCGACTGCTCACGCTGGAGCAGGCGCTCGCCGGGCCTCGGGCAGGCTGAGCGCGCCCGCCGCGGGGTGGCCGCCCGCGGCAAGTTCGACGGCCAGCGCCCGCACCGCGCTGTCGATCAGCCCGAAGCAGGTGTCGAAGAAGGCGGCGTCGAGGGTGTGCGGATCATGCAGGTGCAGCCGTGCCGGCCGCGCCCAGCCGCCCAGCAGCATGATCGACTGCGCCGGCAGCCCGCGCGCGAGCAGCGCGTTCGCATGGCGCCACTCCATCACGGCATAGAGATCGCCAGGCCGCGGGATCAGTTCGGCGATCGGCGTGGCCTGGTGCGTGCGCAGCGACAGGCCACGGCGCTGGGCCGCCACGCAGGCCGCCGGACTGGCCGGCGCACCGGCCGTGGTGGCCAGCCCCACCGAGTCGGCGCGCAGACCGACCTGCCGCGCGACCGCCAGGGCAAAGGCGCTGCGATTGATGTTGCCCAGACACACGAACACCACCCGGTCGACCCGCGCCAGCCGCAGCCGGGTGTAGGGCCTCAGCAGTCCCAGACCGTGGGCGGCGCGGGTGATCTGCAGCCGCACCCAGCCACGGTGGGTGCCGTGCCGCGCGCGCAGCCCGCGGGCCAGACCCGCGATCACGCCGCGAGCCCCGGTGCGCGCCGCAGCGCCGACACCAGCCGGCGGGCGAGCGGCCCGGCGTGCACATTGGCGTGGTAGATGTCGCGGCTCTCGCTGCTCCAGCGGGTGTGCCACTCCTTGAGCGGGCCGTAGAACTCCACCCGGCTGACCGCGCCGCCGTCGAACAGCGCCTCGAACATCGGCTGGCGCAGCAGCGAGGCCGGCGACAGCGGTGCGGTGCTCTCGTCGTAGGTGGTCTTCAGGATCACGAACTCGCCGCGCTCGAGCAGGCACAGTTCGCTCGCCACCAGACGGTCGCCGAAGAAACAGCGGTGCACCTGCGCCAGGCCCCGCGCCGCGAAACGCTCGAGCATGCCGCGATAGAACCCGAACTGCGGATGGTCGGGGCTCACCGCGGTGCCCTCGCCGGCCTTCCAGCCGCGCGACTCCAGGGCCGCGTAGTCGGCCACCGCGCGGGCCATGTCGGCGGGCTCGCGCAGTACCTCGGTGCGCAGCGCAATGCCCTGCGCGGCGAGCTTCTCGCGCTGCTTGCGCAGATTGGCGCGCAGGTTCTTGCCGCGCGCGGCCCAGTAGTCGGCATAGCTGCCGCTGACCGCAAGCCAGGGCGTGCGGATGTAGGGCAGTGTGCTCACCAGGGGCGAGACCGGCGGCGCGACGAATCGCGGATCGACCTGGCTGATGCCCAGGCGCAGCCCGAAGGGCAGCCGCGCAAGCAGCGCGCGGGCGAGCTCGGTGAGGGATTCCTGCGGCGACTGCAGCCAGGCACCGAGCGGCATCTGGCTTTCGACGAAGACCTCCGGCAGCCCGGGCCGCAGCCGCAGCAAGGCCATGGCGCGCGGCTCGCCGGCACGCCGGAACACCGCCAGCCGCAGCGGCTGCGCCGCCATCGCGGCCGCCGCGAAGACGAACTCGGCGCGCTGCACCACGCTGCCGCCAACGGCCGCCTGCAGCGCGTTCCACTCGCGCGCGGCGGCGGCATCGGCGGGGTCGAAGAGGCTGAGTTGCCAGGTGCCGGGGGCGGAATCGGACGGGGTGCGCAGGGGGGTCTCCCGAGGGGGCTGCTCAGCTCAGTGCGAGGGTGAACTCGCGCACCAGGCGCTCGAAGGCGTCGTCATCGAGGCTGTGCTGACAGGGCAACTGGATCAGCGAGAGCGCGAGTTCGGCACTCACCGCGCACCGGCTCTGGGCAAGGTGGTCCCAGCGCCAGACCGCGATGCCACGGTACTTCAGGGCCCGGAACTGCGCCTGCGGGGAGCTCAGCCGCACCGGGAACACATAGGGCACCTGGTCATCGGCCAGCGTCGGTGCGAAGGCACGCACCTGCGGCAAGGCGCCCAGGGCCTCGGCCCAGCGGGCATAGCGGCGCCGGCGCACCGCCGCGATGCGGTCATGGTCGGCATTCGCGACCAGGCGCCGCACCGAGCGCAGGGCCAGCCGGTCGCAGGCCGAGGCATCGATCT
>CAIZPE010000327.1 GCA_903934795.1 uncultured bacterium | reverse complement strand
CATCATCTGGGTGGAGCACATCATGGGCGTGCTGATGCGGGTCATCGACCGCTGCATCGTGCTCGACCACGGCTAGCTCATCGCCCAGGGCAAGCCCTCCGAAATCGCCCACGACCGCAAGGTGATCGAGGTCTACCTCGGCACCGATGCCGATGCGGTGCAACAGCAGGTGAAGGCGCGCGCCTCATGACAGCCATGCTCAAGCTCGACGGGGTGAGCGCCGGTTACGGCAGCTTCCAGGCCCTGTTCGATGTGTCCCTCGAGGTGCGTCCCGGCGAGTCGGTGGCGGTGATCGGCCCCAACGGTGCCGGCAAGACCACGCTGCTGCGGGTGATCTCCAAGCTGATCGAGTCGCGTGCCGGCGAGATGGCGATGGAGGGCCGGCGCTACAACGAGCTGCCCGCGCACGAGGTCATCTCGCTGGGCATCGCGCAGGTGCCCGAGGGCCGCCGGCTGTTCCCGCGGCTCACCGTCGAAGACAACCTGCGCATGGGCGCCTTCCTGCCGTCGGCCCGCGCCGAGTTCGCGCGACGGCTCGAGATGGTCTATTCGCTGTTCCCGCGCATGAAGGAGCGGCGCCTGCAGATGGCCGGCACCATGTCGGGCGGCGAGCAGCAGATGTGCGCGATCGGCCGGGCCCTGATGAGCGGCCCCAAGCTGCTGCTGCTCGATGAGCCCTCGGCGGGCCTCGCGCCGGTGATCGTGCAGTCGATCTTCGAGGTCATCCGCAAGATGAGCGCCGAGGGCTACACGGTGCTGATCGTCGAACAGAACGTCCAGCAGGTGCTCAAGGTGGTCGATCGCGCCTACCTGCTGGAGACCGGGCGCATCCGCGCCAGCGGGCCGGCCGCCGAACTGCTGGCCAGCGACGACATCCGTCGCGCCTATCTCGGCGTCTAGCGGAGGCAGACCTTGGACCAGATCTTCGACATCTTCTTTCTCGAGGCGGTGCTCAACGGGCTGCTGCTCGGCGGGCTGCTCGCGCTGCTCTCGCTCGGCCTGAACCTGATCTTCGGCGTCATCGATGTGGTCTGGATCTGCTACGCCGAACTGATCATGGTCGGCATGTACGCTATCTGGTGGCTGCACTCGGTGCAGGGCGTGCCGCTGTGGGCCGCCTTCCTGATGGCGGTGGCCTTCGTCGCGGCGCTCGGCGCGCTGATGCACCAGTTCGTGATCCGGCCGGTGCTCAACGCCGAGCCGATCAACCAGCTGCTGGTCACCGGTGGGGTGCTGTTCCTGCTGCAGGCGGTGGCCACGGTGCTGTTCGGGGTGGAGTTCCGCAACATCGGCGTGCGTCTGCCAGGCGTGAACATCGGCGAGATGAGCTTCTCGCTGTCGCGCATGATCGCCTTCGCGGTGGCGGCGGTGGCGATTGCGGCTACTTACCTGTTCCTGAACCGCACCTACATGGGCACGGCCATCCGCGCCATCAGCCAGGACCGCACCATCATGCCGCTGATGGGCGTCAACCCGGGGCGGGTCTACCTGCTCACCTCGGCGATGGGCGGCGCGCTCGCCGGTCTGGCCGCCTGCCAGCTGGTGCTGCAGTACGACGTGCACCCGGCGATCGGGCTGTCCTTCGGGCCGCTCACCTTCCTGATCTGCGTGCTGGGCGGGTTGGGCAACCTGGTCGGCGGTTTCGTCGCCGCCTTCGTGTTCGCCCAGTTCATCTCGGTGGGCGGCTTCTTCCTGCAACTGGAGTGGGGCTACGTGATCGCTTTCGTGTTCTTCATCATGACCATGTTCTGGAAGCCCGAAGGGCTTCTGTCGAAGCGGCGGTGAACATGCGCAATCTGGCTCTGGGTCTGCTGGCCCTGGCGCTCATCGTGCCGCTCACCGGCGTGGGCAACTATCCGCTGCACCTGATGGTGAT
>CAIZPE010000326.1 GCA_903934795.1 uncultured bacterium | reverse complement strand
TGCCCTCGGCGGCGGCGCGGGCGAGCAGGGGCTTGAGGTCGGTGACGGCCTGGCGTGGGGTGGTCTCTGCTGAGCCGGCCGCATGGGCGGTGCAGACGGCCAGTGGCAAGAGAGCGGTCACGGCCAGTGTGGGGAGGAATCTCATCGCGTGTCCTCAGGGCCCGACGACGCCGTTCACGCGGCTGCGCGCCTTGTTGGCCAGCGCGCCGACGTCGGGCAGCGTCGGGGCGATATCGGCGTAGAACTCGGTGAGGTCCATGCGCGAAAAGTCGAGCGTCTGCAGTTGCGCGAGGCTGAACCCCGCGCAGTCGGGGTTCTTCGCGCCACCCCAGCTGCGGCCGAGCTGGGCGCGACCCTGCTCGTTGAGCACCCGGGCCAGGCGCGAGTTGAAGCAGCAGTAGCTCTGGGTGGTCTCCAGGCAGGTGCCGAGGATGGGCACCTTGCGCGAGCAGTAGCTGCCGACGCTGTGGCACAGGCGGTTGTCGTTCTTCATCGCCAGCACCTGCTCGGCCTGCTCGCAAGACAGCAGCCCCGAGAGCTGGATGGCGAGCATGGCGATCGTCCAGGGGCCGGGCACCAGCGAGGTCATGAACGAGCCCACCGACAGTTCGCCCGCGATCAGCCCGGCCAGCGCCGAGCTGCCGCCGCCCGCGCCGAAGAGCGCCTCGAAGCCGGCGATCACCATGTCCGGCGCGTCGGCCGCGAAGAGCGCGTCGTAGGTGTAGCTCGAGCCCACCGCGCCAATGGCCTGACCGCCGGCACCGGAGATCAGGGACATCGTGCTGAAGAGCGAGCCGCTGCTTCCACCGCCCTTGCAGCAGTTCACCAGGCCGAAGAGCTTCTTGCGGCAGCGGTTGTCGAAACCCTTGAAGACTTCGAGCGTGTCGGGGTCGACGTAGCGACCGGCCTCGCGCTGGATCTCCAGGCCGGCGACGGCGCGGGCGAAGTCCGGGTCGGGCGTGTGCGAGGTGTCGAAGCAGTTGCCGTCCAGGCAGAAACGCCGGTCGCCGCAGTTCGTGACCGTGCTGCTGGTGCCGCTGGCGGTCTTGCACTGCCAAGCCTGCTCGAACACCGTGCACAGGCCCTGCGGGGTGGTCTCCACGCAGGTGGAGCCGACCTGGCTGCAGCCACGGTCGCGCAGGGGCTGGCAGTCGTCGTTGCTGCGGGCCGAGAGGCAGCTGTAGGACGAGGTGGTCCGCCAGCAGTCGCGGTAGACCGCGTACCCGCTGATGATGCGTGTGGCGGGGCCTTCGACGCAGACCTCGGCATCCTTGACGCAGTCGGCGGCGAGGGTGGGCGAGGCTGCGATTGCTGCTATGGCTGCTACGGCAGCGAGGGCAAGGCGAAGCGGCTTCATCGGGCGCGCGCCTCCAGTGCGCTGCACTGGTTGTCCCAGGTGTCGGTGAAGCTCACGCGGGTGGGCATGGCGAAGGTGCTCACGCCCTCGAAGCTCGTGCCCTGGCAGGGGTTGGCGAACCAGGCGCCGATGCTGCAGTTCGCGCCGCTGCTCGACTGGCTGTAGAAGGTCTGGTAGCAGTAGAAGCCGTCGATGCGGCTCGGGCCGGGGGTC
This sequence comes from uncultured bacterium, assembly GCA_903934795.1. Lineage (GTDB taxonomy): Bacteria > Pseudomonadota > Gammaproteobacteria > Burkholderiales > Burkholderiaceae_E > Quisquiliibacterium. The sequence continues at coordinate 46 of CAIZPE010000326.1, read as the reverse complement.
TTGGGGATCTGGGTGTTGAGCGCGCCGGGCACGTTCTGGGTGCCGA
>CAIZPE010000325.1 GCA_903934795.1 uncultured bacterium | reverse complement strand
GTCTTGTTGGTGATGAAGAGTTCGCGCATGGGGCACCCCGCAACGATCGGAACCCCGATCCTACCGGCCCGACAGCAGGCCATGCCGGTGGAACCCCGCTGCCCGCGCGGCCGGCGGCCCGCGCCGCTGAAACCCGCTACTGTGGCGGCTGCCTCCTCCCTGAACCACGCCCATGCCTGCCCTGATCACCCCCGCCGACCTCGCCGCCCGCCTCGGCTCGCCCACGCTGCGGCTGTTCGACTGCACCACCTTCCTGCACCCGCAGCCCGGCACCCACCGGCTGCGGGTGGAGACCGGCCAGCGAGGCTACGAGGAAGGCCACCTGCCGGGGGCCGCGCTGATCGACCTGCAGGCCGATCTCTCCGACCCGGCCAACGGCCTGCGCTTCACCGCGCCCGCGCCCGACGATCTGGCGCGCCGCTTCCAGGCGCTGGGCGTGGGCGACGACACCGAGGTGGTGCTCTACTCGGCGAGCGACGCGTGGTGGGCCACCCGGGTGTGGTGGCTGCTGCGCGCCATCGGCATGGACCGCGCCGCGGTGCTCGACGGCGGCCAGCGCGCCTGGGTCGACGAGGGCCGGCCGCTGTCGCGCGAGCCCGTGCGCTATCCGTCTGCCACCCGTCTCCCGGTCCGGCCAAGGGCGGTGTTCACCGACCGGCACGGTGTGCAGGCCGCGCTCGACCAGGGCAGCGCGGTGGTGGTCAACTGCCTGCGCGCCGAGCAGCACGACGGCACGGCCGCCCTGCACTACGGCCGGCCCGGCCATATCACCGGCAGCATCAATCTGCCGGCGGCCGCGCTCTTCGACGAACGCGGGCGCTACCTCCCGCCCGCGACGCTGCGCGAGGTCTTCGCGGCACGCGGCATCGACCGGCAACAGCCGGTGATCGCCTACTGCGGCGGCGGCATCGCCGCCACCGGCGACGCCTTCGCGCTCACCGCCCTGCTCGGGCACGAGGCGGTGCAGGTCTATGACAACTCGCTGCAGGAGTGGGCCGCCGACCCCAGCCTGCCGATGTCGACCGGCTGAATCCGGACACGGCGTCTGGACACCGTCGGCTAGACTGCATCGACCAACCCATACCGGATCAGGAGACGCGCATGAAACCCCTGGCGTGGCTGGCCGCCCTTGCGGCGCTCGTCGTCATTCCCCTGTCGGCCGCGGCGCAGACCGACTGGCCGCAGAAGCCCATCACCCTGGTGGTGCCCTATCCGCCGGGCGGCGTGAACGATGCCGTGGCGCGGGGCTATGCGAACAAGCTGGCCCTCGAGCTGGGCAAGCCGGTGCTGATCGACAACCGGGCCGGCGCGGCCACCACCGTGGCCTCCAACCACGTGGCCCGGGCAGCCCCCGACGGCTACACCCTCTACGCGGCCGGCACCTCGCTGGTCATCAATCCCACCCTCACCGGCCAGGTGCAGTACGACCCGAACCGCAGCTTCGAGCTGGTCTCGCTGATGTCGTTCACGCCGTTCATCCTGCATGTGAACGCGGCGTTTCCAGCCCGCACCATGGCCGAACTGATCGCCCATGTGAAGGCCAATCCCGGGAAGTTCAACATCGCCAGCTCGGGCATCGGCGCCACCAACCATCTGATCGCCGAGATGCTCAAGCAGGAGACCGGCATCGACCTGACCCATGTGCCCTACAAGGGCGGCGCGCAGGCCGGCCAGGATGTGGCCGGCGGTCAGGCGCAGATGATGTTCTCGGCATCGCTCGAGGCCAGACCTTTCCTCGCCAGCGGCAAGACCCGGGCCATCGCCATCACCAGCGGTGCGCGCTCGCCGGCCTTCCCGGACATCCCGACGATGGCCGAAGCCACCGGCAAGCGTGATTTCGTGGTGACCTTCTGGCAGGGCATGGTCGTGCCCGCGGGTACGCCCCGGCCGATCATCGACAAGCTTCAGAAGGCGATCGCCAAGGTGGCCCTCGACCCCGAGGTGATCGAGCAGTTCAAGCCACAGGGGGTGGAGATCCGCGCCTCCACACCCGCGGAATTCCGCGAGTTCATGGCCCGTGAAGAAACCCGCTGGGTGAAGCTGATCCGCGAGCGCAACATCAAGCCGGAGTGAGCGCCGCTCAGCGCAGCTCGGCCAGGGTGGCGTCGAGCAGGGCGCGGGCAATGCTCAGCGGCGGCGGCAGCTGCGGCAGGTTCTCGGGCGTGAACCACTGCGCGTCGGCAAGCTCGGCCGGGTCGTGGCGCATGTCGCCGCCAGCGTACTCGGCCTGAAAGGCGATCATCAGCGAGTTGGGGAAGGGCCAGCTCTGGCTGCCGAAGTAGCGCAGGTTGGTCACCTCCACATTGACCTCCTCGCGCACCTCGCGGATCACCGCCTCCTCGATGGTCTCGCCGGCCTCCAGGAACCCGGCCAGCGCGCTGTAGCGGCCGGGAGGGAAATTGACGCCCCGGCCAAGCAGCAGCTCGCGGCCGCGCGTGACCAGCACCATCATGGCGGGCGAGATGCGCGGATACACCGTGAGGTTGCAGGCCGGGCAGCGCTTGGCGCGCTCGTTGTCGGCCTGCTCGGTGCGGGTGCCGCAGGCGCCGCAGAAGCGGTGGGTGCGATCCCACTCCAGCACCTGCACGGCGCGCATGGCGATGGCCAGGGTGGCGTCATCGATCACGCCGAACCAGCTGCGCAGATTGGACGCCTTCAGGCCGGGCGGCAGCGAGCGCGGCGAGATGTCGTCATCGAGCGCCACCGCCACATGCTGGCGGCCTTCATGCTCGCCAATGCCGTGGAAGCGGGCGGCGCGAAGGCCCTCGCCGCGGTAGAAGCGCCAGGGCAGCGCGCCCGGGGAGTCGCTGAACAGCACCATGGCATCGCGCACGAACACATGGGCGATGGCGTCATCGTGCAGCTCGAGGTTCAGCGCGGGATTGAAGCCGGCGGGGGTGCGGATCATGGGCGGGCTCGCAGGGTGGGCAGGACGCGGGCAGGGTTCGACAGGCAGGGCGCCCGGGGGCGCGAAGCCGCCGGGCGACGGCCGCGCCATGATACCGGCGCGGGCGGCCGCCGACCCCGCCGGCGCGCCGCGCGCGGTCCGCTCCCCGGCTCAGGTGATGCGCAGGCTGAGATCGGGCAGGCCGTCGATGTGGCAATCAATACGGTCGCCCTTGACCACCGGCCCGACATTCTCCGGCGTGCCGGAATAGATGATGTCGCCGGGCATCAGCTCGACCTCGTCGTGTTAGTTGCGGGTGACCGGCACCGCGAAGGGCATGCGGGGCGACTGCGAGGCGGTGCCGGGCAGGGCGCAGCCGGCCAGGGCACCGGTGGCCATCGCGGCCGCGGTGCCGATCATCGAGCGTCTTTCCATCGGGAGGTCCTTGGGCGCCATCAGCTGGCGTAGGGAGCAAGGCCCGCCTCCCGCGCCTTGATCTGCAGGGCGAGGAAGCGGGAGTAGATGCGGCACTGCGCGAGGCTGCCGGCGATGAACCACAGACCGGGCTGCGGCGTGGGCCGCCAGAGGTTGCGCAGCTCGCCGTCGGTGTCCACGCCCCAGACCCGGCCGATGCGATCGGCCACGGCATCGCCCAGGCTGCGGCGCACCACCTCCTGCTGGTTGTGATAGCCGGTGGCCATCACCAGCAGCTCGGCGGGCAGCACGCGGCCATCCCTGAGCCGCACGCCTTCCGGGACGAAGCGCTCGATGTCCTCGTGCTGCACCAGGCCGACACGGCCCTGGGCGATCAGGTCGGAGCAGCCGACGTTGAAGTAGTACCCGCCGCCACGGCGCAGGTACATCATCTGGAAGCCGGTGCGATCCTCGCCCTCGGTGAGGCGAAAGCCGCGCGCGGCCAGCCCCTGCAGCAGCTCGCGGTCGGCCTCGCGCGAGACCGCCGTGGAGAGCTGGTAGGCATGCCGCAGCACCGGGTAGGGCATGGCGGTGGCGAGCAGGTCGCAGTCATCGGTGGGCATGCCCTCGGCGTAGAGCGCGTACACCCGCTGCGCCTCCTGGATGCTCACCACGTAGGTGGGGCTGCGCTGGATGAGCGTGACCTGCGCGCCGGCGGCATGCAGGTCCTGGGCGACATCATGGCCGCTGTTGCCGGTGCCCAGCACCAGCGCCGGGCGGCCCTTCCAGGCCGCGCCGCTGGTGTAGCTGCCGGAGTGCATCACCGTGCCGGCAAAGCCGGCCAGCCCGGGCTGATCGGGCATCACCGGAATGGCGCTCACGCCGGTGGCGAAGATCACATGGCGCGGGCGCATCTCGCGCTGCGAGCCGTCGGCGCGGCGCAGGGTGAGCGTCCAGCGCCCGGCCTGCGCATCATGGTGGCCGCTGACCAGCTCGGTGCCGGTCCACACCCGCAGGTCGAGGCTGTCGACATACGACTCGAACCAGTTGGCGAGCTTGTCCTTGGGGATGAACACCGGCCAGGTGGTCGGGAAGGGCATGTAGGGCAGGTGGTTGACATGCACCTCGTTGTGCAGGGTGAGCGCGTGGTAGCGCTGGCGCCAGTTGTCGCCCACCCGGGCCTCGCGGTCGACCACCAGCGTGTCCACGCCGAGCTGGCCCAGGCGGGCTGCGATCGACAGCCCGGCCTGGCCCGCGCCCACCACCAGCACCGCCGGATCATGGTGCTCGAAGCGGGCCGCGCGCCGGCGCTTGTCCTCCCAGTTCTCGGCGCCGAAGTCGCGCAGGTAGTGGTCGCGGCCCTGCGAGCCGCAGGCATTGCTCGCCTCCTCGTGGCCGCGCAGTGAACGCAGGCTGAGCAGCACGATCCAGGCACGCAGGCCGCCCGGGCCCTCGGGGTCGTCGACCAGGCGCAGCACGCCTGCCCCGGTGCCGTGGGCGGTGTCGAAGTCGATCATCGCCTCGAGCACATCGCGCCCGGCGCGGTGCACGCGGCGCGGCGGAATGCGCCCGGCCGCCACCCGCAGGCCCCGCAGGCCGGCCGCGGGCAGGCTCTCACGCAGCAGCGCGGCCACCGCGTCTTGGCCGCTCACGGTGCGCACCTGCCAGCCCAGGGCGACCAGATCGCGCAGATGGCCCTCGGGCTCGAAGAGTGCCGCCACTGCGGCGGCATCCCCGCGGGCGAGGGCCTGGTTGCAGGCCGCGAGCCAGTCCGTCAGGGCGGCGGCGACGGGGGTCTCGGTGGGGACGATGCGGTCCATCGGGCTCTCCGGGGCGATCGGGTGGGCCGGCGCCGCGCGCGGCGGGGTCCGACCGGGGCAAGGCCGTCAGTCTAGACCGCCGATGACCTTGGCTGCCTGCCGGGTTTCATCAATCGAACCAATCGGAAGAGGCGCGCGCCGGGCCGGTACACTGCGTCTGCCGCGCCCCGAGGGCGCCACTGCCGTCCGCACCACCCGCCGCTGCCGCGCCGCACCGCCACCCCCTGATGAAGATCTTCCACGGCTGGAAAATGGCCGGCGCCAGCGCCGGCATCCAGATGCTGCACGCGGCGCTGCTGCATCAGTCCTTCGGGGCCTACTTCTCGCTGCTGATCGAGCAGAAAGGCTGGAGCAAGACCTCGCTGTCGGCCGCGTCAGCCATGCAGTCGGCCGAGACCGCGATCATCGGACCGGCCATGGGCTGGCTGATCGACAGGTTCGGCCCGCAAAACATGATCCGGGCCGGCATCATCACCTTCGGCGTGGGGCTGATGCTGTTCAGCCAGATCGATTCGCTGGCCGGCCTGTATGCCGCGGTGCTGGTGATCGCGCTGGGCTCCAGTCTCTCGGGCTACTTCCCGCTGAACATCGCGCTCATCCACTGGTTCGAGCGCAAGCGCGCACGGGCGCTGTCCATCTCGGGCCTGGGGCTGGCCCTGGGCGGCATCCTCGTGCCTCTGGTGGCCTGGTGCATGCAGCACTTCGGCTGGCGGGCCACCGCGTTCGGGTCGGGGGTGCTGATGATCGTGCTGGGCTGGCCGATGGCGCGACTGTTCAAGCGCCGGCCCTCCGACATTGGCGAGACCCTCGACGGCCTGCCTCCGCCGGCGCCCGGCGAGACCGCCGGCACCGACCAGGGCTCACCGCAGCGCGAGTTCACCGCCCGCGAAGCGCTGCGCACCAGCGCGTTCTGGCTGCTCTCGCTGGGCCATGGTTTCGCGCTGTTCGTGGTCACCGCGGTGAATGTGCATGCCATCAACCACATGCGGCAGTCGCTCGGCTACAGCGTGTCGCAGGCCGCCATGGTGATCATGGTGATGACGGCCTGCCAGGTGGCCGGCGTGCTGATCGGCGGCGCGGTGGGCGATCGCTACAGCAAGCGCTGGATGTGTGCGGTGTGCATGCTCATGCACGCCGCCGGCCTGCTGATGCTCACCTTTGCCACGGGCCCGGTGATGCTCACCGCCTTCGCGGTGCTGCACGGCCTGGCCTGGGGCGTGCGCGGGCCCTTCATGCAGGCCATCCGCGCCGACTACTTCGGACGCCGCTCGATCGGCATGATCCTGGGCCTGTCCTCGGTGATCATCGCCATCGGCCAGATCGGCGGCCCGATGGTGGCTGGCATCCTGGGCGACGCCACCGGCAACTACCGCGCCGGCTTCACCGTGCTGGCCTTGCTGGCCGGCGCGGGATCACTGCTCTTCGCGCTCGCGCGCCGGCCGGCGCCGCCGGCCTGAGCGCAGTCGGCGCCGCGGGCTGGGGGCTGCGGGATGCGGCGCCCGCCGCTGCGTGCGTGGCAGACGCAAGCAGGGCCCACGACCCT
>CAIZPE010000324.1 GCA_903934795.1 uncultured bacterium | reverse complement strand
GCGGTGGTGCCATTGACGATCACTTCACCCTGTGCGGTGACGAGCACGGGCACGGACACAGGAATGGAAGTGGTGGTGCCCAGCACCAGCGTCACCGGGCGGTCCTGGGTGGAGCCAGTGCCCTGGCCTGCGGTGTTGACGTCCAACGAGCAGGGGTTGACGGTGATCTTCTGCCCGATGGTCACGCTCGACAGCGACGAGGCCGTGACCGTGAAGATGCAGGAGCCGTAGCTCATGGTGCCGCTGTAGCTGCCGGCGTTGCTGCCGGCCTGGGTGATGGTGAAGTTCTGGCCGCTGAAGGCCACGCTGGTGGGGCCGGTGGTGCCCAGGGCCGAGACGCCGGCGGTATTCGGGAAGGAGAAGGTCTTGCCGGTGACCGCATTGATCAGCGCCGCCCCGTTGGTGGGGGTAAGGGCCACTGCCGGCAGGTCAGACGCCGCGGTGGTGGTGCTGGAGCTGCTGCTGCCGCAGCCGGCCAGAATGGCGCTGCCGGCCAGGGCCAGAAGAAGCGCGGAGTGCTTGAGGGTCATGATGATCCTTTCGGGTTGGGTGGGAGGCTCAGGAAATTGACTGCGGAAACACGGGATGAAAGATCTGAAAATCGCGGCGAAACACGCTGCATGCCAGCCGGGCCCCACGCTCAGGGCAACAAGACGCGAGCGTACCGGAAGAATGCCTCGCGCAGGCGCGGCAGTTGCGCTGCGAGCGAATCCGTGGTGAGCCTGCCGGCATCGAGCTGCTCAAGTTCGGCCTTGTAGCTGAGATCGGTGGGCCGAGCCGCGGACGGCAGAATCCAGTTGCCGGTATTCACGCTGCTGGTGAGCAGCGTGCGCAGCCCGGCGGTGAATCGGGGCGAGCCGGTGAACTGCAGCGGGGCTGCGGCCATGCCCTGGCGGGGCGCCAGCGGCAGGCTGAGCTCGATGCCCAGAAAGCTGTTGACGCCGCCCTTGCGGGCGTAGAACTGCACCGCCACATCTCCCAGCCAGCGCGATACCGCCAATGACGGGCCCTGGCTGCGGTCAGCATAGCTGTGGTAGCCGCCCTCCACCCACCACACCGGGCTGGCCCGCCAGCGGTAGACCGCGGAGCTGGATTCCTCGCGCACCATGCCGCTGTCGCGTCGCAGCACTTGGCCGCGCAGATGCAGGCTGTCTTCACGCCAGGGCAGAAAGGCGATCAACTCGCCTTCGGCGCCCAGCGCGTCATACCGATAGCGCCCTGCCCCGCCGCTGGCAAACACCCGCGGCCCAAGCCAGAGCGACTGATGCAGCGCCAGGCTTTGCAGGCCGTTACGGATCTGCGAGCTGGCGTAGCCACCGCCCGGCTGCATCTCGGGGCTGTCAGCCACCCGCTGAACCAGATCGGCATACACCTGCGCGCCCGCCCAGACCGGGGCGCTCACCCGGGCCTGGGCAGCCAGGGTGTAGTCGAACACGCTGTACTCGGTGCCCAGGGTGTAGTTGATGAGCGGCTTGAGCGCCACCCGCACCCGGTTGCCTGGCGCAGCGGGCTCGTCAGCCCAGACCACGGTGGAGGCGGGCAGGCCGGCACTGACCTGCAACTCTGCGCGCACCGCCCCTGCACTGGCGTCATCCCGCAGGTAGGCCCGGTAGGCCGCCAGCGGCACCGACAGCCCCACCACCGGCAAGCCCGCCTTCAGGCTGACCGCCCGAACCCGTTCAGCATCGGGCGGCGCAAGCTCGGCTGCCAGCCCCAGCACAATGCCCAGGGCGTCGGCCTCGGTCTGGAGGTAGCGCAGGTTCTCGTAGACCACCACCAGTTCCGTGCCCGCCATGCCCACCCGAGTGGCGCCCAGGCCGGTGTGGCGAAGCGCCGCGGCCAGGGTGGCCTGGCGCGCGTTGCCGTCAGACCCTGGCTGCCCGGCCACCGGCACCGCTGCGGAAGACGAGGCTGCACTTGTCAGCGGCGGCAGCGGAGCCGCGGCCAGCGCGGCCCGGCTGGCGGTGTCTCGCTCACCGTCGGGCGCCCCCAGCGGTACCACCAGGCTCAGGTTGACGCTGCTGGCGTTGGCCGGCAGGCCGGAGGCGTCAACAGCCCGAAAGCTGCGCTGCACCGAGCCCACCCATTGCGCGCCCCCCGCCCAGGCCTGCGGCGGGCTGTAGTAGCGAAGGCCGGCATTCCAGTGGCTGCCGTTGTGTTCCACCAGGGCGGTGGCCCGGGTATCGAACAGCCGCAGCTCGGCGCCGCCAAAGACGCCATCCAGCACCCGGGCTGTGCCGCCGAAGCTGGCCTTGCCTTTGCCATAGCCCAGCGTCCAGCGAAG
>CAIZPE010000323.1 GCA_903934795.1 uncultured bacterium | reverse complement strand
TTCGTGTTCGGCGCGCATCTCGGCTTTGACCCCGGTCTGCGCGACTCCCACACCTGCATCTTCGTGAACCTCGAGCAGTTCGGCCCCGGGGCGCCGGTGCTCGACGATGCCTACCTGCAGCTGCTCAGGACCTCGGCGGTCATCGACTATGACCGCGGTAATCCCGAGCACTACACCGCGCATGCCGTCGATGTGCCGGTGGCGCCGATGCTCAACGCCCCCTACCTCGCGCCAGCCGTGCCCGTTCCGCTGGAGGAACGCCCGATCGACCTGCTGTTCATCGGCTCGATGAACGATCGCCGGGCGCGCTGGCTTTCCCGTGTCGAGGCGGCCGGCTGGAACATTTCCGCATTCAACAGCCCGCTGTACGGCGAGGAGCGCGACGAGGTGATCCGCAATGCCAAGGCGGTGATCAATGTCCACTTCTACGACGCCTGCCGGCTGGAGCAGTCACGCGTGGCCCACTGCCTCTCGCTGGGAACCCCGGTGATCTCCGAGCGTGATCCGCGTCTGGTGCCGCATGAGGCCTTCGAGGATAGCGTGCTGTGGCTGCCTGACGACGAGGTCGATGGCTTCTTCCGCGACGGCTTCGCCACGCCGGCCTACTTCGACGCGGTGCGCACCGGTCTGGCGCGATTTGCTGCCGCCGACCCGATCGCCGACTACGCCGAGGTGCTCAACTTCGCCTCCGGCTACGCCCAGGTCCATGCCGGGCACCGTCGCATCGGCCCCTGGCAGCCGACCAAGATCAACCTCGGGTCGGGCAAGGACTACCAGTCGGGCTGGCTCAACCTCGATGTGGTGGCGCGCACCGAACCTGACCTGCTGCTCGATCTCGCGCAGCCGCTGACCCTGCCCGCGGTGCTGCCGTCGACCACCCTGGGCCCGGTGGCGCTCGAGGAGGGCGGAATCGATCTCATCAACGCCAGCAATGTGCTCGAGCATGTCGCCGATCTGCCTGCGCTGATGACCAACTGCATGCGCCTGCTGAAGGTGGGCGGCGAGATGCTGATCGAGGTGCCCTGCGAAGGCGCACCCACCGCCTGGCAGGACCCCACACACCTTCGGGCCATGAACGAGAACTCGTGGCTCTACTACACCGACTGGTTCTGGTACCTGGGCTGGTACGAGTATCGCTTCGAGCTGATCAGCTCGGCCTATGCCGACCTGTCGCTCAAGCCCTGCCGTCGCGAGGCTGCGGCCTTCATCCAGGTGCTGCTGCGCAAGGTCGAGACCACGCCCCAGGAGCGGACGGTCGCGCAGGCCATGCAGCCCGGTATCCGGCTTCCGGATGATCCGGCGCCGCTCTGGCAGCGCCCCTCGGCCATGCCGGCCGCGGCGGCGGTTGCCTCGCGGACCGCGCAGCCGTCGGTGATCGCGACGCCGGTGGCCGCGCCCGCTGCCATGCCCGCGATGCCGGCGCCGCTCGTCGCCCCTGCGGTCGCCGTCAGCCCCGCCGCCACGGCGATGCGACCGATGTTGGCCATGCGCCGTCCCTTGCAGCCGTCGGCGACGGCCGCGGTGACGCCCGCCGCTGGCGTGTCGTCCGCTCCTGCCACGCCGACAGCGTCGGCCGGCGGACCGGCGCCCGAGCCTCGCATGCCAAGCGGCATGGCCGAGAGCCTGCGGCGGCTTGCCCAGGCCGCGCCGGCGGGCGAGTGAGGCCGGGCGACCGGTCTGACCATCGAAGCGAGAGCACCCGACATGATCATCACCCGAACCCCCTACCGCATCTCCTTCTTCGGAGGTGGCACCGACTATCCGCCCTGGTACCTGCAGAACGGCGGCGAGGTCATCTCCACCACCATCAACAAGTACTGCCACATCAGCTGCCGGCACCTCCCGCCTTTCTTCGAGCACAAGCACCGGGTGGTCTATTCCACCATCGAGCATGTGAACCACTGGGAGGAGATCAAGCACCCGGCGGTGCGTGCGGTGCTGGGCACGCTCAATTGCACCAAGGGCCTGGAGATCCACCACGACGGCGACCTGCCGGCGCGCTCGGGGCTCGGCTCGAGCTCGTCCTTCACCGTCGGCATGCTGCATGCCCTGTCGGCACTCAGGGGCAGCTATGTCTCGAAGGATCAGCTCGCCCGTGACGCCCTGCACATCGAACAGAAGGTGATCGGCGAGGCAGTCGGCTCGCAGGACCAGATCGCCGCGGCCTACGGTGGCCTGAACCGCATCGAGTTCCTGCGCAGCGGCAAC
>CAIZPE010000322.1 GCA_903934795.1 uncultured bacterium | reverse complement strand
CCACGTCTCGCGATCTACCTTGTCGGCCGCACAGCCTCCTGAGTTGTTCGGCTGGCTCCGCGATGGGCTGGCCGGGGGTTCGATCGAGATCAACACCCGCACGGCCCTGGTCCATCACGTGGCCGAGGGCCTGTTGCTGGTGTCGCCGGGCATCTTCCGGTCCTTCCTGGCATGGCAGGGTGCCGATGCGACGTCCCAGGAGGCCCTGAAGCGTCTGCAGCGTGCCGTACTCAGAGCCGGGTGGCATCTTGTCGGTGCCGACGGGGCGAGCGTGGTCGGCTACGCCTGGACCAAGAACGGCAAGACCACCGCAAAGGTGCATGGGATCGTCATCGAGCAGCCGCAGCGCCTGCTCGACCCTCTGCTACCGATCAACCCGCGGCTCGTGCGGATCGCGGTCGCTGGCGGCTCTGATCCGTGACCGTGCCCCTGGAAGGTCGGCTTCGCAGCGCATACGAGCTTGTCGCGGCCGGTGTGTCGCTAGCTGCGGGCGGCGCTGTGCTGATCGCGCCCGGCTGGCTGTTGCTGAGCCCGCCCTGGCAGGTCGGGCTGGCTGCAGCGCTGCTCGGCCATGCCGCCTGGCGAGGCGGGCAGGGGGCTCGAACGCTCGCCTACCGGCGCAACCTCCGGAGGCTGCGCGGCTTCAAGATGGACTCGGCCTCGATTCCCTGGTCGGCGCATCGCCTCTATCTCGGCCGGGGCTTCCGGTGGGACCAGCGTCACACCCAGCGGCTCTTCGAGGCCCGGCAGCCCGCGAACCAGCGGCTGCTGGAGCCTTCGTGGTGGGGGCGTTTGCTGCCCGGGTCTGCGTCTTCTGGTGACGTTCCCGCGGGTCTCGGCGGCGATCCGGCCCTGCATGGCGTCGAGCCCGACGAGTCCGACATCTGGATGGACCTGTCCGAGCGGGTCGGCCACACCCTGGTGCTGGGTACCACGCGGGTGGGCAAGACGCGCCTGGCCGAACTGCTGATCGCACAGGACATCCGCCGGGGGGAGGTGGTCATCGTCTTCGATCCCAAGGGCGACGCGGACCTGTTGCGGCGCGTTTACGCGGAGGCAGTCCGCGCCGGGCGGGCCGACGCCTTCTTCATGTTCCACCTCGGCCACCCCGACATCTCGGCCCGCTACAACCCGGTGGGCAGCTTTTCGCGCATCACCGAGGTGGCCACGCGCATCGCCGGGCAGTTGCCCTCGGAGGGGCAGTCGGCCGCGTTCAAGGAGTTCGTCTGGCGCTTCGTGAACGTGATGGCCCGGGCGCTGGTGGCGCTGGGCCGCACGCCCGACTACGAGGCGATCAATCGCCATGCCTCCGACATCGAGCCGCTGCTGGTGGACTACTTCGAGCAGTGGCTGGACCGGGAGCCGACGGCTGCCGGGTGGCGGGACGAGCTCGAGCGCCAGCCCATCGACAAGAAGAGTCTCGACAAGGGGCTCCAGTCTCGTGGGCTGCGGGCGGTGAGCCTGGTGGAGTTCGCCCGGCGCCGGCGCCTGTACGACCCCATCGCCCACGCGCTGGCGTCCACGCTCGCCTACGAGAAGAGCCACTTCGACAAGCTGGTGGCCTCGCTGCTGCCCCTGATGGAGAAGCTCACCACCGGACGCACAGCGGCGCTGCTGTCGCCAGCGATGAACGCGCCTGGGGATTGGCGGCCGGTGTTCGACTGGAACTCGGTGATCAACCTGGGCGGCATCGTCTACGTGGGGCTCGATGCCCTGTCCGACTACGAGGTGGCCGCCGCGGTGGGCAACTCGATGTTCGCCGACCTCACCAGCCTGGCCGGCAGCCTCTACAAGTACGGTCCGGGTCGGGGCTTTCCGTTGCCAGTGAAACCGCGGCGCATCGCCATCCACGCCGATGAGTTCAATGAGCTGATCGGCGACGAGTTCATCCCGCTGCTCAACAAGGCAGGCGGGGCGGGCTTCCAGGTGACGGCCTACACCCAGACCTGGTCGGACGTGGAAGCGCGCATCGGCTCGCGGCCCAAGGCCGGGCAGATCGCCGGCAACTTCAACACGCTGATCATGCTGCGGGTCAAGGAGCTGGCCACTGCCGAGCTGCTGACCACGCAGCTGCCCACCGTGCAGGTGGTCTCCACGGTGGCGTCATCGTCGGTGTCCGATACCAACGACCCAGGCGAATTCACCGACTTCGCCAGCCGCAACGAAGACCGGATCGCTCCCGAGACCGTGCCGATGCTGGCGCCGACCGACCTGGTACAACTTCCCAAAGGGCAGGCCTTCGCGCTGCTGCATGGGGGGCAACTGCACAAGATCCGCATGCCGCTCCCCGGGGCGAGTGACGATCCGCTGATGCCGGCAGGTCTCAAGGAGATCGGGGAGAGGCTGCGCGCTCGGCTGGACGGGCCCTGCTTGTGGCCAGAGCCGGTCCCGGACAGGGTCGAAGGAGAGGGCGCGCATGGGCTCGCGCAACACCCGCTTCCATGACGGGGCGCTGGCGCGGGTGCTGCTCGCGCCGTTCAAGCTCGGGTTCGCGCTGACGCTGGGGCTCGCCGGCCTGCTGCTGGTGGCGTGGACGGTGGACTGGGTGTTCGTCGCCCACGTCTGGCCGGGGCGCCTTGACGGGTTGCGGGCGCTGCTCGCCAAGGAACTAGCGGCGGGTGCGGCGATGGCTACCCGCCAGGGCGGATCGGCGTCGGCGGTGACCGCGCCTGCCAACGCACTCTACGAGCTGGTTTTCGAGGCGACGGGGCTGCACGAGATGGGGCAACGGTTCGCCGAGGGCGCGCCGATGTCGATTCCGGACACCGTCGTGCGCAGTGCCTGGATCGCCCGGCAGGAGGCAATCGAGGTGGCGATGATCGGCACCCAGCTGCTGGGCCTGCGTGCCGGGATCCTCGTCCGGGTTCTCCCGCTGTTGGCGCTGCTGTACGCGGTAGGGGCAGCCGAGGGTCTGAGCCAGCGGGCGATTCGCCGTGCGCAGGCGGCGCGAGAGTCGGCGAGCCTGTACCACCGGGCGAAGTACGGACAGGTGGTGGTGCTGGCGCTTGGCGGGTCAGTCCTGCTGGTCTGGCCGGCGCCGGTCGCGTGGGGGCTGTGTGCCGGCGTCGGCGCCGTGCTGGTCGGGGTGTTGGCCGCGGGGCAGTGGGCGTACTACAAGAAGCACGTGT
>CAIZPE010000321.1 GCA_903934795.1 uncultured bacterium | reverse complement strand
GCCGGCCCACTCGTGTAGCTGCGTCTCAGCGAGGCATGTTTGTCGAACAGCAGCTGTAAGACTGCGTTTTTCACGTGCTCTCGAATTCAGGCGAGGACGGCGTCGGCATCGTCTCCGATCGCCGGCACGGCGGGCGCGATGCCCGGAGCAGGCTCGGCGCCATGGCTGCGCAGCGTCTCCAGCGCCTGCGGCGCGCCCGCCGCCGTCATGTCGACCATGGCGATGTCGAACCCGCCCGGCTGGCGATTGTTCGCCAGCTCATAGCGATACGGGTTGTGACGCGCGTGGCGCAGCACGGTGTCGGCATGGCTCAGCAGCCGCTGATCAAGGCCGAAATCGGCCACCCGGAACATGGGTCGGTCATCGAGCGCAACGCTGCCCGGGTGTCCCATCTCGGTCACGCCCCAGCTGGCACGCCACTGCTCCGGGAAAGGCATTCAGGGTCTCCTGTGCGGACGGCGCGCCCTCGGCAGGCCGCCCAGCCGGATTCTAGCCTCTGCCCCCCCGGGGAGGGCAACCGCGATTCGACAAAAAAGTCTTTTTAATCGACAACTTGGCCGAAAAACCTCACGCCGCGTGTCAGGAGTCTTCGTGGATGCTGAGCGCGTTGTCGCGGGCAAAGCCGCGCAGGAAGTGGTAGGCCATGGGTTCGATGGCGTAGAGCCGGGCGTCCACCCGGACGCACTTGTGGCCCTCGTGCAGGCCGGGCGCCACGAAGGGAGAATAGGTGAGATGCGCCTGCGCGCCCGCGCCGGGCGGTCGGAACGACGACATCACGCCGCACAGGCGCTCCGCCCAGTCGCTGGGCCGAAACGGGCGGCCCTGGGCGGTGAGGCCGACGATGGTGAACGAGCGGACCGAAGGCGGGGGGCTCATGCAGGCAGGCGGGCCAGGGCCGGATGCTCCTGGACACCGAATGGGCGATTATAGCCGCCCGTTCAGGCGGCTTTCCCCTAGAATGACGGGTCCGGGTCGGCCAGCAGGCGGCTCCGGCAGGCAGACGGCGGCGGCAGCCGCCGTTCTTGTTTCTGCGGGAACCCGCGGGCGGCTGACCCCCGATCCATCCCCGAACCGGAGTCCGAGATGGCTGCCAGCACCCCCCTGATGTCCACCTACGGCCGGCTGCCGGTCGCCTTCAGCCATGGCGACGGCGCCTGGCTGTTCGACACCCGGGGCCGGCGATATCTCGACTGCCTGTCCGGCATCGCGGTCAACACCCTCGGGCACAACCACCCCGACCTGGTGGCCGCGCTGCGCGAGCAGGTCGGCCGGATCATCCACTGCTCCAACCTCTTCGAGGTGCCGCTGCAGACCGAACTCGCCAGCCGGCTGGTGGCGGTGTCGGGCATGACCAATGTGTTCTTCTGCAACTCAGGTCTCGAGGCGAACGAGGCGGCCATCAAGATCGCCCGCAAGTACGGCCATGGCAAGGGCATCGCCGAGCCCGAGATCGTGGTCTACGAGAAGGCCTTCCACGGGCGCTCGCTGGCCACGCTCTCGGCCACCGGCAACGCCAAGGTACAGAAGGGTTTCGAGCCGCTGGTCGGCGGCTTTCCGCGGGTGCCGCTCAATGACGCGCAGGCGCTGCGCCAGGTGGTGGAGCGCAACCCGAATGTGGTGGCGGTGTTCCTGGAAGCCATCCAGGGCGAGGGCGGCATCCAGCCGGCCAGCATCGAGTACCTGCGGGAGGCGCGTCGGCTGTGTGACGAGCGCGGCCTGCTGCTGATGATCGATGAGGTGCAGTGCGGCACCGGTCGCACCGGCAAGTGGTTCGCCCATCAATGGGCGGGCATCCTGCCCGATGTCATGCCGCTGGCCAAGGGCCTGTCCTCGGGCGTGCCGGTGGGCGCGGTGGTGGCCCACGGCGCGGCCGCCGAGGTGTTCCAGCCCGGCAACCACGGCACCACCTTCGGCGGCAATCCGCTGGCCATGCGCGCGGGTCTGGTCACCATGGCGGTCATGGAGCGCGACGATCTGCTCGGCAACGCCACGCGCGTCGGCGACTATCTGGTGCAGTGCCTCACGCAGGCGATCGGCGGGCTGCCGGGCGTGCGCGAGATCCGCGGCCGGGGGCTGATGCTGGGCATCGAGCTCGACCGGCCCTGCGGCGAACTGGTGCAGCGCAGCCTCGATGCCGGACTGGTGCTCAATGTCACCGCCGATACCGTGATCCGGCTGCTGCCGCCGCTGATCTTCACCCGCGATCATGTCGACCATCTGGTCGAACGGCTCGCGCCGCTGGTGCGCCAGCACCTCGCGAACAGCCCTGCCCCGGCCTGAGGCGCCGCCGGCGCCACGCGCATACCCGAGATGCCGATGAAGCACTTCCTGCAGTTCAAGGACCTGGACGCCGACGAGCTCGCCTACCTGTTCGCCCGTACCCGGGTCATCAAGGAGCGCTTCAAGCGCTATGAGCCCTATCACCCGCTGAGCGATCGCACGCTGGTGATGATCTTCGAGAAGGCGAGCACCCGCACGCGGCTGTCCTTCGAGGCCGGCATGCATCAGCTCGGCGGCTCGGCCATCTACCTCAACACCCGCGACTCGCAGCTTGGCCGCGGCGAGCCGGTGGAAGATGCCGCGCAGGTCATCTCGCGAATGTGCGATCTGGTCATGATCCGGACCTTCGAGCAGAGCATCATCGAGCGCTTTGCCGCGCATTCGCGGGTGCCGGTGATCAACGGCCTCACCAACGAATACCACCCCTGCCAGATCCTGGCCGATGTCTTCACCTTCATCGAGCACCGGGGCGACATCCGCGGCCGCGTGGTGGCCTGGATCGGGGACGCCAACAACATGCTCTACACCTGGCTGCAGGCGGCCGAGCTGCTCGGCTTCACTGTGCAGGTCTCCAGCCCGGCCGGCTACCAGGTCGACCCGGCCCTGGCAGGCAGCTCGGCAGCCTGCATGCGCCGCTTCGATCGCCCCATCGATGCCGCCCGCGGCGCCGACCTGGTCACCACCGATGTCTGGACCAGCATGGGCTACGAGTCCGAGAACGAGGCACGGCGCCGGGCCTTCGCCGACTGGCAGGTGAACGAGGAGCTCATGGCAGCGGCCGACTCCCGGGCGCTCTTCATGCACTGCCTGCCCGCCCATCGCGGCGAGGAGGTGCAGGCCGAGGTCATCGATGGCCCGCGATCGGTGGTCTGGGACGAGGCCGAGAATCGGCTGCATGTGCAGAAGGCGCTGATGGAGTACCTGCTGCGCGGGCGGCTCTGAGGTCCGCCTGCGGGGCCTTCCGCCCCCCTTTCTGACAGTGACCTGTCGGTCAGCGCCGAGGCCGTTTCAACAAGCGTCGGAAGGCCCCTTTGGTCATGCTTGTTTTACACCCTGTGGCGCCACGCCCTCCCTACAATGCGCCGCAGGAAGGTGAGGTGATGGGACGCAGGCTGATCGAAGACGAGCGCCCGTGGCATCCGGCGATGGCAGCGTCCGGGGGTCGGATCACGCTCTACGCTGCCAAGCTCGGGCCGATGCCGGGCGATGCCTCCGCGCTCCGGCAGGCGCTTTGCCCTCCGGTGCCCCCGCGCACCTGGCACCGGGTGTACCCCTACCTTCCGCGCGAGACCCTGGCCGATGGCTCCCTGGTGCTGTGGCACCCTGACGAAGCCGGCTGGTCGCTGGCCCTCGAGCAGGTGCATCGCCTGTGCGCCCCCACCTGGCGCCTCAGCGGCGCCTATGTTGCCGTCCGGGGCACCGAGCGGGTCGAGATGCGCGACTTCCACGCGCTCGACGAGATCGACCTGCCCGACTGGTCGCTGGCCGTGCCCGATCCCGGCTTCGCCGACATGCTCGGGCACCTCGACGGCAATGCCTGGCGCTTGTCGGAGCTGGTGGCCCGCTGGGCCCTGCAGGTGGGGCCGGCCCATGCGGGCAAGGCGCTGGTCGCCGCGCTGCCGCAAGACCCGCCCAGCCAGCACTGAGCGGCGCCAGGCGCGCGCCTTGATGGCGCCGATGGCCGCCCCGGCCCGTTGCGCCGGCTTCAGCCGCGCAGATCGGGGTCGAGCACCTGCCCCTCGTCGAGCTGAACCCCGAAACTGTTCAGGATCATCGACACCTGGGTGTACTGACCCACGGTGAACACCACATCCATGCACTGGCGCGGCTGGAAGTGCGCAGCCAGGGCCTGCCAGGTGGCGTCGGTGATGAACTGGCCGGCATGCAGCTCGTCGGTGGCCCGAAGCAGCGCACGGTCGGCGGCGCTCCAGTTCGGGCCGTCGGCGCCGAGCTTGATGGCGGCGATCTCGGCATCGGTCAGACCGGCGCGCTGGCCGATCGGCACATGCTGGGTCCACTCGTAGCCCGAGCGGCACAGAAAGCCCGTGCGCAACACCACCAGCTCGCGCTCGCGCGCCGGCAGGGTGTTCTTCTTGCTGAGCACATAGCTGCCCCAGCCCATGAAGCCGCGCATGGCGTCGGGGTGGTTGAGCAGGGTGCGGAAGATGTTGAGCATCTTGTCGCGGGCCACCATGGGGGCGGCGAGGGCAGTCTGCTCGGCGTTCCACTGGTCGTCGGGAACGGGGGCGAATCGGGGCTTGGACAGGCGCATGCGCGGCTCCGGGCGTGGTGAGGATGAGCGGGGAAGGTTCGCGGCGACTATGACCGATCAGCCCCGGACGGCCCGTGCGGCCGTGTCTCGATTTCAGAGCTGAAAGGCAAGCCAGAGCACCAGACCCTCGGCAATGAAGCGCGCGAGCCCGGCAGGCCGCGGCTGGTAGGCGCGGGCGTCGGCAACCAGGGCCTCGATCCAGCGGGCAAAGCCCGCAATATCCTGCGGTCGGTAGAAACCCACCATCAGCTCGTAGTTCAGGAAGAGGCTGCGGCCATCGAGATTGACCGAGCCGGCCATGGCGAGGTGCTCGTCGATCACCACCGCCTTGGCATGCACCATCTGCGGTGCCAGCCAGAGATGGGCGCCGGCCGCGGCCAGCTCGCGCATGGGCCGATGCCGCGCGATGTCGGCGAGCCGATGATTCGAGCGGGCGGGCATCACGATGTCGACCCGCACGCCGCGCCGGGCGGCAAGGCACAGCGCCGCGAGCAGGCTCTCGTCGGGCACGAGGTAGGGCGTCACCGCCAGGATCCGCGAGCGCGCCCGGTAGCACGAGGTGAGCAGCAGGGCATGCACCGTGTCTTCCGCATAGTCGGGCCCGCTCGGCAGCAGTTGCGCGGTGGCCGCGCCCGCACCCGGCTCGGCGAGCGCCGCGGCGGCCTCGGCGGCCTCCCGGCCACGCGCGAAGGCGTCATCGATCGCCTCGGGCCGTGAACTCTGCGAAAACACCCAGTCGGCCTCGAAGACCGCCGAGGCCTCGGCGGCAAGCGGGCCGGCAAGGTCGAAACTGAGATCGACCCAGGCCGGCCGGCCGGGTGAACCCTCGAAGTACTCGCCGGCGAGATTGCGCCCGCCGGTCCACAGCAGGCGGCTGTCGGCCACCACCAGCTTGCGGTGATTGCGCAGATTGGTGCGCCCGCGCAGCGGGCCGCGCCAGGGCATCCGGAAGGGCGGGGCAAAGCGCAGCACCTGCACCCCCGCCTGACGGGCCTGCGCGAACTCGCGCCGCCCGCCCATCCAGGCGCCCATCCCATCGACCAGCAGGCGCACCCGCACGCCTGCCCTGGCCCGGGCAGCGATTCGCTCGAGGCATTCGGCGCCGAAGTCGTCCCGGCCGAGGATGAAGGTGCAGACATCGAGCCGTTCGCGCGCGGCATCGACCACCCGCAGCAGGGCCTCACGGGCGGCCCGGCCATCGGCATGGATGTGCAGGTCATGGCATGCCTGCGCGGGATGCAGCCCCATGGCCGCGGTGAGCCGCCGGGTCCAGGGCGGCACCGAGTCGCCCTGGACCGGGTCGGCGCCGCGTGCCCCATCGGGCGAGCGCCGGGCGGCGCGCGGCAGCTTGCGGGTGCCGAACATCAGGTAGAGGGGCACGCCGAGCTCGGGCAGCAGCGTGATCATCAGCACCCAGGCAATGGCCGCCGAAGGGTGACGACGCTGGCCCAGCGCATGCGAACCGAGCACGAACACCAGCAGGCCGATGGCGGACATCAGCCCGTGCCAGGAAAACCACTCGGAGGGCAGATCGGTGAGAGACACCGGGTGGACTCGCGGATCGGGTGGACAGACTCTAGCAGGCGGGAGGGCCTTCAGCCTTGCGATATCCTCTGCCTGTCATTGACCGAGGTGAACCATGGACCTGAACTACTCCGCAGACGAAATCGCCTTCCGCGATGAAGTGCGCGGCTGGCTGGCCGCCAACGTGCCCGCCGACCTGCGCCAGAAGGTGCTCGATTACCAGGAACTCAGCAAGGAAGACCTGGTGCGCTGGCACAAGATCCTGGCCGCCAAGGGCTGGGTTGCCCCGGCCTGGCCCAGGGAATGGGGCGGCACCGACTGGGATGCCACCCGCCGCTACATCTTCGAGGAAGAGTACGCGCTTGCCGGCGCGCCGCCGATCGCGCCCTTCGGGCCGACCATGGTGGCCTCGGTGCTGCTGCACTTCGGCACCGATGCGCAGAAGAAGCGCTACCTGCCCGACATCTACAACGGCAATGTGTTCTGGTGCCAGGGCTACTCCGAGCCGGGTTCGGGCTCCGACCTCGCCTCGCTCAAGACCCGCGCCGAGCGCCAGGGCGACCACTATGTGGTCAACGGCCAGAAGATCTGGACCACCCTGGGCCACTACGGCGACTGGATCTTCTGTCTGGTGCGCACCGACGCCACCGGGGGCAAGCGCCAGGAGGGCATCAGCTTCCTCCTCATCGACATGAAGACCCCGGGCATCACGGTGCGCCCGCTGCTGCTGCTCGACGAGGCCCACGAGGTCAACGAGGTGTTCTTCGACGATGTGCGCGTGCCGGTCGAGAACCTGGTCCACGAGGAGAACAAGGGCTGGACGGTGGCCAAGTACCTGCTCGGCCATGAGCGCCTGAACACCGGTCGCATCGGCGGCTCCAAGCGCGAACTCGCCAAGCTCAAGCAGATGGCCGCGCGCACCCAGGTCAACGGCAAGCCGCTGATC
>CAIZPE010000320.1 GCA_903934795.1 uncultured bacterium | reverse complement strand
GTCACGCTGCCGCCGCAGCACGCGCTGATCCTGGCCGGCGCGGGCAGCGGCAAGACCCGGGTGCTCACCACCCGCATGGCCTGGCTGATCCAGACCGGCCAGGTCAGCCCCCTGGGCGTGCTCGCGGTCACCTTCACCAACAAGGCCGCGCGCGAGATGCTCACCCGGCTCTCGGCCATGCTGCCGGTGGCCACGCGGGGCATGTGGGTGGGCACCTTCCACGGCCTGTGCAACCGGCTGCTGCGCGCGCACCACCGCGACGCCGGCCTGCCCCAGACCTTCCAGATCCTCGACTCGGCCGACCAGCTCGCCGCCATCAAGCGGCTGCTCAAGTCCCTCAATGTCGACGACGAGAAGTTCCCGCCGCGCAACCTGGCCAGCTTCATCAATCACGCCAAGGAGGAGGGCCTGCGCGCCGGCGCGCTCGATGTCTCCGACGAGCACTCGCGGCGCTGCGCCGAGCTCTACGCCGCCTACGACGAGCAGTGCCAGCGCGAGGGCGTGGTCGACTTCGCCGAGCTGCTGCTGCGCAGCTACGAGCTGCTCTGCCGTCACGAGCTGCTGCGCGAGCACTACCAGCGCCGCTTCGCGCACATCCTGGTCGACGAGTTCCAGGACACCAACACCCTGCAGTACCGCTGGCTCAAGCTGCTCGCCGGCGGCGGCGCCTCGGTGTTCGCGGTCGGCGACGACGACCAGAGCATCTACGCCTTTCGCGGCGCCAATGTCGGGAACATGAGCGCCTTCGAGCGCGAGTTCCGGGTCGCCAACCTGATCAAGCTCGAGCAGAACTACCGCTCGCACGGCCACATCCTCGACTGCGCCAACGCCCTCATCCGCCACAACGCGCGCCGTCTCGGCAAGGAACTCTGGACCGAGGCCGGCGAGGGCGAACCGGTGCGCGTGCACGAGGCCTTCTCCGATGGTCACGAGGCGCAGTGGCTGCTCGAGGAGCTGCGCAGCCTGGTGGCCGAGGGCTGGTCACGGGCCGATGTCGCGGTGCTGTACCGATCCAACGCGCAGTCTCGCGTCATCGAGCACGCGCTCTTCTCGGCCGGTGTGCCCTACCGGGTCTATGGCGGGCTGCGCTTCTTCGAGCGGGCCGAGGTCAAGCACGCCCTGGCCTACCTGCGCCTGGTGGCCAACCCCGATGATGACGGCGCCTTCCTGCGGGTGGTCAATCTGCCGGCGCGCGGCATCGGCGCGCGCTCCGTGGAGCAGCTGCAGGATGCCGCCCGCGCCGGCGGCACCAGCCTGTACCGCGCGGTGGCCGGCCTGCCCGGCGCGGCCGGGGCCCGGCTCTCGGCCTTCACCCGCCTGATCGACACGCTGGCCAGCGAGATCCGGGCGCTGCCGCTGCCCGAGGCGGTGAGCCATGTGGTTGAGCGCAGCGGCCTGGTCGCGCACTATCAGGCCGAGAAGGAAGGCGCCGAGCGCCTCGAGAACCTGCGTGAGCTGGTCGCTGCCGCCTCGGCCTTCCTGGCCGAGGAAGGTCTGGGTCAGGATGTGCCTGCCGACCTTGGCGCGGCCCGCGCAGCCGCCCCCGACGATGCCGGCGCCGCCGGCGGGTCGGCGGCCGATCCGACGGTGTCGGTGCTCGGCCCGGCCGCGCCCGGCGCGGTCGCCCTCACCCCGCTGGCGGGCTTTCTTGCCCATGCCTCGCTCGAGGCTGGCGAGAACCAGGCGGCCGAGGGCACCGATGCCGTCCAGCTCATGACCGTGCACTCGGCCAAGGGCCTGGAGTTCGACGCGGTCTTCATCACCGGCCTGGAAGAGGGCCTCTTCCCCCACGAGAACGCCGCCAGCGAGCCCGACGGCCTCGAGGAGGAGCGCCGGCTCATGTATGTGGCCATCACCCGCGCGCGCAAGCGGCTGTACCTGTCGCTGGCCCAGACCCGCATGCTGCACGGCCAGACCCGCTACAACCTGCGCTCGCGCTTCCTCGAGGAGCTGCCCGAGGCCAGCCTGAAGTGGCTCACGCCCCGGCAGTCGCCGCGGCAGGCCTCCTGGCAGGAGGGCTGGGGGGGCGCCTGGGAGGGCACGCCGCGCCGCGCGGCGCCGGTGCTGTCGGCGGCGGCGCTGCGCCTGACCGACACCGGCCGGCCCGATGCCGCCTCGCAGCGCGCGGCGCACGCGCTCGACCGCGGCATCGCGTGGCGGGTGGGCCAGTCGGTGGCGCATGCGCGCTTCGGCGAAGGCGTGATCGTCAACCTCGAGGGCCGTGGCGATGATGCCCGGGCACAGATCAACTTCGGCCCCGAGGGCGTGAAGTGGCTGGCGCTGGCGGTGGCCAGGCTGACGCCGATCTAGGGGCGGCGGGCCTCCCGGCGCTCGCCGCCCGCGCTCAGTCGCGGACCACGTCGCGCCAGGTGGCCCAGAACGAGCAGTAGAGCGCGGTGAGCACCACCAGTGAGGTGGGCGAGAGCACCAGCGACATCAGCAGCGGCGAGCCGCCCAGCACCAGCTTGAGCATCTGGATGCCCAGCGAGGCGAGCAGCGCCACGCCGAACCAGGCGGCTGCGTACTGCAGGAAGGCCCAGCGGTTGCGCATCACCGCGGCCATGCTGAAGAACATCGCCTTGAGCGGCGGCAGGCCGTGCCAGGCGCAGAAGAGCGGCGCGAACCACAGGCCCATCTGCACCGGCGTGTAGGCCAGCAGGAAGAGCACCGAGGCCCACAGCAAGGAGCTCTCCTGCAGCGAGGGGTCTTCACTGCTGGCCTGGCCGGTGGCGATGCGCAGCAGCGTGCCGTCGTCGGCGAGCGAGGCCAGCGCCAGCGCCACCAGGGTGCTGACGGCGTTGATCACGCCCAGCACCAGCAGTCCGCGCCAGCGCGGTCGCACCGGTTCGCGCAGCGCGGCGAAGAGCATCTGCGGCACCGGGTGCTCGCCGCTGCCCGCGGGGCCGGCGCCGGCGGCGGCCCGCGCCGCGTGCATCACGCCCACCGAGAGCACCGGCGTGAGCAGCATCGGGGCGAAGGGGCCGATCAGCGGCACCAGCGTGGCCAGCATCAGCACCAGCAGGTAGAGGAAGCACAGCGCGAGCAGCGCCATGGGGGCCCGGCGCAGCAGCCGGAAGCCATCCAGCACCCAGGTCCGGCCAGTGGCCGCGGGCAGCGTCTGGACCTGCATCAGTCGTCTCCGGTCAGCGCGCCCGGGCTGTCGCGCCGGGCCAGCAGGATCCGTTCGAAGTGACCGGGATCCTTGGGGGTGACCATCTCCGCCGGTCGGGGCAGGTGCAGGTCGAACAGGCGCGACAGCCAGAAGCGCAGCGCGGCGGCCCGCAGCATCAGCGGCCAGGCCTCGTGTTCGGCCGGCAGCGGCTCGCGCACGGCACGGTAGGCTGCGAGCAGGGCGGACAGGCGGGGTGGGTCGAAGTGGCCGGTGGCGTCATCGACGCACCAGTCGTTGCAGGTGACCGCGAGGTCGAACAGCCAGGTGTCGCACCCGGCGAAGTAGAAATCGATCACCCCGCCCAGGGTGTCGCCGTCGAAGAGCGCGTTGTCGCGGAACAGATCGGCGTGCACGGCGCTGCGCGGCAGACCGCGGCAGACGGCGGTGTCGGCGAAGCGCTGCTGCCCGGCCATCTCGTCAGCGAGCAGGGCGCGGGCCGCATCGTTGAGGAAGGGCGCCACGCGGGGCGCGGTCTCCAGCCACCAGGGCAGGCCGCGCAGGTTGGGCAGATCGCCGGCGTAGTCGCGGGCAGCCAGGTGCATGCGCGCCAGCACCGTGCCGATCTGCGCGCAGTGGCCGGCATCGGGCGCCACCAGCGCCCGGCCGCTCAGCCGGCTGACCAGCGCCGCGGGCTTGCCGGCGAGCGTGCCGAGCAGTGCGCCCTGACGGTCGGGCATCGGATCGGGGCAGGGAATGCCGCGCGCCGCCAGGTGGCGCATCAGGCCCAGGTAGAAGGGCAGCTGCGCGTGCGACAGGCGCTCGAAGAGGGTGAGCACGAAGCGCCCGCCCTCGGTGTCGACGAAGAAGTTGCTGTTCTCGATGCCCGAGGCGATGCCTTCATGGCTGATGAGCTGACCGAGGTCGAAGCCGGCGAGCCACTGCGCGAGCTCGGGGCGGTTTACCGGCGTGAAGACGGCCATGGGACGGCAGGGTGGGGCGGGTTGGCCGGCGGGCGCGCCGGCGAGGTCGGGTGCCTGACGCACGCGGCAGCATGCCGGCGCGCAAGGCGCGGCGAGCATAGCAGAGAAGCGGGCAGCCGGCGGCGAGCGCCGCCGCGGCTCGCGGGGGGCGCGGTCGGCTACAGCGAGAACATCAGCTCGCGTTCTCGCGGCGTGGGGCTGAAGCCGCGCGACTGGTAGAAGTCGAAGATCGCGTCGACCACCTCGGCGGGGGAGTCGACGACCTTCATCAGCGCAAGGTCTTCCTCGCCGATCAGGCCGTTGGCCAGCAACGACTCGCGCATCCAGTGCAGCAGCCCCTGCCAGAAGGCCGAGTCGACCAGGATGATGGGAATGTGCCGGCCGACACGGGTCTGCACGAGGGTGAGCACCTCGGCGAGTTCGTCGAGGGTGCCGAAGCCGCCGGGCACAGCGACGAAGGCCGAGGCGTACTTGGCGAAGGCCACCTTGCGCGCGAAGAAGTGGCGAAAGCGCAGCGAGATGTTCTGGTAGGGATTGCCGGTCTGCTCGTTGGGCAGTTCGATGTTCAGCCCGACCGAGGGCGATGGCCCCTCGAAGGCGCCGCGGTTGGCGGCCTCCATGATGCCGGGCCCGCCGCCCGAGATCACCGTGAAGCCGGCATCCGACAGCAGTCTCGACAGGGTGACCGTGGTCTCGTACCAGCGATGCCCGGGGCGCACGCGGGCGCTGCCGAAGATCGACACCGCAGGCCGGATCTCGGCCAGGCGCTCAGTGGCCTCGACGAACTCTGAGATAATTCCCAGGATGTGCCAGGACTCTCGCGCCTTCAGCGAGGTCGAACGCTCGGGGCTCGGAATCGAGCGCAACTGCGGGACGTGCTTGCCGGTGGACATGACTGAACAGACGCTCCTGCTGGTCGACGGATCGAGTTTCCTGTATCGGGCCTTCCATGCCCTGCCCGACATGCGCAGTCCGTCGGGCGAGCCCACCGGGGCGGTCTACGGCATCGTGGGGATGCTAAGGCGTCTGCGCAGTGACGGCAAACTCGGTGGCGCCGCCTCGCTCGGGGCCGTCGTCTTCGATGCCCCCGGCAAGACCTTCCGCGACGACTGGTACCCCCAGTACAAGGCCAACCGGGCCTCGATGCCCCCCGACCTCGCCCGCCAGATCCCGGTCATCCACGAGCTGGTGCGCGCGCTGGGCTGGCCGCTGCTGGCCCCGCCGGGTGTCGAGGCCGATGATGTCATCGGCACGCTGGCCCGTCGCGCGTCCGAGCGGCGCATGAACACGCTGGTGGCCACCGGCGACAAGGACCTCGCCCAGCTGGTCGACGAGCGCACGGTGCTGGTCAACACCATGACCGCCCAGGGCGGCCCGCCCGAGCGGCTCGACCCCGACGGCGTGCTGGCCAAGTTCGGCGTGCCGCCCACGCAGATCATCGACTGGCTCTCGCTGGTCGGCGATGCGGTCGACAATGTGCCCGGCGTGCCGAAGGTCGGCCCCAAGACCGCGGTGAAGTGGCTGCTGCAGTACGGCTCGCTCGACGGCGTGATCGCCCATGCCGCCGAGATCGGCGGGGTGGTCGGCCAGAACCTGCGCGATGCCCTCGACTGGCTGCCCACCGCGCGCCGGCTGGTCACGGTGCTCACCGACTGCGATCTTTCCGGTCACCTCGAGGGTTTCGAGGCGCCGCTCGCGCTGCGCGACGAAGACCCGCAGGCCCTGCGCGAGCTCTTCTCCCGCTGCGGCTTTCGCACCTGGCTGCGCGAGCTCGATGGCGCCGCGGGCGCGGGCGCGGGCGTCGGCGCGGTCGCGGGCCCAGCGCGCGATGGCCGCCCGGCGGCCGCCTTCGCTGCC
>CAIZPE010000319.1 GCA_903934795.1 uncultured bacterium | reverse complement strand
TGCAGCCCCGAAGCAGCCTTCGTGAACGGCGCCGAGATTCCGGTGGATGGCGGCGGCCACCTCAGCCCGGTGGTGCTGGGCAGCGGGCGCGAGCTGCGCGAGCGGCAGGCCGCACAGCGTGGAGAAGAGCCTCGCGGCGCCTGAGCACCGGCGCGGCGCCAGGCGGCATCATCACCGGCAAGCCCTGGAACCATCCATGCAGCCGGCCTGCCACGCCGCCGCTCAGGTCTGGAACCAGGGCGGCCGGCCGGCCGTCCAGAGCTCGCCCCACAGCCGCCCGCCACCATCGACCGTGCAGACCTCGCCGGTGACGAAGTTGCCCGCCGGCCCGGCGATCCAGGCGCAGGCCTGGGCGATGTCCCAGGGCGATCCCCAGCGCTTCATGGGATTGGCCCTGGGCCACTCCTTCGCGGCCTCGGGCGGGTAGACCGCCAGGCCCTCGGTGCCGATCAGGCCGGGCGACACGCAGTTCACGCGGATGCCCAGCGGCGCCCACTCCACCGCCACCGTGCGCGACACGCCGATGACCCCGGCGCGCGCGGCCACGGTGTGAGCGATGCCCGGCAGGCCGCGCTCAGTGGGCGCCACGATGTTGACGATGCTGCCGCCGCGGCCGGCATCGCGCCAGCGCTGCGCGGCGGTCTGCATCATGTACCAGGTGCCGTTGAGGTTGCCGGCGATGACCGCGTTCCAGCCATTGATGGAGAAGTCGATGGCGGGCTTGGGAAACTGGCCGCCGGCGTTGTTGATGAGGATGTCGGGCAGGCCGAACTCGGCGGCGCAGCGCGCAAAGAGCGCGCTCACCTGATCGGGCTCGCGGATGTTGGCGGTCATGCCGATCATGGTGGCGCCGCGCTCGCGCGCGAAGCCCGCCACGGTCTCGAGCCGCTCGGCGGTGCGCCCGCAGATCACCACCCGCGCGCCCAGCCGGGCGAAGAGCAGCGCGATGGCGCGGCCGATGCCCGAGCCGCCGCCCGAGACGATCACCGTGGCGCCGGCATAGAGGTCGGACCGATAGACCGTGGGCGCCGCCCAGAGGTCTTCCAGGGTGACGCCGACGCCGGAGGGGGGAAGGGCGGTGTCCACGCGAGCCTCAGCCACGCAGCATTTCGCCGCTGATGATCATCTTGCGAACCTCGGTGGTGCCGGCGCCGATCTCGAGCAGCTTGTTGGCCCGGTAGAGCCGGTTGATCTCGGACTCCCAGATGTAGCCGGTGCCGCCGTGAATCTGCACCGCCTCGTCGAGCACGCGATTGAGCATGTTGCCGGCGAACATCACCGAGGCGGCGGTGATCTTGTGGATCTCGCCGCGACCGCCGGCGCCCTCCTGCAGGTGATTGCAGGCGCGCAGGGCCTGGTAGGTGAACAGACGCATGGCCTCCACCCACACATACATGTCGGCGAGCTTGGACTGGATCATCTGGAAGTTGCCGATCGGCTGGCCGAACTGCTCGCGGTTGCGGGCATGGTCCAGCGACAACTGCAGGGCGCGCTCGGCAATGCCCAGGCAGATCGGAGAAACCATCGCGCGCTCCAGATCCAGGCCGCTCATGAGCACCCGCACACCGCGGTCTTCTTCGCCCACCCGGTTGGCCAGCGGCACGCGGCAGTCCTCGAAGACCAGCTCGCCGGTCTGGCTGCCGCGAAAGCCCATCTTGACCAGCTTCTGCGCCACGCGGAAGCCCGGAAAGTCCTTCTCGACGATGAAGGCCGAGATGCCCTGCGCGCCCTTGCCGGGATCGGTCTTGGCGTACACCAGGAGCACATCGGCCACCGGGCCGTTGGTGATGTAGAGCTTGCTGCCGTTCAGCAGGTAGTGGTCGCCCTCGCGGCGCGCGGTGGTGCGCATGGCGCCCAGCGCATCGGAGCCCGCGCCGGGCTCGGTGAGGCCGAGCGCGCCGGTGAGCTCACCCCGGGCCAGGCCCGGCACATAGCGGGCGCGCTGCGCGTCGTTCGCGTTGCGCAGGATGTTGTTCAGGCACAGGTTCTCGTGCGCCATCCAGCTCAGGCCGAAGGCATGGTTCCAGCGGCTGAAGGCCTGCGCCACCAGGGCGCTGGCAAAGAGGTCCATGCCGGCCCCGCCGAGTTCGGGCGGCACGGTTACGCCGCAGAAGCCGTTGCGGCCGCACAGCGCCATGGCGTGCGCGGGCCACCACTCCTCGTCATCCATGCGCCGGGCCAGCGGATAAAGCTCCTGGCGGGCGAAGCGATCGGCGGCATCGAGCACGCCACGCTCCTCGGCGCTCAGACCGCTGAAGATCGCGGCGGGATCGGCGGTGGCGCCGAGCGGGGATGCGTGGTCTGCCATGCCGACTCCCGTGCTTGACAGGGCCTCGGCCCTGCCCTTAAATGAATTTGACTCACTCATGGTATCCACGCCGGTTCACCCAGGCAACATGCACTTCTCCGGTCATTTCACTGCGCGCCATCCCGCCTGCACAGATGCGTTGATGAGTGACACTCGACATCGGGCGGGAGATGCCGTGCAGGGGCGCCGGGCATGAGCCGCGCGGTTCAGGCGCGCGCACCGGTGCGCCTGCCTCGGGAACGCCGCGAGCGCGACATCCTCGCCGCCGCGCGGGCGGTGTTCTGCGAACGCGGCTATGCCGACGCGGGCGTGGCCGAGATCGCCGCGCGCGCCAGGGTGGTCGAGGGCACGCTCTACAAGTACTTCGAGAGCAAGCGAGTGCTGCTCGAGCGGGTGCTCGAGCGCTGGTACGAGAGCCTGCTCGCCGACTACGCCGAGCACCTGCCGGGCATCCGCGGCACCCGCGCCCGGCTGCGCTACATCCTGTGGCGGCATCTGCGCACGGTGCGCGATGACACGCCGCTCGCGCGGCTGGTGTTCCTCGAGGTGCGCGCGCATGACGACTACCCGACATCGCCGCTCCATGCGCTCAACCGGCGCTACACGGGCCTCCTCGGCGGCGTGCTGGCCGAGGGCGTGGCCGCGGGCGAGCTGCGCGCCGATGTGCCGGCCCGGGTGGTCCGAGACATGGTCTACGGGGGGCTCGAGCATCTGTCCTGGCGCCACCTCACCGGCCGCGGCCGGCTCGACATCGACCGCGAGGCCGACGACATGCTGCGCCTGCTCTGGGGCGGCATCGCACGCCCCGACACGGCGCCGCCGCAGGCTGCGGGCACGCCCCTGGAGGCGCAGCTGCGCCGGCTCGAACAGGCGGCCGATCGCCTGGAGGCCGCGAGCCGGGGCGCGCGCTGAGCTCGCGCCCCCCACCGCACCCTGATGGACTCCCCGCCATGACGCCCACGCTCCCCGCCCGCTGGCCATTCCACACCGTGCTGATCGCCAACCGCGGCGAGATCGCCGTGCGGGTGCTGCGCACGCTGCGCGCGCTTGGCCTGCGCGGCGTGGTCGCGCACGCGGCGGCCGACCGCGACTCACCCGCGGTGCGTCTGGCCGACCAGGCCATCGAGATTGCCTCGGCCACCCCGGTGGGTGCCTATCTCGACGGCGAGGCCATCGTGGCGGCGGCGCGCGCCACGGGCGCCGGGGCCATCCATCCCGGCTACGGCTTCCTGTCCGAGAACGCCGGCTTCGCGCGGCAGGTGCGGGCCGCGGGCCTGGTCTTCGTGGGCCCCGATCCCGAGGCCATCGCGCTCATGGGCGACAAGGTGCGGGCGCGCGCCTTCGTGGCGCAGGAGGGTTTTCCGGTGGCGCCCTCGGCCATCGAGGATGACCACCCGGCGAGCTTTGCCGCGCGCGCCGCAGCGGTGGGCTTTCCGCTGCTGATCAAGCCCGCCGCGGGCGGCGGCGGCAAGGGCATGCGCATCGTGCGCGAGCCCGCGCGGCTGGCCGAGGAGCTTGAGCGCGCGCGCAGCGAGGGGGCCCGCTACTTCGGCGATGGCCGGCTCTATGTGGAACGCTATGTCGAGAACCCGCGGCACATCGAGGTGCAGGTGCTCGGCGATCACCACGGCAACCTGGTCCACCTCCTCGAGCGGGAATGCTCGGTGCAGCGCCGCTTCCAGAAGATCATCGAGGAAACCCCCTCGCCCGCGCTCGATGCCGACACCCGCGCGCGCATCTGCGAGGCCGCCGCCGGCATCGCCCGGCGCGCCGGCTACCGCAACGCCGGCACGGTGGAATTCATTCTCGGCGCGGGCGGCGAGTTCTACTTCCTCGAGATGAACACCCGGCTGCAGGTGGAGCACCCGGTCACCGAGCAGGTCACCGGCATCGACCTCGTGCGCGAGCAGTTGCGCATCGCGGCGGGCGAGCCGCTCGGCTACGGTCAGGGGCAGGTGCGGGCCCGCGGTCACGCCATCGAGTACCGCATCTATGCCGAAGACCCCGCCGCGGGCTTCATGCCCACCACCGGGCCGCTGCTGGCGCATCGGCCGCCGCAGCTCGACGGCGTGCGCGTCGATGCCGGCGTGAGCGAGGGCCAAGTCATCACCGCCGCCTTCGACCCGATGCTCGCCAAGCTGATCGTCACCGGCGCCGATCGCGAGCAGGCCCGCGCGCTGGCCGAGCGCGCGCTCGCCGACTATGTGCTGCTCGGTTGCCGCAGCAATCTCGGCTTCCTGCGCCGGCTGAATGCGCATCCGGCCTTCGCGGCAGGCGAGGTGCATACCGGCTTTCTCGATGCCCACCCCGAGATCGCTGCCGAGCCATCGCCCGCGCCCGACACCCTGCTGCGCCTGCTTGGCGCGGCGGCCCTTGCCAGCCGGCCGCTGCGCGAGGCGGCCGATGCGGTGCCGGCCCCGCACGCCGCCATGGGCGCCTGGAGAAACTGATGCCGGCCCGACCCCCTTCGCCAGAGCCCTGTGAGGCCGACCGCCCATGCGCCACGCTGTCCTGCTGAACCAGACCGAACACGAACTCTGGCTGGGCCCCACAGCCCACGGCGGCCACGCCCTGCATGCCCTCGGCGAGGTGGTGCCGGTGTCGCTCAGCCTGGGGGCCGATGGCAGCGGCCTGCTGCAGCTGGGCGCTCAGGCCGTGCCGGTGGTGGTGGCCACGCAGGGCGACACGCTGTTCATCCACCTCGACGGCATCAACCATGAACTGCGGCTGCGTCACCCACTGGAGCGCGCAGCCGGCGAGGCTCAGGCCGGCGGGGATGACTCGGTGCGCGCGCCCATGCCCGGTACCGCAGTCAGCGTGGCGGTGAATGCCGGTGATGCGGTGACACGCGGCACGCCCTTGCTGGTGATGGAGAGCATGAAGCTCGAGACCACGCTCACCGCCCCGCGCGATGCGGTGGTGCAGTCGGTGCGCGTGGCGCCCGGCCAGTCCTTCGAGCGCGATGCGGTGCTGGTGGTGCTGGCCAGCGCGGAGGCAGCATGAAGCGCATCGAGTCCCGGCTGGATACCCGCTCGGCCGAGTTCCTGGCCAATGCCACGCACAACCGCGCGCTCGCCGCCGAGCTGCGCGAGCGGCAGCAGCGCGCCCGCCACGAACGCCCGGCGCGTGATCGGGAGCGGCTCGCCCGTCAGGGCAAGCTCTTCGTGCGCGACCGGCTCGAGCGCCTGCTCGACCCGGGCACGCCCTTCCTGGAGCTGTCCACGCTCGCGGCGAACATGGCCTGGGGCGGCGAGGTGCCCGGCGCGGCCTGCGTCACCGGCATCGGCATCGTCGCCGGGCGGGAAGTGGCCATCCACGCCGACGACGCGAGCGTGAAGGGTGGCGCCTGGTATCCGCACACCGTGAAGAAGATCGTGCGGCTGATGGACATCGCCATCGAGAACCGGTTGCCGGTGGTGCATCTGTGTGACAGCGCCGGCGGCTTTCTGCCCGCGCAGTCGCAGCTCTTTGCCGATCGCCAGTTCGCGGGCCGCATCTTCCGCAACCAGTCGGTGCTCTCGAAGATGGGGGTGCCGCAGGTGGCCATCGTGCTCGGCCACTGCACCGCGGGCGGCGCCTATGTGCCGGCGCTGTCAGACTACAGCGTGATCGTGCGCGGCACCGGCGCCATCTTCCTGGGCGGTCCGCCGCTGGTGAAGGCGGCCACCGGCGAGGAGGTGAGCGTCGACGAGCTCGGTGGCGCCGACATGCACACCCGGGTGTCGGGTGTGGCCGACTACCCGGCCGCCACCGAAACCGAGGCGATCGCGATCGCCCGCGACATCGTTGCGCAGTGGCATGTGCCGGCCAAGACCGATCACGACCGGGCCGAGCCGGAAGCGCCGCTGTACGACCCCGCCGAGCTCTACGGGGTCATTCCGCGCGACATCAGGGTGCAGTTCGACATGCGCGAAGTCATCGCCCGCATGGTCGATGGCAGCCGCTTCCACGAGTACCAGCCGGCCTACGGCAGCACGCTGGTCTGCGGCTACGCCCGCCTCTGGGGCCATCGGGTGGGCATCCTGGCCAACAACGGCGTGCTCTTCAACGACAGCACGCTCAAGGGCGCGCATTTCATCGAGCTGTGCAACCAGAACCGCACGCCGCTGGTCTTCCTGCAGAACATCACCGGCTACATGGTGGGGCGCGACTACGAGCGCGCCGGCATCACCAAGGACGGCGCCAAGATGATCATGATGGTCGCCGGCTCGGAGGTGCCCAAGTTCACGGTCATCGTCAACGGCTCGTTCGGTGCCGGCAACTACGGCATGGCCGGGCGGGCCTTCGATCCGCGGCTGCTCTTCATGTGGCCGCAGGCGCAGATCTCGGTCATGGGCGCCGAGCAGGCGGCCGGCGTGCTGAGCGAGGTCAAACTGCGTCAGCTCCAGCGCGAGGGCCGCACGCCAAGCCCGGCCGAGATCGAGGCCATCAGGGCGCCGATCATCGATGACTACCGGCGCGAGTCGAGCGCCTGGTACTCCACCTCGGAGCTCTGGGACGACGGCGTGCTGGACCCGCTCGACACCCGCAACGCCCTGGGCATCGGCCTGTCGGCTGCGATGAACGCGCCGATGGGTACGCCGGGCTACGGGGTGCTCAGGCTCTGAGCCTGCGCCCGGGAGCCCCTCACCACGGCTCGATCTTCGAGCGCAGGTCCAGCTCGAAAGTCCAGGCGCGTGGCGGCTGCTGGTGGAGGAACCAGTAGGCATCCGCCAGCCCGTCCAGGTCGATCAGGCGCTCCTCGCCCATCTTCTGGACGATCTCGGGACGCCCCTTGCGCAGCTTGTCGCCATCGATGCCGCCATCGACCACGACATGGCCGACATGCAGCCCCTGCGGCCCCAGCTCCTTGGCCATGGCCTGCGCCATGTTGCGCAAGGCGGCCTTGGCCGAGTTGAACGCGGCGAAGCCCGCCCGGCCGCGCAGCGACGCACTGGCGCCGGTGAACAGCAGGGTGCCTCCCCGAGGCAGCATGCGCCGCGCTGCTTCGCGACCGAACAGGAAGCCCCCGAAGCAGCACACCCGCCAGGCCTGCTCGAAGTAGGCCGCCTCCATGGTGAGCACGCCCCCCGGCGTGTTGTTGCCGGCGTTGTAGACCGCCACATCGAGGTCGCCATCGGCTGCGCACACCTGGTCGAAGAGCGCCTGCACATCGGCCTCGCGGGTGGCATCGGCCACGACCGCCGTGGCGGCGCCCCCCACGGCTCGAATCCGCTGAACCACCCCCTCGAGGCTGTGCGCCGTGCGCCCGGCCACGAACACATGCAGGCCCTCGCGGGCGAAGCGTGCGCTGATGCGGGCACCCAGACCCCGCTCGGCGCCCACGCCGATGACCAGTGCGTTCTTCATCATGTTGGCCATGGCGGTCATCCGACGAAGCTGAGCAAGCCGGGATCAGGCACTGGGAGCCCCCACGGGCGCGGCACGGCGCAAGGGCTCTTCGCGGATCGGCAGATGCACGAGCGCCGCGGCCACGGCCAGCAGGATGTCGACATACCAGATCCAGTTGTACGACCCGGTGGCCTCGAAGACCCGCCCGCCCAGCCAGGCACCCAGGAAGCCGCCGATCTGGTGCGAGAACATCACGATGCCGAACAGCGTGGCCATGTTGGCCGGCCCGAAGAACTTCGCCACCAGGCCTGCCGTGGGTGGCACGGTGGAGAGAAAGGTCAGCCCCATCACCGCGGCAAAGGCCAGCACCACCGGCCCGGTCTTGGGCGCGAGCAGAAACACCAGCACGGCGAGGGCGCGCGTGGCGTAGACCAGCGACAGCATCGACTTCATGCGCCAGCGGCTCATGGCCCAGCCCGCGGTCACGCTGCCTGCGATGTTGAACAGGCCCAGCAGTGCCAGCGACCATCCGGCCCAGACGGTGGGCAGACCGCAGGAGGCCACCACGCCCGGCAGGTGCGTGGCCAGGAACGCGACATGGAAGCCGCAGGTGAAGAAGCCGGCGCCCAGCAGCAGATAGCTGCGGTTGCGAAACGCATCGCCGATGGCGGCACGGGTGCCCAGCACCTTCTGGCCGGCCGGCGCCGCCTGCAGCGCGTTGCCGCGCAGCACGAAGGCGGCCGGCAGGCACAACAGCACCAGCAGGCCGATGATCTGCATGGCAGACGCCCAGCCCAGGCTCACCATCAGCGTGGCGGCGATCGGCGCCATGGCGAACTGGCCGAAGGAGCCGCCGGCATTGACGATGCCGGCCGCAAGGCCCCGGCGCTCGGGCGGGATCAGCCGGGTGGTGGCTGCCATCAGCACGGCAGGCCCCGCCATGCCCGATCCACCGGCAGCCAGCACGCCGATGGCGAGGATCAGCCCCCAGGTGCTGGTCATGTAGGGCGTGATGAAGGTGCCCACCGCCACCAGCAGCGCGCCGATGAACAGCACGCGCCCGGCGCCGATCTTGTCGGCCATGGCGCCCGCGAATGGCTGTGTGAGCCCCCACCACAACTGCCCGAAAGCGAAGGCCAGGCTGATGCTGGTCAGCCCGAGGCCGGTGGCGGTGTTCAGCGGCGACAGGAACAGACCCATGGTCTGCCGCGTGCCCATGGTGAGCGCGAAGGTGCCGGCGGCGGCGAGCAGCACCAGCCAGAAGGCGGTGCGCCTGGGATCGTTCATGGATGCCTCCTGGGGCGGCAGGGTTCAGCTTGGGCGCGCGCTGCGCAGCGCGCCCGGGCAGCGCGCGAAGTCATGCAACGGCGCTCCGGATGAGGCGAAAGGCGGTGGCAATGGGCTGCAGGTGCTGCGCCTCGGGCAGGCGTCGGCGGCTGGAGACGCGGACACCCTCGTTGAACAGCATCAGCATGGCGGCCAGTTCCTCGGACTGCGCTGGCGTTGTGCCGGCATCCTCGAGGCAGCGCCGAAAGAAACCCTGAAGACTCAGCAGGTGGCTGCTTGCGCGCGCAACCAGATCGTCATCGAGACCGGCGAGCTCGATCACGGAGTTCACGAGCATGCAGCCCCAGCCTGAGCGGACGCCCCGCCCGCCGGCGAGGCTTCCCTCGAGGAACTGCTGAAGAACATCGAGGGGCGCCTTCTCGCGGCACTCTCGCTCGAGCATGTCCATCACGCGGGCCGAGAACAGGTCCATGCAGGCGATGTAGAGGGTGCGCTTGTCGGTGAACGCGGCGTAGAAGCTGCTGCGGCCGATTTCCATGGCCGCCAGCAGATCGGCCAGCGAGGTGGCCTGGTAGCCCTTTCGCCAGAACAGCGCCAGCGCCTTGTTCAGGGCCTTGCTGCGATCGAACTCAAGGGGACGCGCCATGCTTGCATTCTGTACCGTTTGGTTCAGAATCGCAAGCAGCCGCTCTCCGCTGCTTTCAGTCAGCCAGCCCCAAATCTCCGCACAAAGGCAAGCCTCATGACCAAACCCGTCTGTCTGATCCTCGGTGCCGGCGCCGGCATCGGCGGCAACGTTGCAAGGCGCTTCGCCCGCGAGGGCTACCACGCCTGCCTCGCGCGGCGCAGCGACAAGGCCGGGCTCGACCGGCTGGTGGCCGAGATCCAGGCCGAGGGCGGCTCGGCCAGCGGCTACATGATCAACGCCGTGGAGGAAGGCAGCATCGAACAGCTGGTCACCCACATCGAGGCCGAGGTCGGCCCGATCGCGGTGGCGGTGTTCAACCTCGGCGCGCAGATCGGCGACCGCGGCCTGGCCAGCACCACGCTCAAGGCCTTCGAGATGGGCTGGCGCATGGCCACCTTCGGCCTGTTCCGGCTGGCACAGGTGCTGTTTCCGTACATGGAGCAGCGCGGCACGGGCGTGCTGC
Organism: uncultured bacterium; assembly: GCA_903934795.1. Lineage (GTDB taxonomy): Bacteria > Pseudomonadota > Gammaproteobacteria > Burkholderiales > Burkholderiaceae_E > Quisquiliibacterium. Next base: position 1,753 of record CAIZPE010000319.1, on the reverse strand, counting down.
TCGTCACATCGGCCACCGCCGCCCTGCGCGGCAATGCGGGTCAGCATTCGCATGCCGCCGCCATGGGCGGGCGGCGCATGCTTTGCCAGTCGCTGAACGCGCAGTTCGCGAGCAAGGGCATCCATGTGTCGCACATCGTGATCGACGGCGCGGTCGATGCGCCCGACACCCTGGGCAAGATGCTCGGGCCCGAGCGTTTCCAGGCGCTGCGCGAGAAGAAGGGCCTGGAGAACGACGGCCTGCTGGTGCCCGCCGAGGTGGCCAACACCTACTACCACCTGGCGCATCAGCACCGGTCGGCCTGGACCTTCGAGCTCGACCTGCGTGCCCACTCCGACCTGGCCTGGTGGAACCACGCCAGCAGCCCCGATCTGAAGTAGCCCCCCCCCGAGCGCAACCGGGAACATTGCGCGACCCTCCAGGAGCACGAGCATGAGCAAGACCATTGAACTGATCTTCGATTTCGTCAGCCCCAACGCCTATCTGGTGTGGCAACCGCTGCGCGCGCTGGCCGCGCGGCAGGGTGCCCAGATCAGGATCACGCCAGCCTTCCTCGGCGGGATGCACAAGCTGACCGGCAACGCGCCGCCCTTCATCCGCGACGCCGAGGTCAAGGGCAAGAACGCCTATGCCCGGCTGGAGATGCAGCGCTTCATCGAGAAACACGGTCTGCACCGGTTCAAGATGAACCCCACCTTCCCGTTCAATTCGGTCAACCTGCTGCGCATGCTGGTGTCGCTGGAAGGCGATGACCAGATCCGCCTGATCGAGGCACTCAATCCCGCAATCTGGGAGCAGGGGCTCGATGTCACCGACGCCGCCGCGGTCGCGGCCGTGCTGACCCAGGCCGGCTTCGATGCCGCCGCGCTCGTTGCCAGAACGCAGGACGGCGCCATCAAGCAGGCCCTGATCGACAACACCGAGAAGGCCGTGGAGCGAGGCGCCTTCGGCATTCCGACCTTCTTCATCGGCACCGAGATGTTCTTCGGCAAGGAACGTCTCGGGCAGATCGAAGAGATGCTTGCAGACCGCTGATCGCGCAGCACGCTGCCGATCACACCGGAGTAGCCCCCGCATCCCGGGGGCACGATTCCCACCATCGAGGAGCCCGACACCGGCTTCACGCCGGGCCGCAGCTCACGCTGGCCGACTTTGCCGCGTATGGGGAGGTCGGGCAGCTTCAGCCATGCTTCCTGAATCTCCTGGACTTCGCGCCCTTCCCGAACATCCGCCGCTGGCTCGACGACATGCAGCAGGTCGCCGACCATGACACGGTGCACACCGTGCTCACCGAGATGGGCGCGATCGACCGCGAAGCGCCGGGCATGGACAGGATCCGGAACGCGAATCGGGTCGCGCAAGGCAAGGGGCTCGGCATCGTCGGGCGAAATCGAGGCCACGGTGTCGATCATCGGAACGGTACGGGTCGTCGATTGCTTCGCGGCTTCGTCGCCGACATGCTCCTCGATGAAGGCGCGCAGGCCACCGCCGCCTCCGTCCGGCTGCACAGGTCGTCCACCGGCGGCACGCGAGGCCAGCCCGTAGAGCGGGGCCGGCTGATGCAGGCGCACGAACGGACAGGCGTCGTTCCGGTGGACACCGGGCGCCGCGCCGCGGTCGACGATGGCCATGGTGGCGTCGGTCTCCTGCAGCAGCACATCGACGAAACCCATCGAGATGGCACCGGCGCCAGGACCGGCGTCAACCGTCAGGATGCAACCCGCCTCGGCCGATGCGTCGCTGCGTCGCTGCG
>CAIZPE010000318.1 GCA_903934795.1 uncultured bacterium | reverse complement strand
GCGCGCCGGCTGCGCGCCGGCTCAATCGGCGGCCATCGCGGCCGCGGGACAGTGGCTCACCGACCCGAGCGGTCAGCCACTCCCGCGGATGCCGCCGATGAATGCCCCGCAGCCTGTTCCCTCGCTCCTGCTGTCGGCCGCCGAGCGCGGCGGCCCCGACCTGTCGATCATCGTCCCCACCTTCAACGAGCGCGACAATATCGCCGAGCTCGTCAGCCGGGTGGCCGCCTGCCTGCCGGGGGTGGCCTGGGAACTGGTTTTCGTCGATGACGACTCGCCCGATGGCACCGCCGAACTCGCCCGGCAGATCGGGCGGGCCGATCCGCGGGTGCGCTGCATCCAGCGCATCGGCCGCCGCGGCCTGGCCTCGGCCTGCATCGAAGGCATGCTGGCCAGCAGTGCGCCGGTGCTGGCAGTGATGGATGCCGACCTGCAGCACGACGAGCGCATCCTGCCGCGCATGCTGCTCACCCTGCGCCAGGGCGGGCTGGATGTGGTGGTGGGCAGCCGGCATGTGCCCGGCGGCGGGCTCGGTGACTTCGCGCCGCACCGTGTGCTGATCAGTCGGATCGCCACCCGGCTGAGCCAGCTGGTGGTGCCGGCCACGCTGAAGGACCCGATGAGCGGCTTCTTCATGATCACCCGCGAGGCATTCATGGGCTGCGTGCGCGGCCTCTCGGGCATGGGCTTCAAGATCCTGGTCGACCTGTTCGCCTCGAGCCCGCGGCCGCTGCGCTTTGCCGAGGTGCCCTACACCTTTCGCGACCGCCTCGCGGGGCAGAGCAAGCTCGACGGTCAGGTGGCCTGGGACTACGGCATGCTGCTGCTCGACAAGCTGATCGGCCACCTGGTGCCGGTGCGCTTCATCGCCTTCTGCCTGATCGGCGGGCTGGGCGTGGGCGTGCATCTGACGGTGCTGGGGGCGCTGCACCGCGGCGCGGGGGTGGACTTCCTGTCGGCGCAGCTCGCGGCCACGGTGGTTGCGATGGTGTTCAACTTCAGCATCAACAACCTGGTGACCTATCGCGACCGGCGTCTGGCCGGTCTGCGCTGGCTGGGCGGGCTGGCCTCCTTCGGGCTGGCCTGCTCGGTGGGCGCGGTGGCCAACCTGGGGCTGGCCTCCTTCCTGTTCGATCGCCAGCAGGGTTGGCTGCTGGCCGCGGTGGCCGGCATTCTGGTGGGCGCGGTGTGGAACTACGCGGTCACCTCGGTCTACACCTGGGGCCGGCCGCGGCGCGCGGCGCTGGCCCGCGCCGGCTGAGCGCGGGCCGCGGCGTGGCGGTTTCCCGGGCGCTCAGGCCGCGGCCAGCTGCGGCATGCGGCCGGGATTGCGCTGCGCGAGCAGGGGCCGCACCCAGCGCGCGAAGCGCGCCGCCTCCTCGTCGTGCAGATAGCCCGACAGGCAGAAGGAGTGGCAGCCGATGTCTATGAACTGCTGCAGGGTGTCGGCGCACTGCTGCGGATTGCCCACCACCACGATGCCCGCGCCCGGGCGCACCCGGGTGATGCCGGTCCAGAGGTGGGGTGCGATCAGCTCGCCGTGCTCCTGGGCGAGCTGCTGCACCCGCCGGTTGGCGGCCGAACTGCCGTAGTAGCGGCGGATGAAGTCGGTCTGCGACTCGGTGACGCCCTCGAGCAGGGCATGTGCCGCGGCCCAGGCCTCGTCCTCGGTCTCGCGGCAGCAGATCTGCAGCCGCATGCCGAAGCCGATCTCGTGGGCGCGGCCGTGGCGCGCCGCCATCTCGCGGATGGTGACCATGTTGGCGGCGATGGTCTCGACGGTGTCGCCCCAGAAGAGGTGCACATCGGAGTGCCTCGCCGACACCTCCCAGGCCTCGAGCGAGCCGCCACCCAGATAGAAGCGCGGCGGGCGGGTGGGCCGCGGTGCGATGCGCGCGCCCTGCAGTTGCGTGAACCGGCCCTCGAAGTGGAAGGGCGAGCCATCGCTCCAGAGCCGCTTCATGATGACCACATCCTCGTCCATGTGCGCGTAGCGGTCCTCCTTGGCGAGGGTGATGCCGTCCTGCACGGCCTCGGTGTCGCTCTGGCCGGCGATCAGGTTGACCGCCACCCGACCACCGCCGGAGAGCTGCTCCATCGCGCCCACCATGCGGGCGAGCAGCACCGGGTTCACATAGCCCGGGCGCGCCGCCACCAGCATGCGGATGCGCTCGGTGCGCGCCAGCACCATCGCCGAACTGATGTAGGCGTCCCAGCAGGTGGAGGACACCGGCACCAGCAGGTATTCGAAGCCGGCATCCTCGGCGGCCCGGGCGATGCGCTCGAAGGCCTCCATCGAGGGCGGCAGGTGGCCGTCCTTGCGGCCATAGCTGATGGTGTCGCCCGAGGTGGGCAGGAACCAGCCGAATTCCAGGGTGCGCATCGGATCTCCGGGTGTCGTCGGACTCGGGCCGACATGATGCGCCCCTGTGCCGCACTTGCCGAGGCGGATCAGGCCGAAATCCGCGCGGAGCCGTTTCGTGCGTGGTTCAGTCGGTGAGGAAGAGGCGCCCCGGTGGTCCCATCAGCGGCAGTTCGCGCACCGGCACGCCGTACAGGCCCGAGAGCCGGTGCGCATCGAGCACCGTGGCCGCCTCGCCCTGCTCGCACACCCGGCCGGCCTGCAGCAGCCAGGCTTCGTCAGCGTGGCGCAGCGCGAGGTTCGGGTCATGCGTGCTGAACAGCACGGCCATGCCGGCATCGGCAAGCCGCCGCACCTCGCGCATCACCCGGCCCTGATTGCCGAAGTCCAGGCTGGCGGTGGGCTCGTCGAGCATCACCAGTCGGGCCTGCTGGGCCAGCGCCCGCGCGATCAGCGAGAGCTGGCGCTCGCCGCCGCTCAGGCGCGAGAGCGGTCGGTCGGCGAGCGCCGCGATGCCCAGGCGCTCGAGCGCGGCCGCCACCACGGCGCGATCGTGGGCGCTGGGGGCCGCGAGCAGACCGCCGTGGGCGCTGCGCCCCATCAGCACCAGTTCGCGCACCGGCCAGTCGAAGCCACCGGCCTGCTGCTGCGGCACCCAGGCCATCCGGCGTGCGCGTTCACGCTCGTCCAGCCCGGCCAGGGGCCGGCCCTCGATGAGGATCTCGCCGGCCACCGGGGCGATCAGGCCGAGGAGGGTGCGCATCAGGGTGGTCTTGCCGGCACCATTGGGGCCGAGCAGGGCGCAGACCCGTCCGGCCGAGAGCCGCACCGAGCAGGGCGCGCCCAGTGCGGCGCCCGCATGGCCGATCACCAGATGGCTGGCGCTGAGCATGTCCGTCCGATCCCGGGCCTCAGGGCGCCGAGCGCCCGGCGCGCCGGATCAGCCACAGGAAGCAGGGGGTGCCGATCAGCGCGGTGAGCACGCCCAGCGGCAGCTCGGTCGGCCCGAGGCCGCGGGCCAGGGTATCGACCAGCAGCAGCAGGCCGCCGCCGAGGAACATTGACAGCGGCAGGCTGCGCGCGAAGGAGGGCCCGGCCAGCCCCCGCGCGAGGTGCGGCACCACCAGTCCGATCCAGCCGACGATGCCGGCCACCGCCACGCTGGCGGCGGTGGCCAGGGTGGCGGCCGCCACCACCATCAGCCGCAGCCGCGCCACCGGGACGCCCAGCGCCGCAGCTTCATCGGCAGGCAGGGAGAGGGCATCCAGCCGCCAGCGCAGCGCGATCAGCAGCGCCCCGGCGGGCAGCAGGGTGAGCAGCAGTGCCGGCAGGTCGGCGGAGCCGATGCCGGCCAGACTGCCCAGCAGCCAGAAGGTCATGGCCGGGAGCTGATCGCGTGGATCGGCCAGGATCTTGAGCAGGCCGATGGCCGCGCCCAGAAGGGCGCCCACCACCAGGCCGACCAGCAGCAGTCCGAGCAGCGGATCGGCCTGCCTGGCGGCGCCGGCAAGCCGGTAGACCAGCGTGACCGCGGCCAGCGCGCCCGCGAAGGCGGCAAGCTGCAGGCCGGCGTCGGTGATGCCCAGCAGAATGGCCAGCATCGCGCCGAGCGCCGCCCCGGACGAGGCGCCGAGGATGTCGGGCGAGACCAGCGGGTTGCGGAACAGCGCCTGGAAGGCGCAGCCCGCGGCCGACAGGGCTGCGCCCACCAGCAGCGCGGCCAGGATCCTTGGGCCGCGGATGCCGAGCACCACCGTGCGGGTGGTGTCGTCCAGGCCGGCGGGAGCGCCGCCCAGCGCGGCCCACATCGCCCGCACCAGGTCGGCGGGCGCCACCGGATAGCGGCCCACGGCCAGTGCCGCCAGCACCCCGGCCAGGATCAGCCCGCCGGCGAGCAGCAGCGCCGGCGCCCGCGAGCGGGGCAGGGGCGCGGGCTGGCGCGGCCCGGCGGGTGAGGCCATCCCGGTCTTCAGCCCAGCGCCCGCACCGCCCGGATGCTGCCGGCCAGCGCCTGCTGGTAAAGGTGGACATCGATGCCGCAGGCGAAGAGCCGGAAGCCGTGGGCGTGCAACCGGGCCGCCCAGGCGGCGTCACCGGCCATGGTGCCGGCGATCTTGCCGTGGCGCCGTGCCGCGGCGCCGATGTCGGCCAGGGCCTGCTCGAAGCGGGGGTCGGTGAATGCCGCCGGAATGCCCATGAAGTTGGTGAGATCGAAGTGCCCGAGGAAGAGCACATCCACCCCCGGCACCGCGGCGATCGCGTCGACCTCGGCCAGACCCTCCACGGTCTCGATCATGGCCACCACCAGGGTGCGGGCCTCGGCGGCGGCCATCTTCTCCAGGGGGCTGCCGGCGCGGTAGCCGTCATGGGCCATGCCGAAGGCCGCGCCGCGTCGGCCGCGCGGCGGGTAGCGGGTGAAGGACACCAGTTCGGCCGCCTGCGCGGCGCTGGCCACCATCGGCACCATGATGCCGTGGGCGCCGGCGTCGAGTGCGCCGGCGACCGCGCTGTAGTCGTGGTGCGGCACCCGCACGATCGGGGCCAGACCGGTGCCCGCACAGGCCGCGCACTGCGCCTTGACGGTGTCGATGCCGGTGCCGCTGTGCTCCATGTCGTAGATCAGGAAGTCAGCGCCTGCTTCGCGGGCGATTCGCGCCATGCCTGGCGAGAAGAACTCGAAGACCATCGAGCCCAGGGCGGTGTGGCCGGCCTGGATGCGCTGCTTCAGGGTGAGGCTGGTGTCCATGCGACGGGTCCGGTGGACAGACCGCCGCGGGGATCGGGCGGATCTGAGCCCGATGGTAAGCGAATGACCGCGGCTCAGCGGCCGGCGGTTCGGGGATTGGGCTCGGTGACCCGCGGGCCGGGATCGGCGCCGTCGTCCTGGATCGCACGGGTGGCTTCGAGGGCATGGGCCATCACCACGCGGGCGGTTTGCATGGTTCGGTCGCTGACGCTCAGCTTGACCCAGTTGTCGCCGGTGATCGGGTCGTGGCCGTGCTCGAGCCGCACCACGCCGAAGGTGACGGCGAGGGCGAGCAGCGCGAGGACGGCTTTGGCCGGGAACATGCAGTCGGTGTCCGTTGAAGGATGAGCGGCGTTTTTCTTCCGCCGGCTTCCTCCGTCATCGGCCGTTCCTTGAGCCGCTTGAGGAAATAAGTCTCACCGGAGGCGGATTTCCCCGGATGGATGGCCTGATGCCGGGAGCATGCCTGCCGATGGGCCTGCCCGCGGTGGCGGACTGGCCGTGGACGGCTCGCTCAAGCGCCAGTCGCCGGAGGCCTCGATCGCCTGCGCGAGCAGCACGCGGGCGGCCGCCACGGTGCGTTCGTTCACGCTGAACTTCACCCAGCGCTGGCCGCCGAGCGGGTCGTGGCCATGTTCCACGCGCACCACCCCGAAGAACAGGGCGATGACGAGCATGAGGATTCCGGTCTTGATCGGCAGCATGACAGCCCCTCTGAATCACCGACGAACGGCGCTTTTCCTTCGCCGCTTGCGTCAGACATCGGCCGCTGCATGAGCGACTTGAGGAAATAAGTCTCACCAGCGGCGTCTTTTGCGCGATGGCCGGCGTCATGTCGGCCAGTCTGCTGCCGATGGAGTCGGCGGCATTGCGCCGGGGCAAGGGCGGCTGCGGCGCCGGCGGACGAGCGGCGGGTCAGCCGCAGGTGCTGGCGGCCGGTCGTCGGTCTGGCCATGATCTAGAGTGCGGGCATCGTCCACCGCCCATCGTCCACCGACCACCGCCTGGAGCCCCGTCCATGAAGACCTATCGCATCGCCACCATTCCCGGAGACGGCATCGGCAAGGAGGTGATCCCGGCGGGGCGCCAGGTGCTTGAGGCGCTGGCGGCCGCCGGCGCGGGCTTCGGCCTGGCCTTCACCGACTTCGACTGGGGCGGCGACCACTACCGGCGCCATGGCCTGATGATGCCGGCCGACGGCCTGGCGGCGCTGCGCGACATGGATGCCATCCTGTTCGGCTCGGCCGGCGATCCGGACATTCCCGACCACATCACGCTGTGGGGCCTGCGCCTGAAGATCTGCCAGGGCTTCGACCAGTACGCCAATGTGCGGCCCACCCGGATCCTGCCGGGCATCGATGCCCCGCTCAAGCGCTGCGCACCGGCCGATCTCGACTGGGTGATCGTGCGCGAGAACTCCGAGGGCGAGTATGCCGGCGTGGGCGGTCGGGCGCATCAGGGCCACCCGATCGAGGTGGCCACCGATGTCTCGATCATGACCCGAGCCGGGGTGGAGCGCATCCTGCGCTTCGCGTTCCGGCTGGCCGCCTCGCGGCCGCGCCGCCTGCTCAGCGTGGTCACCAAGAGCAATGCCCAGCGCCACGCGATGGTGATGTGGGACGAGATCGCCGCCGAGGTGGCGCGCGAGTTCCCGCAGGTGCGCTGGGACAAGGAGCTGGTCGACGCGATGACCGCCCGCATGGTCAACCGGCCAGCCTCGCTCGACACCATCGTGGCCACCAACCTGCACGCCGACATCCTGTCGGACCTGGCGGCGGCCCTGGCCGGCAGCCTGGGCATCGCGCCCACCGGCAACATCGACCCCGAGCGGCGCTATCCCTCGATGTTCGAGCCGATCCACGGCTCGGCCTTCGACATCATGGGCAAGGGCCTGGCCAACCCGGTGGGCACCTTCTGGTCGGTGGTGATGATGCTCGAGCACCTCGGCGAGCCGGCCGCCGCCGCCCGCCTGATGGCCGCGATCGAGTCGGTGACCGCCGATCCGTCCCTGCACACCCGCGACCTGGGCGGCACGGCCACCACGGCGCAGGTGACGGCGGCGGTGTGTGCCCGGCTGCGGGGGTGAGGGTCGGAGCGTCCTGTCCGAGGTGCCCCAGGCCCGCGCGGCGGGCTGGTTGACCGAGGAGGACATCCTGCGGGATGTCAGCTGAGTGGTGGGCAGGTGCCGTGCGGGTATTCCTCGACACGAATGTGTGGTTGTCGGCCGCGGTGTTTCCCGGCCTGTGCGCCGAACTGCTGCTCGAAATCGACGCCAGGGGCCATTGCATCCTGACCAGCGCCCTGGTGCGTGAGGAGGCGCATGCCGTGCTGCGGCGCAAGTTCCCTCGCCATGGGCCGGCGCTCGAGCGCTTCGATGCGCTGTGGGCCTGTGCGGCGCTCGTACCGGATGTTGCCGAGCCCGCGGCTGATGCGGATGCCCGCCTCGTGGCCGCGGCTCACACGGCAGGCGCAGAGGTGTTCATCACGGGCGACCCGCGGGTTCTGGGGTGGGATCCCCGGGGGAGCCTGCGGATCTTCTCGCCGCGCCAGGCCTGGGAGCAGGTGATTCTGATGCGCTGAAGTCGCCTCGCGTATCGGTTTGCCAGGCGCCGGCGCCCCCCGCGAGGGTCCCGGCTCGCGCCTCAGGGCGGCGTCATCGACCCCGGTGCCGCAACAAGACTCTTGGTGACCCGGGCACTCGCCAGGGTTTTCCCGCCGCTTTGCACCACCACCTCGCAGAAGCACAGGCGACGCCCGAGGTGCGTGATGCGCGAGTCGAAGCTCACGCGATCGCCCGGCCCCGCCGAGCGCATGACCGACACCTGGATGTCATGGGTCACCGCATGCTGGTCGGCCGGCAGCCGGCTCATCAGGCCGACCATGGCGCAGACATCGCTGAGCAGGTAGACCACGCCGCCGTGCAGACCGCCGGCCGGGCTGCTGTTGATGGCGCTCACCGTGATGGCGAGATGCCCCTCGCCGTCGTGGCTGCGGCACGCCTCCAGCCCGAGCAGGCGATGGAGGGGGTGATCGATCAGGGGCGCAAGCCGCAGGGCGAGCGGGTCGT